>NZ_JBQFOU010000004.1:0-367677 GCF_056533845.1 Ruegeria sp. F5 | reverse complement strand
AATCTAGCACCAAAAACCAGAGCGTTCGTGGATTACCTGGCGCGACGGTTTCGGGATTCCAAAGAAAACCAAAGGAACGGCTAACTACGTACAGAAACGATCGCGGCTGTCCAAATCAATCCAAACCCATCTGCTGTAAGTGCTTAATAGTCCGGCCGAAACCTGAAGAGAACTAATGGGGTATCTCGATCAGAAATCTGGCATTGGTCGGTAAATGCAGCATTGGTCACGGCCTTGTCAGAAGAGCTTTGGTTGAGCGGGCAGTGCGGTTGCGTAGCTTTTGCCCATGACCAGACCTACCTCTTTCAAATACTTTATAACCAATCCCGAGATCATCCGCCTTGCGGTGATGCTGTACTTCCGATTCCCGCTATCGCTTCGGAATGTCGAGAGATCTGTTACACTAGCGAGGCATCGACGTGAGCCACGAAACCGTCCGATACTTTTGGAACAGATTTGGCCCGATGTTTGCTGCCGGGATCAGACGGAAGCGTGTTCAGCAGCTGCGCGCATTATCGAAATGGAAGTGGCGGTTGGACGAGGGTTTCGTGAAAGTGAATGGCAAGAGACATTATTTTTGGCGGGCTGTTGGGTATGCCTAAGGTCATTCACCTGGTAGTGACGCGAGCGTCAACGACCTAAAATTCACAACAATATTGCACGACCCACAGCCGTTTCAATTCGATTTATAACGGCGCCCTTGGAAAGAACTACCCGTGACATCAGCGCTGGGCCTGAACAGACTGCCTCTTCTATTGATTGCTCGGAAAAACGGCTGGCGATGAACGCCGCATTAAAGCTGTCGCCGGCACCTATTGTATTAACTGGGTATTCAATTCGTTCAAACTTGAATTGTCGCGTCTCGTTTACTTTAGAGTAGTAAATCGGTCCGCCGCCTGTCTTCAGGAGAACACTCGGTGCTCCCAAAGCTCGCAGATTTAAGCGCCGGATCATGGGTTTTAACTTGCCAAAGTTCAGACACATCATCTTGGGATGGCAAAGCCAAAGTTGAAACGGCCAATGCTCGAGTGATCGATGTTCGGGCAAAGTCGGAGTCTTCCCAGAGAACCGACCTGTAGTTCAGGTCAAAGAAAACGTCGCGCCCGTCAGATTTGAGGTATTCCATCAGCCCAAGGAGACGAGCCCGAGCGTCTGTACTGAGAATCGCCAGTTTTACGGTTGAGACGAACAACGCCCGTGCATTTCTAACCGCGTTTTCTTCAAGCGCAGACAATTGTAGCAGGCCACGCGCTGCCGATTGGTCGCGCCAATAAGTGAATGAGCTGTCTCCGTTCTCATCGCATTCTATCGTGCTCAATCCAAGCGTTTTTGCGGGGACACTGGCTATGCAGTTTGTTTCTACGCCCTCACCGGTCAGATTGGACAGGACCCAATCTCACAAAGCGTCGTCCCCCAAGCCGTGTCACATATTTAACATTGCCCGGGCCGAGCACCTGGCCAAATAAATCGCCGTGTTCAGTGTGTCGCAACCATGCCCTTTTCGAGACCTCCCGGGAGAACCTTCGGACTGAGTCAGTTCGACCAGTGCCTCGCCAATAGATACGACCCGCGTCATTTTTAGAGCTCCAAGGGTGTTATAAGTGGCTTCCCGTCGAAGAAGGCTGCGAGATTGTCGATTACAAGCCGTCCCATCGCCTGTCGCGCATCCTTTGTCGCTGATGACTGATGAGGTGTCAGCACGACGTTTCTCATCTGCGCAAATTCCGGACGCGGAGACGGTTCATTCTCGAATACATCAAGCGCGGCACCCCCGATTACGCCCTCCTTCAGGGCAAAAACCAGGTCATCCTCGTTAACAATACTCCCGCGTGCGATATTGACTAGCAGTCCATTCTCGCCAAGTGCCTCAAGCACCTCGGCGTCTACTATTCCAGCTGTTTCAGCGCCGCCAGCCGCGGCGATAACGAGGATGTCCGCATCGCGGGCGAGGGCGGTTGCCGTCGCTCGATACTTATCTTCTTCTCCTGCTGCGGGTGCGCGTCCGGTGTACAATATTGTCATTCCAAAACCACGCGCCAATTCACCTATCCGCCGACCGATCCTGCCATACCCAAGAATTCCTAGGGTGCGGCCGCGTAAGCTGTAACCGAGACCAAGTTTGGACTTTGACCAGGCACCACTTCGCACATGATTGTCCCCTTCGACTACACGCCTGGCCGACGCTAGTATGAGTGCGACGGCGTTTTCTGCGACTGCGTCAGTCAACACGTCGGGAGTTGTGGTAACAACGATTCCACGTGCACGTGCTTGTTCAAGATCGATCTTGTCAACACCAACTCCATAAACCGCGATCAGCCGCAAGGCAGGCAGCTTTGCCATGATCTCACCCGGCAGGCCGATATTGCCTTTTGTGGCGACAGCCGTGACTCTTTTGGCTGAAGCCATTGCATCGGCCTCATCCACCGTTTCGAATCTGTCCCTGATTTCTTTGGTGATTTCTGGCGGTTGCAAAGGTGCGCGAAGCAGTATCATCAGCGTATTCCGATCAGGTCAGGCGCAATCCGCCGCGGTAGGCCGAGCGCGATCTCAGGGAAAACGATAGTCGCTAGAAGAACGCCCAACATGCCGGTCAGGTAGACCGTTTTCGGCCCCATGGATTTCAGCATAGCTAAACCTCCGATCTTCGATGCTATCTTCAGACACTGCCCGTAGGGTGGCGTGATGAGCCTGAAGCCAAGCGCCATATCGCCCACAATTCCAAAGTGAACCGGGTAGATAAAGGACAGCCTCAATGGCCTACCAGAGACGAGTTCGAATTCGTCAGACAGCACCCGGCGAAGGGCTGAACTGAACCCTTCAATCCACTCTTGGACAATGGATGAACTCATTTAAGGACTTCCATCGTAAACTTGTCGGATAAATGGACGCTAATGATCTCAAAGGGTCCTTTTCCTGAAGTCAAAACCGTATGTGGCGTATTTGCAGGAATAACCAAGATGTCGCCTTCTTTCACAACTGCCTCTTCGTCTCCAACAGTGACCCGAGCTTGTCCCTGACGCACCAGATGAACTTCGTCATATGAGTGCTTGTGGAACGGCGGTCCTTTGCCGGATTCTGTCACTTCATTGAAAAGAAACGAAATGCCCATTCCAGCGTTTTGCCCTTCGCGTTTTTCGTTCCAACCTTCGTCTGAGGCCCAATCAGTTCGCAAAAAAATGTTCATCTTAGTTATCCATTCTCCTGAGAGATGTCGCTCACCTAAAATTACAGCTTTACTTCCGAATTGTCCGCTTAGCAGGTTTTGGTGCGGTAAGAACCGGCTCAATCCGCATGAGTTTGTCTTACAATCGAACGATTTCAGAAGGCTAGGCCGCAAGCAGGATCAGGATCCATCTGAGTTTGGCTTAGGTTTCTGACAATTGGGCAGACGGGCCTCCAACACACGACCGATATCAAGTGCATTCGGTTAAAGCCGTTTTGGCAGAACTACTGAGAATTAGGGCAATTTCTGATCATGGGCCTGAAGTTACTTTTCGCATACTCCAAACTTTCAATTTTGGAGTTGCGACCATCGAGCTTAACGCGCAGCGCGCGCGATATCTCCGCAAAATGAAATCCACCCGTATTGATCTTGCGTATTCAAATAAAGAATTGGAGGCGTAGAATGTTGCGAGTAATTGTGCTTTGCGGCTTGATCTTGTTGGGCAAACAAGTGCGGGCTTTTGAACTTGATGCGCAGTTTGACTCGATCGACGGGGGAACGTTTTCGCTGTCAGATTGGCACGGCCAACCGGTTCTAGTGGTCAATACGGCATCACAGTGTGCGTTCACCCGTCAATACCGAGGGCTTCAAGACCTCTACGATCGGTATCGCAACCGCGGATTGGTTGTCGTCGCGGTCCCTTCGGATGACTTCAAACAAGAGTTGGCGACCAACGAAGAAGTGCGAGATTTCTGCGCGCTACAATACGGCATAGATTTGCCGATGAGCGTGATAACACGCGTGACTGGACCTGATGCTCACCAATTCTTCCGATTCTTGAAAGAGGAGGAAGGCTTCGTGCCACGGTGGAACTTCAACAAGGTCTTGATTGGCCCCGATGGCACGGTCGTCGAAACATTCAGCTCGACCGTTGATCCGCTTTCGGCCTCTATTACGAATGAGATCGAGGCACTCCTGCCGTGAACAGACGGATCACGCCACCCGTTCATCACAAAGTAAAAACACCCAAGTAATTGTGCGAGAACGGTCTGCGGCAGCACCTGACGTGATCCTTGTATTGGGGGATCAACTTTCGCCAAACATCGCGTCCCTGAACACGTCGGATCAAGCCCGCGACGTCGTCTTGATGGCTGAGAAAGGACATTGGGAATACAGAAACCGATGGCGGCTTTGTCCGCAAGGCGGTCACTCAGACAGAACGCAGCGAACGGCAGCTCTGAACCCAAAGTACCGAATGCTGGAGATTGCACAAATGTCCGCATCCGATGTTTAGGTGGCGCGAACTCAGATATTTACGCGCATGCCAGATTTGGTGCGATCCATAGCAACAAAAGTTCGAAAATTCCGGAGGTATTGTCAGAAGAACTTGGGTTGAGCGGGGCAGGGGTGTTATGTCGCTCTCCGTCGACCGCGAAGACGAAAACGCTTATCTTTTTAAGTTCTTAATTCGATACGAGGTTTCGAAAGCTGATTGTGCGAGACGCAACAATGCCCGGACCTTGTACTCTACCAATCCGGAAAACGTGTCGTGAAATAGCTGGGGAGTCGGACTGCAAACAGCCGTTTCAGCGTGGATCTTAAGACAATGCCCACTGTTGTTTTCGCGGGGCTTCCGTCCTTTGGAGAGTAGCCAATCGCTTGCCGCGTTTCGGTGATATCCCAGCGCATCCCCGGGTTATCTGACATTAGGTTCAGGGCTGCGAAGGAAATGTCCTTGGCATCTATTGCGGCGCGCATTCCGCCTAAAAAGTCCCGATCGCTCAGCCACATTTCCTGACCCCATCGGCCCATCGCCATATGCGAGCCGGGCTGATTGTCATGAGTCCATTGCGTCCATCCGATGCGCAGGCAGATGACCGACAGTCCTTGATGCTCGGCGAAATAGGCCCCTGTCCGTTCACAGAACAGCTTTGACATGCCGTAAGCGTTTACTGGCCCTGGTGGTGTCGTGCTGTTGAGAACGTCGTGCGTGAACCTTTTGTCGCCGTGAACCCAGTTGGAGCTGGCAAGAACCACGCGGCTGACGCCCATGGCTGCCGCATGGTGATAGAGAGAAAGCGTTGCATCCATATTGTGTTTGATCGCGGAGGCCCAAGTGGCGGAAGGCTCTCGGTCTCCGGCAAGATGCACGATAACGTCCACTCCCTTTAGCAAACTGACCCAACTGCTGTCGTCGGACAGGTCTGCGGTGTGAATGTCGGGATGATCAACGGGACGGATGTCGATGCCAGAGACGGTGTAATCGGAGTCGCTTTCTAGCACGTTGAAGAGTTTGCGGCCGAGATGCCCGCCTGCGCCTGTAATCAAGACATGCATGACAGGAACTCCTTGTTGTTTGTGAACCCCAATTGCATTTGGGTTGCATCTTCATCCGTCAAGACGCGGAACGTCTGCCGAAAACTCAGCGTTTCACTTGGTGCGAGCTTGCGTGCCGGGGAGTGCCACTCCGCTTCGCAATAGGCGTAATCGGCTGAATTAAAGACCTCAAACGGATAGTCGTGTGCAAATTGATCGCCCTTTTGAGGTTCTGGTACCGAGCACATTAGCAACGGGGCATCAGCGCCGCTCCGTACCAATGTACGACCGTTGGGGTTCGGTAGCCCGACCTTGAATTCCTGCTGTCTGTTGCAATCCACGACAATGCCTTTGCCGTGCGTAGCTATCATCCCTTCGGCAGAGCCAAAAACAGGATAAAATGCAGGGTCTTCCAATTCGACACCGACCTTGGTGGGGGTGTTAAGCATCATGACTGACCAAATGCCGGTCAGGCGCGAGGAGGTCCCATGGTTGACCACGATGTGTTCTATTTCCCAGCTTTCCGCCGAGGTCAGCGTGATGCGGCGCGACAATGACAAGTGCGAGGTCGGGCATAATGCGCTGGTCATGTCGATACGATTGCTGCTTCTTGAAGTGATCTGGTAAGAGCCGCTGTCCAACACGGGAAACGGAGCGCCGTTTACCCAGGATGCATCTGGGGCGATCCAAGTCTTCTCGCCGCCCCAGAGTGGAAAACCAAATTGTGGAGAGCGTGTGGGCAGATCAGTAAGCCGTGTGTCATCGACATCCAAACCGTCGAGATCTGCGTTTTGAAATAGGAGGGAGCGACCTTGGAAGTTTATATCCCATAAGCGGCCCCCGATGCCGGGCAGGAGTGTCAGCCGCAGATCCTTTTGCTGCAGGTGAAGAACGCTCCATCTGTCCGACATTTAACCCCTCCTATCGTTTTCCCGGCGCGATAGAATGCACCGGGACAATCGCTTAGGTGTGCTTGAACTGGACGACGTTCTCGGCAGTAATTGGCATAACCCCGGTTTCTACGCGCTCGGGTAGAGGATTGATGCCAGCCGCCTTCCAATCGGGCAAGACCTTCAGCGCGTCAGTGTTTTGCCAATGCATCATGTGGAAGGCGAGAAAGATCTCAAGATAGGATTTCTGCGCCACTGCGCCGTGAATTGTGCCGTCTTCGATATAGGGAAGCATATCATCATTTCGGTCCATCGCGACGATCTTGATGTCCTTGCGTCCCGCCTCATTCACGGCAATTGCAGCGCCTTTGCCGCTGTCGCCGTCCGTGCCGCCAATGCCAACAATATCCGGGTTCGCTTGAATGGCCTGAAGATAGGCTGTCGGCGCATAGGACGGGTCGGCCTTATCGTTGACGACGTCGACCACCTCGATATCCGGGTATTTCTCGGCAAAGATTTGTTTATACCCTTCGACCCGCTCCAATGTGGAGGGGGCAGGGAAAGTGCCGAGAATGACTTTGCCCTTACCGCCAATCGCTTGCGCCAGCATTTCGCCGCCGACACGTCCTGCCTGAACGCCGTTGATACCAAGGAATGTGGACCGGGGACTGTCGGGAATGTCGCCAATACAACATGTGACAGGAATACCGGCCTCAACCGCACGTTCGACGCCGGGGGCCAGAGTGGCCGGATCACCGGGGAAGATAAGGATGCCTGCGGGACGTCTTGCGATCAGTTCATCCAATTGGCGTGCTTGTGCGGCCGTGTCGAAATCCAACGGGCCCGTGAATGTGGCCTTGATGCCCATCAGTTCCTCAAGGTCTTCCATCGCATTTCGATAGTCCACCCAGAACGGCACCTGCGTGACGATGGACAGGAACACATACTCCTTGCCGGCCGCTTGCGCCATGGCTTCTTTGGACAGCATGGGCAGTCCGAACGCTGCGGCCAATCCAGCGGTGGTGCCCGCTGTCAGCAGCCTGCGCCGATTCACATTCAATTCAGTCATCGTAGTCTCCCTGTTTTGGATCTTTAGTTGTTGTTGAGTTTTGGAAAGCTTCGGGCTCAGCCCCGTTTGCTTCGGATCAGCATGTCCAAGGCGACCGCTGTAACGAGTACACCGCCGATGACGATCATCTGCCAGTAGATCGATACGGCCAGCATCGTCATAGTGTTGTTGATCAACGCGACGAAAACGACGCCGAGGAAAGCACCAAGAATAGTACCTTCGCCGCCGCGTAGGGATGCGCCACCGATGACAGCTGCTGCCAGAACCTGAAGTTCGATACCGTTTCCTGCCGTGGGCGTGCCGCTCATCAGGCGGGAGGCCAGCAATACACCCGCCAAAGCAGCCAGAATACCGGTCAGTGCGTACAGAATGATACGCACGCGTGTGACATGGATGCCTGACAACATCGCGGCCTTTTCATTGGCGCCGATGAAATAGACCTGACGGAAAAAGCGCGTATGGCGGACGGCCAGGTCAAACAGAACGACGAGCAGAATGGTGAACAAGACGATTACCGGAAAGCCGCCTATGTCAGCTTTGCCGATCCAGGCAAATGATGCCGGCAGGCTTGAGACAGAAAAACCTTCGGTCAGGACAAGAGCGATGCCTCGCGCGATCGACATCGTGCCGAGGGTCGCGATAAGCGGATTGATCCCGAGGCCGGTCACGAGCAAACCGTTCACTACCCCGACAATTCCACCCAACACTAATCCGCATACCACAGCGAGCGGAATTGGCATGCCAGTCAAAAGCAGCATGGCTACGACGGTAGAAGACAAAGCCATAACCGATCCAACGGAAAGATCGAACCCGCCGGATGCAAGTAGGATCGCCATACCGATCACGATGATCGCGGTGGGGGCCATGCCCACGGCCACGGCTCGAAAGTTCGAGAAGCTGAGGAAATAGGGATTAACGTTGGACATCACGATGATGATGGCGGCGATCAGAACGATCAGCGTCAGTTCACGAATATCAACAAACGCTTGCAAAACACGGCGCAGCAGCGGACGCTTCATGGGCAAGTTGGCTTGAGCGGTCATGGTCACGTCGCGACTCCTGATTGATTGGATTGGGGCGCATCAACAATTGGGGCGGAATTTCCGGCGGCCATTTGAAGAAGCGTGGTTTCGGTTGCCTCAGCGGCTGCGATGTCTCCCATGAGGCGACCGTCGTGGACGACAAGGATGCGGGTCGAGAGAGAGACAAGTTCGGGAAAATCGGATGACACGACGAGGATGGCCATTCCCTCGGCTGCTCGACGCAAAAGTTCCTTGTGAATTTGGAATTTGGCTCCGACATCGACCCCTTTTGTGGGCTCCTCAATGATCAGAAGAGCTGGCGCGCGTTTGAGCCACTTGGCCAACATAATCTTTTGCTGATTGCCCCCTGAGAGATCACCAACAAGTTCGTTAATCCCGCTGGTTTTGACACTGAAGGCGTCAATGGCTGTTTGGCTGGCTGCTTTGATCGAGCCCGAACGCATGAACCCAGCAGACGCATGATCGGAAAGACTGGCCGCGATCAGGTTGTCGCTGAGTGATTGTTCCAGAAAGAGGCCTTCAGTCTTGCGTTCTTCGGGAACAAACCCGACCCCAGCACGCATCGCCTGCCGCAAGGACGCAAAGTTAACAGGTTTGCCGTGAAGTCTGATCTCCCCGGTCGCGCCATGCATCAGCCCGACAATCGATCGAACAATCTCGCTACGGCGAGCGCCCATCAACCCCGCCATGCCTACAATCTCTCCGGCTTTAATGGAGAGAGAAATGTCTTCGAATTCACCTGGATGGGTTAGGTGTTGGACATGCAAAACCTCTTCGCCGTTAATCTTGCCTGACCGCGTGACATCACCGGGGTGAGCGCCGCCGATCATCTCGGCAACGACTTGTTCCTGAGAAGTTTCCGAAACCGGTAAAGTGCTGATGTGTCGCCCATCTCGCAAAACGGTAATGCGATCCGAGGTCTGGAAAATCTCGGCCATATGGTGGCTGACATAGACGATGCCAATCCCTTTTTTTGTCAGGGACTTTAGGACTTCGAATAGTGCCTCTACTTCGTCGGGTGCCAATGCAGATGTCGGTTCATCCAGCAAAAGGACGCGGGAATTCAACGACAGAGCCTTGGCGATTTCAACAATCTGGCGGGAGCTGATCGGCAAGTTTTCCACGGGTGTTGAGACGTCGATATCCAGACCGAATTCCGCCAGCAACGCCTCCGCTCGGCGGCGCAGTTCGGGCCAGTCAACTACGCCGAACCGGGTGGGTACGCGGCCCGCGTAGATGTTTTCCGCAACAGAGAGCGCGCCAGCGAGGCTGAGCTCTTGGAAAACACAGCCGATGCCCAGGGATTGCGCGTGCGATGGGCTTTCGACTCGCTGTTCCTTGCCGTCGCACAGGATACGCCCAGCAGAGGGTTGGTGAAGCCCATAAAACAGGCCGAGACAGGTGGATTTTCCGGCGCCGTTTTCCCCACAAAGCGCGTGAACTTCGCCGGGTCTCAATTCAAAGTCGACGCCATCCAAAACAATGTTCGTGCCGAAGCTTTTGCCAACCCGATCCAGCTGGATCAGTGGCTGTAGCCCTGGTGAATCAGGCTTCATTACTGGCGTCATACAAGCTTCCTCCCGCCTTTTGATTGGCATCTGATATCTCAGATGTCAACTGAAAAAGAAAAACCCGGGAGGTGCCCAAAAGAAAGGGGCGGCGTCGTTTTGGCCCGCCCCCGTCACAACGAAGCTACGTTTTTGCTAGGATGCGGTCGCTCCTTCGAGGACGATGGCGGCGCTTTTGTAGGCTTGTCTGGTGCGGTCAATATGCGCAGTGAGAAGAGATTTGATTTTGGCCATGTCGCCTTCGCGAACTGCAATAGCGATTTTCGAATGCTCATCGAAGGAGAGCTCAGTATGCTGTGGCAGCTTCGCCAAATGGGTTCGCAATGCGGCAATCTTACCGATGTAGCGTGTATAGCTGGCCGTCAGGTAGTCGTTACCTGCATGTTCAAAAATCAATTGATGAAATGCGGTATCCAGTGAAAGGTAGCCCTTTTCATTACCTCGCCTGCGTTCTTTCTCCATGTCCTTCACGACACGCTGCATGTCGCCGGCAAGACCTTCCGGGTTCCGCAACAACGCAAGTTCAAAGGCGGCAGTTTCGATAGCCTGTCTGAAATCGCAGATCTGAGTCACTTCCGGCTCAGACAGCGAAAAAACGCGTGCGCCTTTTTGAGGCTCGATACTGACCAACCCTTCGTCACGTAATTGAGCGAGTGCTTCGCGGACTGGCGATTTCGATACGCCCAACTCTTCGGAGATTTTTCGCTCCGACAAAACCTGACCCATTTTCAGGGAGCCATCGATAATACTATTCCGCAAATGTTCCAGTGCGAGTTCACGCAAAGACTTGGGTCTCTCAAGCGCCATCTGAGGATATCTCCAAAAAAAGGTGTTGCCAGATGCAAGATATCTGATACACCAGATTAGGCAAGCTGGTATATCAGATATCAGAATGTACTTAGGAGATCAAAAAGTGCGCGCAGAGTTGGTCGTCGATTGTAAGAACCAGCACGGGGAAGGGATTTTCTGGAATCCCGCCGATGGTCTTGTCTGGTGGACCGACATTGAAGGTTGTGCGCTTTGGTCATTTGATGCTGCAACGTTAGAAGCTGCCTCTCATGAGATGCCGGAGCGTGTGTGTTGCTTCGCGCCGCGCGCGTCTGGCGGTCTGATTGTTGCTTATGCTGATCGAGTTGTCTTGTTCGATTCGCCCAATAGCGAGGAAACCCTCGTGGCACGATTCGAGCCGAACAATCCGGAGACACGGCTGAACGACGGGCGAACCGATCGCCAGGGGCGATTGATTGTTGGAGGCATGAACGAAGTTTCTGGTAAGGCCGATTCGTCAGTCATCCTCGTCGATAAAGACTTGAGTGTGCGGACGATTATCGAAGGAGTGTCTTGCGCCAATTCGACTTGCTTTACATCCGACGGTGAGACGATGTTCTTCGCGGATACTCCGGATCGGGAAATCGTCGCATTTGATTACGACACCCGCAGTGGAACCGTTTCGAACCGTCGGCGGCACGCTTCTTTCAATGATGAGCCCGGCTTGCCTGATGGGTCCTGTGTCGATGCCGAAGGGGGCGTCTGGAACGCCGAATGGGAAGGCCATCGCGTTGTTCGCATCGCACCTGATGGCACGATAGATCGCGTGCTCGAGGTGCCGGTCTGGAAGCCCACCTGTTGCGCTTTCGGTGGCCCTGATCTCGACACGCTGTTCATCACGACCTCAAGGCTGATGAGTGACGAAGCAGCTTTAACAAAAGAACCGGAATCCGGCGGCCTCTTTGCTGTGAAACCCGGCGTTCGTGGCGTGATCGACGCGCCATTCAAAGGATAACCAACGAAATTCTGGAGGAGAAAACTATGTTGAAAACGCTTTTCACCACTACGCTTGCCGCGGGGTTCGCCACGCTGGCAACGGTCGCTCTGGCGGAAAATTATCCAACACCGGTTCCACTTGAGGACGGGGCACAAGCGCCAATCGATGCAATAGAACCCAAGAACGATACATTCCGGATCGCGTATATGCCGCCGGCGACCGAGTTCAACTACTACATCGCCATCGGTGAAGGTATCAAAGCGGTTGCTGCTGAGGCCGGGGTCGAAGTCTTCATGCTTGCGCCCCAGTCCGGTGCGGACATCAACGGCCAGATGGGTATGATCCAGGATGTGCTGACGCAGGATGTGGATGCGATCATCTTTGGTACACACGATGAATTTGCTGCCGCACCACTGCTTAAGCAGGCCGTCGACAAGGGCATGGCAGTTTTGATGATCAACTCGGACATCCCGAACTTCCCGACACCCATTCATGGCGTTGTCGGGTACTCTCAGCGGAACGGTACGCATGCTATCGCTGATTGGGCCATTGAGACTTATGGTGATCAACCGTTGAAAGTAGGCATCATCGAAGGGCAGCCTGGCTATCACTCGACCGAGCGGGTGGGCGGCTTCCTCGACGGTATCGAGGGCAACGAAAACTTCGACGTTGTGGTGTCTATTGACGGTAAATGGAACGTTGAAGGCGGCAACACAGCTGGCATGGATATCCTGCAGTCGAACCCCGATCTCGACATGATCTTTGCGGCGAACGACTACATGATCATCGGGGCATCTTTTGCGGCGAAAGCGCTTGGCCGCAGTGACATCGTCCTTTTGGGTAATGATGGCGACACGTCCGGCCTTGAAGAAATTGCGGCTGGCAACATCACGGCAACCGTCAACACCTCACCGTTCTTGATGGGTAAAGCGGCTATGCACGCAACCATTGATGCGCTCAACGGGTCCTATCCCGGCGGGTGGATCGAAACGCCCACATCAATTGAAGACAAAGACGGAGCGATAAGCGTGCTGCAAGAGCCAGAAAAGCTCTTCCCGCAGCCGTCCAAAGAGTACTGAGATTTCTCCCCGCTTCCCGGTGGCGCGTGCGCGTGCTGCCGGGTCGCAACTCAACCGAGTTTCACTTTTGTCGAGGCAATCGCAATGACACCCGCAGCGCCACTTTGGGAGTTTGTCGATATCACCAAGGCCTATCCTGGGGTTTTGGCGAATGACAAGGTTTGCATCCGGCTTATGCCCGGTTCCATACATGGGCTGCTGGGTGAAAATGGCTGTGGCAAGTCGACTATGATCAAGACTCTGTCCGGCGTGCAGCAACCCGATAGCGGTCAAATCCTGCACAATGGCAAGCCGGTCACGATCAGCGACCCGCAGGCGGCACGTGAATTGGGTGTCGCAACAGTTTTTCAGGAATTCTCGATCGTACCCGCCTTGTCGGTTGGCGAGAACATCTTCCTTGGCAATATGCCTCGGTCCCGCTTTGGTGTGATCGACTGGACCAAGGTCCACAACGAAGCCGCTCGCGTTCTGGCGGAAATGGATGTCGATGTTTCTCCCGAGACCATCACCGGCTCGCTATCGGTAGGCGAGCAACAACTGGTCGAGATCGCGAAAGCCGTCGCGATGGACGCCCGCATGATCATTCTGGATGAGCCGACAGCGGCATTGGGTGAGGATGAAATTGAGCGCCTGCACCAGCTACTGCGTAATATGCGTGAGCGCGGCACCGCTATTCTCTATGTGTCGCACAGGCTGGATGAGGTTGAACGGATCGTTGATGAAGTGACGATCCTACGCAACGGCTGTGTTGTGCGTGCAAGTGGCGAAACCAAGATCAACGTCTCTGAGATTGTCAGCGCAATGGTCGGTGAGGACATTGGTGAGCATTATCCGAAGGAGCAGAACGCGACCAAGGATATTGTGCTAGAGGCGGCGGGTCTGGCCACCCATTCGGGCGTGAAAGATGTATCGTTTTCGTTGCACCGGGGTGAAGTTCTGGGCTTGGGTGGTGTATTGGGCAGTGGCCGCACGGAGATTGCCCGCGCCCTATTCGGGACAGATGAGCTAACCGCCGGGCAGATATCACTGAACGGCAAACCAGTTCGCTTTCGCCGGGAAATTGATGCGATCCGTGCGGGTTTGGCGCTTGTTCCAGAGAACCGAAAGTTTGATGGGTTGTTCTTCAATTTCCGCGCAAGCGGGAACGTCACCGCAGCGTCCCTCGGCGGGCTAAGCCGGTTCGGTGTTTTGAATCTCAAGGCGGAAGAGCAAGCCACCCATGACCTGATCCGCGATCTGGAAATCTCGACCCAGGCTGAGGAAAAGACGGTCAACTTCTTGTCTGGTGGTAACCAGCAGAAGATTGTAATTGCACGCTGGCTGTTCTCAGCCTCGGACATTCTGATCCTTGATGAGCCGACGCAGGGGATCGATATCGGCGCTAAGATCGCTGTTTACAAGCTGATTAACAGGCTCACGCGGGCGGGAAAATCGATCATTCTAATCAGTTCAGACCATGATGAGTTGCTTGCGATGAGCGATCGGATTGCCGTCGTGCAGCATGGAACGATAGTGCGCACGGTCGATGCATCCGACCTTACTCATGACGATCTTGTTCGCGCGTCCGCCGACACCCCCCAATCCAAGCCTAAGGAGGCTTTCGCATGAAGCGGATCTTTGACACCCAGTTGATCGGACCATTCGCAGCAATGGTGATCGTCGCACTGATCGTGGCCCTTACGACCGAACGCTTCCTGAATCCGGGCAACCTTTCTAACCTGTCGCTACAGGTAAGCATCGTGGCCTTGATCGCGATCGGGTCTACGATCGTGATCTTCGCTGCGGGCATTGATCTGAGTTCCGGGTCTATGGTGGCTTTGCTGACCATGATCCTTGCGCAGATGTTGAAATTTGTCGGCATTCCACTGGTTCTGTCGTTGCCACTCATTCTCCTCATGGGCGGATTGCTTGGTCTGTTCATTGGGCTGATAACAGCCTATGGGCGTATCCCTTCTTTCATCACAACACTGGCGGCGTTGATTGCCTTCAGGGGCCTTGCCCTGACCTTCAACAATGGATCGCCGATCTTTTCGCTGGATCCGGCGCTGGAGCCAATATTTTACGGCAAGCTGTTCGGCGTTCCGATGCCTTTCTTCTACCTCGTGTTCTTCTACGTCCTTGCCGCGTTCACAATGAACTTTACGAAACTCGGCCGTGAGATCTATGCCGTGGGTGGCAATCCAGCCGCTGCCGTTCTGACGGGTATCAACGTACGTAAAGTTCAGACGACGACATTTGTCATCGCGGGTTTCATGACTGCGGTTGGTGCGATCCTGATGTCAGCGCGCCTCAACTCTGGTTCGCCCAACTATGGCCAGACCTTGGAACTTCAGGCCATTGCCGCTGCTGTTGTCGGCGGAGCCAGCCTTGCAGGTGGCCGCGGCAACATCCTCGCCACGCTGATGGGGGCGATGACAATCGTTATCGTCCAGAATGGTTTGAACCTGAACGCTGCGCCATCTTCGGTTCAGAACATCGTGCTGGGCCTGATCATTCTGTTGGCCGTTGGCATAGACATGTGGCGCGCGGAAATTTCGGGCTTGATGGGTCGAATGTTCGGTCGCCCTTCATCGCAGCAGTCATCTAACGTTAAGAAGGAGGCCTGAGATGGATCTGGGGCTCAAAAATAAGCTGGTTCTGGTGACTGGCTCAGGTTCCGGCATCGGCAAAGCCACTGCCCGGGTCTACCTGGAAGAGGGCGCGCGGGTCATCGTGCATGGCCTGACCGAGGCGGAAGTGTCCGACTGCGTCGACGACCTATCATCTCTGGGCGACGTTGAGGGCATTGCTGCCGACCTAACCAAGACCTCAGATGCAGAAACACTGGCGGATTTTGCGCGAGCTCGCGGTGCCGTAGACATTCTGGTGAATAATGTCGGCATCTTTTCGGTTAAGCCGTTTGAGGATCTCACGGATGACGACTGGGTGCACTATTTTAACATCAACGTCCTGTCCGCCGTTCGGATGAGCCGAATTTTCCTGCCTGACATGCTTGGCCGGGATAAGGGATCTATCATCAACATGGCCAGCGAAGCGGCAGTGAAACCACTACCTCATATGGTGCATTATTCTGTCACTAAAACTGCCATGTTAGGTCTGACACGTGGCATGGCAGAATTGACAAAGGGGACAAAAGTCCGGGTTAACTCGATCCTGCCTGGTCCAACCTGGACCGAAGGTGTCGAAGCCTATTTTGACGGCCTCGCCGATCAAAAGGGTGAGCCGCTCGACACGATCGTGGACAACTACTTCAAATCAGATGAGCCCACATCGCTCATACAACGCTTTGTCCAACCAGACGAAGTCGCCCGCATGATTGTCACGATCTCAGCAAGCACGGCCTCCAATGGTTCTGCGCACCGGATCGAAGGCGGCATCGTTCGCAACATTCTTTAACTTCTAACTGGAGGAGCCCTACATGGCCGCTCTCACTTTCTCTCACATCGGCATCACAGTTCCCGACCTGGAAAAAGCCGTGGAGTTTTATTCCAAGGCATTCGGCCTCTACGTGCTGATGGAACCAACTGAAATCCTGCATGACGAAAGCGCCATCGGTCAGATGTGCGACGATGTATTTGGGGAAGGTTGGGGAAGCTTCCGCATCGCGCATTTGTCGATGGGCGACGGTGTTGGCATCGAATTGTTTGAGTTCCCGAAGACCGTCGAAGAAGAACGCCCGTTTGAATATTGGCGGCGTGGCTTGTTTCATTTCTGCGTACAGGACGAGGATCTGGAAGGCCGCGTCAAGGTTATCGAAGACCTGGGCGGGCGCCAGCGCATGAGCCAAGTGCGCAAGTATTACCCAGGTGAAAAGCCCTATCGCATGGTCTATATGGAAGACCCTTTTGGCAACATTTTCGAGCTCTACAGCCACTCGTACGAATTGACCTATTCGGCGGGTGCTTATGACTGATCGCGCCGCCTTTCCCCCCAGAACGGACAAACCCAAGGTCGTGATCACCGATTACGACTTTGGTGATGTTGCCGTTGAGACGGAAATCCTGGAAGCCGCAGGAGCCGAGGTGATTGCGCTTCAGGCCAAACGTCAGGAAGACCTGTTCGATGTCGCGCCGCATTGCGCAGCGATGATGAACCAATATGCCCGGATCGGGAAAGAAACGATCACGCGGATGCGAAACTGCGAGGTCATCGCGCGCTATGGCGTAGGCGTGGATATCGTGGATGTCGGCACGGCGACGGAAAAGGGCATTCTCGTCACCAATGTGCAAAACTATTGCACCGAGGAAGTCGCCGATCACGCGATTGCCCTTTGGCTGACCCTGGCGCGCAAGTTGCCGGACTATGATCGAGCCACTCATGCAGGGGTCTGGAAGTGGCAAAGCGGGCAGCCGGTCTACCGGTTGCGCGGGCGGACGATGGGTGTCGTTTCGCTGGGTAAAATCGGGCAAGCCATCGTTGCGCGGGCGCAATCTTTCGGAGTTACGGTCATCGCTTACGACCCGTATTTGCCAAGAGAAGTCGCCGCGAAGATTGGGGTCGAGCTGGTGAGCAAGCCCGAATTGCTAGCAAGGTCCGACTATATCCTGATGCAGGCGCCGATGACGCCGAACACGCATCACTTTTTGTCGGATGCCGAGTTCTCGGTCATGAAACCCGGTGCGATACTCGTGAACACTGGACGCGGACCAACGGTCGACAACAAAGCCCTGTTCCGGGCGCTGACCGAAGGCCATTTGGCCGCTGCAGGGCTCGACGACCCCGAAGAAGAGCCGGCAAAGCGCGCCAACTGGACGCCTGATGACAACCCGTTGTTCAAACTGCCCAACGTCCTCGTAACACCACATGCCGCCTACTATTCCGAGGAATCAATACACGCAGCGCGGGTTACCGCGGCTACGCAAGTGGCCAAGGTCCTGACAGGACAAAAACCCGACTACACAGTCAATGCCGACGCATTGGCCGTATCCACCGCATAACAGGAGACAAGAATGCCAGACGTCAGCACAGACCTTAGGGTTTTCAATGATTTTGAAAGAAACCCGGAACTTCTCAAAAAATTCGACAAGGTGTTGGAGGCGTACTCTGCTGCTGCCATTTTTGCGGATGTGCAGTACCGAACAGGCGTGATGGACAGCGCCATCAAGCCTGCTTTCCGCGCCAAGGTGACAGGCCAGGCCGTGACGGTTCAGCTTTCAAAAGGCGATCTGGTCGACCCATTGCGAGCGCTTGAAATGGGACAACCCGGGGACGTGATCGTCGTGGACGCGGGTGGTGATCGTCAAACGTCAGTCTGCGGCGGTTTAATGGGCGGTCTAGCCAAGAACCGTGGCATACGCGGTATGATCGTTGATGGCACGGGGCGCGATACAGATGAGCTGGAAGACATCAACTGGCCAATCTGGACGCGAGCGATCACGCCGCGTGGAACGCACACGATGTTTTCAGAACGTAAAGAAGAACTTTCAATCAATGTGCCAATCGCCTGTGGGGGCGTCGTGGTAAACCCCGGAGATTTCATTGTAGCTGATCTTATGGGCGTCGTCGTGGTTCCACAGGAAATTGCCGAAGAAACCGTGCGCCTTGCTCAAGAGCAAGCTGACCGTGAGGAGGAAACCCGTAAATGGGTGGCCCAAGGCAAAACCGTTGAGGATCTGCTAAATGAATTCGGTCGCATCTGAGCCAGCGCTTATCGGCGTAGATTGGGGCACTTCATCGTTTCGTGCATTTCTCATTGGTGCGGAGGGCGAGGTGATCGATGGGGTCTCGTCGCCTGAAGGTATCATGCAGGTTGCGGGACAAACTTTTGAGGCGGTCCTTGATCGTCTCATCGGCCCTTGGGTCGCCAAGGCTAACCTGCCGATCCTGGCATCTGGCATGATCACCAGCCGCAATGGCTGGGTAGAAACGCAATATGCTGAAATGCCGCTGGGTGCTGGCGGTCTTGCGCGAGCGTTGGTCCCGCACGAAGCGGCCAACGGAGCGCGTATTCATTTTGTGACAGGTGCTTCGACAGAACATGCTGGAGGACCGGACGTAATGCGCGGCGAGGAGACCCAGATCATCGGGGCATCTTCGCTAGGCTTGAGTGAAGGTATGTTCGTGATGCCGGGAACGCACAGCAAATGGGTTCAGGTTGCGGACGGGAAGATCGTGGATTTCTCGACTTACATGACAGGTGAGATCTTTTCGGCGCTGAAAGAACACACGATCCTTGGCACCTTGATGAAGGAGGACGCTTTCAGCGAAGACGCATTCGAGATGGGCGTAAAGGCGGGCCTCAGTGGTGAGTCGAACCTGCTGCACAGCCTTTTTCATGTTCGAACGCTTCCTCTCATGGGCAAAATCCCAAAGGTTGCCACGGCCGACTACTTGTCAGGCTTGTTGATCGGGACCGAGGTTGCTGCCGCGACCGGCGAAGTAAAAGACGTCGGCACGATCACTGTTGTTGGACGAAGTGACTTGTCCGACCGATACGAAATAGCGCTTCGAACTGCTGGTTTCGACAGTCGTCGCGCGCCAGATGATATCGTTGCGAAAGGGCATTTTCTGATTGCTCGCGCTGCGGGGTTGGTTGGATGATTGACCTCACCGCAGCTCTTGCCGAGAACCCGCTGATTGCGATTTTGCGGGGGCTAGCACCAGAAAATGCGCGCCCGGTGTCTGATGTACTCTTCGATGCCGGGTTTCGGATAATCGAAGTGCCACTCAACTCACCGGGCCCGCTGGAATCGATAGGGCAGATCGCCGTGAAACATGGCGCTCAAGCCATAGTCGGCGCTGGCACAGTGTTGACTAAGGATCAGGTCGCGGCGGTCGCAGATGCAGGCGGGCGGATCATCGTGTCGCCCAATATGAACCCGGACGTCGGGCGCGCGGCTGTCGCTCGGGATCTTTATTGGTGTCCAGGAGTCATGACCCCCTCCGAGGCCTTTACGGCGTTGGATATCGGAGCTTCGGTCCTCAAATTCTTTCCGGCGGAAATGGTGCCACCACCTGCCATAGCTGCCATGCGCGCCGTATTGCCTGCAGACGCAGTCATCGCTGCGGTAGGGGGCATAACGCCGGAAACGATGGTGTCATACCATGCCGCGGGTGCAGATGGATATGGGTTGGGCTCCGCGCTGTTCAAACCGAGCTATACATTGGATGATATCGGCAGGCGCGCGCGCGCCTTCACCAGTGTATTGGAGGAACTTGGATGAAACAGGCCCTTGTTACGGGCGGTACGCGAGGGATTGGTGCGGGTGTTGCACGGTCGTTGGTAGACGCAGGTTGGTCCGTCATTGCCGCATCCGCCTCCCAATCCGAATTGGATGCATTCGAGCCTCAGTACGGGTTAAAGGTGCAGCTCTTGGATGTCACCGACCAGACGTCCATCAATGATGTATTCGGCGAACTCACGGGTCTCGATGCCTTGGTGAACTGCGCAGGTATTCTTTTGCGTGGCGAAGAATATGACATCGACGTCTTCGCCAAGGTGCTCGATGTGAATCTGACCGGCACCATGCGCTGCTGTCTTGCCGCGCATCCATTATTGGCTGAAGCGAGTGGGGCCATCGTCAACACTGCCTCTATGCTCAGTACCTTTGGTGGGCCTTTAGTTCCGGCGTATACCGCTTCTAAGGGCGGCGTGGCACAGTTGACCAAGGCCCTCGCAGGTCGCTGGGCCGAAGACGGTATCCGGGTCAATGCCATCGCGCCGGGTTGGATTGAGACAGAGATGACCCAGGGCCTTCGGCAAGACCCTGAACGAACAGCGGGGATCATGGCGCGTACGCCAATGAAACGCTGGGGGAAACCCGAAGAAGTCGGTGCGCTTGTGCGATGGCTTTTGAGTGAAAACGCCAGTTTTGTGACCGGATCGATCTATCCGGTTGATGGCGGCTATCTCGCTATGTGAGGAAAATCTATGAATGACGATGACACCGCCCGAATGCCATATCAATTGCCATTCCCCAAGGATGCGCAAGACGAGATCGTGATCCCGAATGCCATGAGTGAGGACGACAGATTATGGGTTCCGCAGGCAGAGAACGTCTGGTTCCGACCGCTCTGCCTGAACCGCTCGCAAGGTTATTGGATGAACCTTCTCAAAGTGCGCAAAGCTGGTGTTCTTTCGCGGCACCGCCATCCCCAGCCAGTCCACGGCTTCGTCCTGAAAGGGCGCTGGCACTATCTGGAACATGATTGGGTTGCAGAAGAAGGGGGATATGTCTTTGAGCCGCCGGGTGAGACGCATACTTTGGTCGTCCCCGACGATGTTGAAGAGATGGTCACCTATTTCCAGGTCAATGGCGTGATGTGCTATGTGGATCCGTGGGGCAAGGTCACTGGCTACGAAGATGTCTTTACCAAGATTGATCTGTGCCGAAAACACTTCGCGGAAGTCGGGCTTGGAGAAGATTACGTTGAACAATTCATCCGGTGATGCGCCGCGTTTCGCGCTTGTGGCCCATGATGCGCGAAAGGACGAAATCGTTGAATGGGTGGGTCTGCAATTGGCCCGCCTGTCCAGAGTACAAATCTTTTCGACAGGGACCACCGGTAGTCGCATAGAGCAAGCCTATCCGCAACTAGATGTGACCTGCCTGAAAAGCGGACCACTCGGAGGCGACCAACAGATCGGCGCCATGATCTGCGAAGAGAAACTGGATGCATTGATTTTCTTTGTCGACCCTCTCTCACCCATGCCACATGACGTCGACGTTAAGGCTCTGACCCGTCTCGCCACGGTATATGATCTGCCAATGGCATGTTCGCGCTCAACCGCGGATCTGATCGTCAAGGGGTTGATTGACGAGGATGACAACTCGCCTGTCTGATACGCCGCACGTCGGAATTGCCGATCAGCTGGTTCTCAGAAGGTGCTCTGCCAGCCCGCCGAGGTTTTCGCTGCCAAGCTGGCTCATGTTGGCCTCAATGTCAGCTTTCAGGATGTGAACGAGATGGTCGATCCCTCGTGCTCCGAACGCTGCAACGGCATATTGAAAGGCGCGTCCGACCATGACGAAATCTGCACCTTTCGCCAAGGCACGCATGATGTCCAATCCCCAGGCAACGCCAGAGTCATAGATCAGTGGCACATCTGTTCCGACCGCCTCGCGGATGTTCGGGAGTTGGTCAATCACGGCGGGCCCGGCTTCGAATTGACGCCCGGAGTGGTTTGAGACCCAGATGCAATCCACGCCTTCGGCCACCATTTTTTGCGCGTCCTCCGGCCGCAGGACACCCTTGACGATCAGGTGGCCCTCCCATTCCTGCCGAAGTTCGCGCAGGTAGTCCCAATCTGGAATCCCACGGATCAGAGCGCCTGCATGAGTAAAGCTTTCTCGCCCACGCGCGGGGACGTAATCGTCAAAGAACCGCATACGTGGCATGATGCCCTCGCGCAGATGCGCAAGACACCAGGCGGGTCGTGACGCCATTTCTGTCAGCGTGCGCAGGTCAGCTTTTGGAGGCACGGTCAGGTTGGCGCGGCGTTGTCGTTCGCGCCGGCTTTCTTCTGGTACGTCCACCGTGATGATCAGCGTATGAAATCCTGCTGCCTTAATCCTCGGCAGCATCGCGCGGCGCAAATCGCTGGAGTTCACCGGGTAATGCTGAAACCATCCGTTTTTGCCAATGTAAGGTGCCACATCTTCCGGTGAAGCAACCGCCACGCTCGACAACGAGAACGGAATGTTGTGAGCAACCGCTGCCTTGGCAAGCATCCGCTCTGCTCCTGCCCACATCAGGCCGGACATGCCTACCGGTGCTATCCCGAAAGGCAGATCGTATTTTTGACCCATCAATGTAGTCTGCAGTTCGGCCTTTGTTCGGCCACATAGCACACGCGGCATGAATCCTATGGCATCAAGTGCGTCACGGTTGACCTTCAATCCCAGCTCCCGGCCGGTCGCGCTGTCGAGGTATTCGAAAGCAAACTTCGGAATGCGCTTCTGTGCGGTTCGCCGAAGGTCTTCTATCGACGGGTGAGATAGGTCCAGATCCATCCGGGTCCTCTGGTGTTGTTGTCTAACGTTAGAAGGGCTTCAGCCGGTCACCAAAGGGATGGCAAGGCTAAGGAAATTGCGGGCACATAAGTGATGAACATCAACAAGATCAGCATGCCGGCAAAGAATGGCAGGATTGCCCGGCTGAGGCTTTCGATGGAAACCTTGGAAATGCTGCTGGCCACGAACAGGTTTACACCCAATGGCGGTGTGCAGAACCCAATGGCCAGGTTGACCGTCAAGATGACACCAAAAACGATCGGATCGACACCCAGCGCGGTTGCAACCGGCAGCAGGATCGGCGTCATGATGATGATCGACGAAATCGTCTCCATGAACATGCCGATCACCAGCAAAAGCAAATTGATCAACAACAAAATGATGATCGGATTGTCGGATAGGCTGGTGATTGTTGTTGCGAGCTCTGTCGGAATTCTTGCGAGCGTGATCAACCTGCCAAAGGCGGTCGCCATGATTACCAATATCAGAATGGTCCCGCTGGTCTTCGCGCTGCCCGCCAAAACCTCTGGCAGGTCCTTGAGGGTGATGTCGCCATAGACGAAGATGCCGATGAAGGCGGCATAGACTACGGCCACGGCACCGGCTTCGGTTGGGGTAAAGATGCCGCTATAGATACCCCCAAGAATAATCACGGGTACGAGAAGCGCCCAGATGGAAGACCGGAAGCTCTGCCAGACGCCAGGGCCTGAGAACGTGGTTGTCGATTGCTGAACAACCTCGTCCTTTCTCAGTAGAACGCGAGCCACCAACATGAACATGAGGGCAAAGAGGATGCCAGGAACAACACCTGCAAGAAACAGTTTGCCGATCGAAACCTCGGCAGTTACCCCATATATGATGAATGGAATACTTGGCGGTATCATAACGCCGATCATTCCTGAGGATGCCGTCAATGCGCCGCTGAATTTGCGCGTATAGCCGACCTTTTCCATCTCTGGGATCATGTTCGACCCGATAGCGGCTACGGTCGCAGGAGACGAACCGGATATGGCGGCAAAGAACACGCAGGCGAGTACGTTCACATAAGCAAGCCCACCCCGGATATGCCCGATCAGTGCATTGGCGAACCCAACCAGTCGACGAGACATTCCGCCGTGCTGCATCAGGTCGCCTGCCAATATGAACAGAGGGACGGCAATTAGAGGAAACGAGTCCGCGCCTGTTACCACCGACCGTGCCAAAAGAACCATGGGTGGCGTGCCATCCACAAAGACCATCACGATCATAGTGGCCAAGCCCAGACAGATGCCAATAGGCACGCTGAAGAGCAACAGAGCAAAAAGCGTCAAGAAAAGCGTTGTTGCAAGCATGCCGAACTCCTCACGCTTTGGTTCCTGCGATCAGACGCAGGGTTCGGATCAGATGTTGAGTGACGCGGATCGCGGACAGGCCCGCGCCAATCGGTGCCGAAGCATAAAGGATCGGAATCGGTAGTCCTAAAACGACCGACGTCTGGCTGGCTACAAAAGGCTGTCGGATAAGCCTGATGCATTCAATTGTCAGAACGATCAGAAATCCAAGGACAAGAAGCGCGATCACAACATCCGCGTAAAGCCTTGCGCGCTCGCTTAGGACATCACGCAGGACCGTGATACGCACATGATCGCTTGTGTGGAATGCATAGCTGACGCCAAGCCAGACAAACCATACAAACAGCCAAAGCGTTAGCTCTTCGCCCCATGAAAGAGAGGCATTCAGAATGTAGCGCATGAACACATTGCCAAAGATCAACAAGACAATCGCGGCCAGAAGTGCGCTGGCTAAGACCTTTTCGGCATTCATATCGATCCATTTGATAACCGACACCGTTCACCTCCCCTTGAACGAAAGGGGCACCCGAACCCTCATGGCACAGGTGCCCGTATTGGCTGAGTAGTCCGAGGGTCAGCTTCCGCTCGCTGCGGAAACCGCTGCTACCCAGTCGTCATAGGCTTCGGCGCCAACCTCGTCGCGATACTGCAGGCGGACGCTTTCGGTTTTGTCGGCAAAGGCCTGTCGCTGCTCTGCAGTCAGTTCCAGAACCTCGACACCGGCGGCACGGATCTGTTCCAACTGTTCCGCATCTTCGTTTGCGACCAGTTCCGCCTGATAGTCACGTGCGGCGGCCATCGAGTCCCGGACCAGTTGCTGATGCTCTGCGGACAGCGAGTCAAAGAACGGTTTGGAGATGACGGGCATATAGACCGCAAAGACATGGCCCGTGGTCGAAAGGTATTTCTGCACCTCGTAGAAACGCTGTGAGGTAATGATCGCCAGTGGGTTTTCCTGACCGTCGATCACGCCTTGCTGGAGAGCAGAATAGACTTCACCAAAGTTCATTGGCGTCGGGTTGGCCCCGAGCGTTTCGAATGTCGCCACATGCGCCGGAACCTTCATGGTGCGCAGCTTGACACCCTCGAGATCTGCGGGGGTTGCAACCGGACGGACATTGTTGGTCACATTGCGTACACCCAATTCAAGCCAGCCAAGACCGACCAATCCCTGGTTTTCGACCCGTGCAAGCATGTCATCACCAGCATCGCCATCAAGAACATCAAAGGCGATGTCCTTGGAGGAATACATGTAAGGCAGTTCAATTACTGCAAATGCCGGATCCCAGCCCGCGAAGAAAGAAGAAGGAGGAATGGCCATTTCCAGAACGCCGGTTTGAACACCTTCGATCATCTCGCGATCAGGGCCCATCTGCGACGAAGGGAATATCTGTACGTCGATCTCACCATTCGAGCCAGCTTCGACCAGTTCTTCAAATTTCAGTAGCGCGCGATGCATATGAAACGCTTCTGCTGCGCCATGTCCAACCTTAATGACTGTTTCAGCGGATGCTGCAAAAGCAAGCCCGGCTGACATGACGACGCCAAGCGCCAATGTTGATTTCCTGAACAAGGTATCCTCCCACGAATTTGGTTAGTTTTCGATCTACTATCTGAGATATCAGATATAATATAGAAATCAAGCTTACATGTGCTATTGTGTTAGAGAGACGAAATAGGACGAAGTGAAAATGACCGAGATTTTGCAGATTAAACGCCCGGATTCGTTGAGTAAAACTGCTGAAGAGCATATCCGAAAAGGCATAATCAATGGCACGTTTCAATTGGGTGAATCGTTGCCGGAAGTGAAGCTGTCAAATGCCATGGGCATCAGCAAAACTCCGATTCGCGAAGCTCTATCAGCTTTGAATCTTCAGGGGCTCGTTCAGATCTTTCCTCATCGAGGAGCCTTTGTATTCTCTCTTTCTCAAGAGGACGTGGTGCAGCTTTGCCAGTATCGGCTCATCCTAGAATCTGCAGCTTTGGAGCAGGCGCTTGAAAAGAACCCTTCGGTTCTGATCAATGAGCTGGCTACAATTGTTTCGAAGATGTCAGAAGCGCAGGAAGCGGATGAATTCGAGCAGTACTTGGAGCTTGACGCCGAGTTTCACGACGCGTTTTTCAGGTCCTGCGGAAACAGTTACCTGCGGGATGGATATCAAAAAGTCAGTGATATCGTCCAAACTATGCGGACACATCTGTCCAAGCGTTCCAATCGAACGAAGAAATCTTTCAAGGAACATCAATCGATCACATCGCTATTGGACGAGGGTAAAGTAAAAGCAGCAACGAACACCCTCAAACGTCAAATCACTCGCGGTGAGCGTTCTTATTCCGATTTGGTTGGTCTGAAGCAAGCATAGTTGTTCTGCCATCTGGGTCTTGTCAGAAGAACTTTGCTTGAGCGGGGCAGGGCGGTTGCGTAGCTTTTGCCCATGACCAAACCTGCCTCTTTCAAGTACTTCAAAACCAGTCCCGAGGGTCTTGTCAGAAGAACTTGTCTTGAGGCAGGCAAGGGTGTTGCATAGCTTTTGTCCATGACCAGACCTGCCTCTTTCAAATACTTTAAAACCAGTCCAGAGATCATCCGCTTGGCGGTTATGCTGTACATCCGTTTCCCGCTCTCGCTTCGGAACGTCGAAGATCTGCTGCATGAGAGAGGCATCGACGTGAGCCACGAAACTGTCCGGTATTGGTGGAACAGGTTTGGCCCAATGTTTGCTGCTGAGATCAGACGGAAGCGTGTTCAGCAATTGAGAGCATACTCCAAATGGAAGTGGCACGTGGATGAGGTTTTTGTGAAGGTGAACGGCAAACGCCACTACCTCTGGCGGGCCGTTGATCACGAAGGTGAAGTGCTTGAGGCTGTCGTCACGAAGCGTCGAAACAAGCAGGCCGCATTGAAATTCCTCAAGAAATTGATGAAGCGGCACGGTTGCGCCGAAAAGATCGTCACAGATCGCTTCGCTTCCTACAAGGCTGCGCTCAGAGAAATGGGCGCGCTTGAAAAACAACAGACGGGCAGGTGGCTCAACAACCGAGTCGAGAATTCGCACCTGCCGTTTCGACGGCGCGAACGCGCGATGCAGCGTTTCAGGCGCATGCGAAGTTTACAGAAATTCGCCGCCGTCCATTCCTCCGTTTACAACCACTTCAACCAGGAAAGATCGCTGGCCAGCAGAGATACCTTCAAGCTGACACGCACCGCCGCTCTTAGCGAGTGGCGTCAACTTTGTTCCGGATAGGTTCGCGGCTTCCGCGGCAAACTGAGACTGGTTCGAATTCGTCTGACAGCACCCTTCAAAACCAGTCCCGAGATCATCCGCCTTGCGGTGATGTTGTACATCCGCTTCCCGCTCTCGCTTCGGAATGTCGAAGATCTGCTGCACGAGCGAGGCATCGACGTGAGCCACGAAACTGTCCGGTATTGGTGGAACAGGTTTGGCTCGATGTTTGCTGCTGAGATCAGGCGGAAGCGGGTGCAGCAACTGCGCGCGTTCTCCAATTGGAAATGGCACGTGGACGAGGATTTCGTGAAGGTGAATGGCCAGCGGCATTATCTTTGGCGGGCCGTTGATCACGAAGGTGAGGTGTTGGAAGCCGTTGTCACCAAACGCCGAAACAAAGCTGCAGCACTAAAATTCCTCAAGAAATTAATAAAGCGCCATGGTGGTGCCGATGAGATCGTGACCGACCGTTTTGCATCTTACCAAGCAGTGCTTCGAGAAATAGGAGCGCTGGAAAAGGAACAAGCTGGCAGGTGGCTCAACAGCCGGGTCGAGAATTCGCATCTTCCCTTCAGACGACGAGAACGCGCCATGCAACGTTTCAGACGCATGCGAAGTTTACAGAAAATCGCGCCCGTCCATTCCTCCGACTACAACCACTTCAACCAGGAAAGGTCGCTCGCCAGCAGAGATACCTTCAAGCTGACCCGCACCGCCGCTCTTACCGAGTGGCGTTAACTTTGTTCCGGATAGGTTCACGGTTTTAGCGGCAAACTTAGACTAGTTCGAATTCGTCTGACAGCACCGCCACTCATGCCTGCCTCACTTCAATTGCGTTTCTGATCCGGAATTGTGCCGCAATTCCCGCGCGTTGGTGCGCATTGTCAATCAGAGCATGACCTCTCTCGGAACTGAACTTATCCAAGCAGGAGATCGCGGACCTGGTTGCGTTCTTGCAGTGTCTTTCCAGCATCACGCAGCCTTGAGATACTCCAACGCAGCCTGTGTGCCGCCAGTGTTATGAGGCACGCCGCTTTTGGCGAGCCCCATTTCCACGCCGGAGAGGGTCGCCATCAACATCAGGTCATTGAAATCGCCCAAGTGGCCTATGCGGAAAACCTTGTCGGCCACCTTGGACAGGCCATTTCCAAGTGAGATATCATAGTGCACCAGCGCCGTTGCGCGAAAGGCGTCGGCAGAATGTCCTTGAGGCATTTTGACTGCGGTCAGGACGCCCGATTCCTGGCCTTGGCGAGCGCATAGTACCTCAAGTCCCCATGCTTGCACTGCAGCCCGGGTCGCGGCTCCGTGGCGGGTGTGCCGGGCGAATACGTTGTCCAGCCCTTCCTCGTGCAACATGTCGATGGCCTCATTTAATCCGTAAAGAAGATTGGTGCCGGGAGTATATGGAAAAAACCCTTTCTGGTTTGGCCCTACCATATCCTGCCATTCCCAATAGCTTCGTGGCATCGTCACGGACTTTGAATGTTCCAGTGCGCGATCGCTGACGGCGTTGAAGCTTAGACCGGGCGGCAGCATCAGTCCTTTTTGCGAACCGGAGACACAGACATCAACGCCCCAGTCATCGAACCTAAAATCGATCGATGCCAGGCCAGAGATTGAGTCCACCATAAGAAGCGCAGGGTGCTTCGCCGCGTCGATAGCCCTGCGCACGTCTGTGATGGGCGAGACTGACCCTGTAGACGTTTCGTTATGGACAACGCAGACCGCCTTGATCTCGTGCTGATTGTCCGCGCGCAGGCGGTCTTCGATCTGATTGGGGTCTGCACCGCCACGCCAATCCCCTTCGATCAGCTCCGGCCGCAACCCAATTTTTCTGGCCAGGTTGCACCACATGAACGCGAAATGCCCTGTTTCGAACATGAGAACTTTTTCGCCCGGCGAGACTGTGTTCACAAGCGCGGCCTCCCAGGCTCCGGTACCGGAGGAAGGGTAGATAAAGACGTTCTGCTCTGTCCTGAAAATCGTTTTCATCCCGGCGAGGGCCTTATGCCCAACTTCTGCAAAATCGGGCCCTCGGTGGTCGATGGTCTGCATGCTGATGGCCTTCAGGATACGCTCCGGCACGGCACTTGGCCCTGGGATTTGCAAAAAATGTCTGCCCGCCTGACGCATCTGAACTGATCCTTCCGCTGGCGCCGCAAGTGTGGCGCGATTGGCTATTGGCAAAAGTTAATTATGAATTCATTATTCAGTCAACGGTGAAGTGATGCTTTGAATTGGGCTTGCAGGGAAGGGAAGGCGGACCCGATGCTTAAGAATGGAACGTTGCATCGCCGACTTTTGTCCGATGTCCAGGGCGAGGTGATGTCTGATCCGGCATCGCGTGCACGGTATGCGACCGACGCTTCAATCTATCAGATGATGCCGCTGGCCGTGGTGGTTCCCCGATCCACAGAAGATATACAGGCCGTGATTTCCGTTGCGCGCGACGAAGGATGTTCCGTTCTTCCGCGCGGTGGCGGTACGTCTCAATGCGGGCAAACGGTTAATCAAGGTGTTGTGCTGGATAACACCAGGCACTTGAATCGCATTCTGGACGTAGACGTTGAGAACCGCATCGCCCGCGTTCAGCCGGGTGTTGTTCTGGATCAACTGAACCAGGCATTGAAGCCGCATGGTCTGTGGTTTCCCGTCGATCCTTCTACCGCGTCTCGCTGCACTTTGGGAGGGATGGCGGCCAACAATTCTTCGGGTGGAAAGTCCCTGCGCTACGGGATCATGCGCGACAACGTCCGGGCAATAAGTGCAATCCTCAGCGACGGCATGGAAGCACGGTTCAGCGCCGATACGGCGGCATCTGGCGAGTATGCGGAATTGGTTGGAGACATGCGCGCACTGGGCCGTCGCGAGGCAGTTGAAATTGACGCCCGGTTTCCCAATGTCCAGCGCCGTGTGGGAGGGTACAATATCGACGCGCTGGTAGGTAACGATGTCAACATGTCCCATTTGCTGGTGGGGTCCGAAGGCACGCTGGCCTATTTCACAGAACTGGAACTGAACCTGGCTCAATTGCCGGGCGAAAAAGTCACCGGCGTGTGCCATTTCCCGACATTCCGCGCTGCCATGGAGGCGACGCAGCACCTCGTGACGCTCAAGCCGCAGGCGGTTGAGTTGATCGACGACACAATGATCGCATTGGGGCGCGAAATCCCACTATTCCGCGACACCATTGAGGCGTTTGTCGAAGGCAATCCCGAAGCCCTGTTGCTGGTGGAGTTTGCTGAGGGCAGCGCTGAGGCCAATGCCGCAAAACTGGCCGAGCTTTCGCAAATGATGGGAGATCTCGGGTTCGATTTCAACGGGGTGAAAAACCGGTGGGGCGGCGTTGTTTCGGTTACGGACACCTCTTTGCAGAACGCGATCGCCGAGTACCGGAAATCCGGGCTGAACGTCATGATGTCGATGAAAGAGGCTGGCAAGCCGATCTCATTCGTTGAAGATTGCGCCGTCCCGTTGCCTGATCTCGCCGATTACACCGCTGGCCTGACTGAGATATTTGCCCGGCACGGCACAAGGGGGACATGGTACGCGCATGCCTCTGTCGGGTGTTTACACGTCCGTCCTGTCCTGAACATGCGGCAGGACAAGGACGTCGGGACAATGAGAGCGATTGCCGGGGAGACCTTTGATCTGGTCAAGCGATACAAGGGATCTCATTCAGGCGAACACGGCGATGGGATCGTGCGATCAGAGTTTCATGGCAAGATGTTCGGCCCGCGTATCGTTTCTGCGTTTGAAGAGGTGAAAGCCCGGTTTGATCCCAACGGGTTAATGAACCCCGGCAAGATTGTGCATGCGCCCGCCATGGATGATCGCCGCCTGTTCCGCTATGGCCCCGACTATTCCGTTCCGGAATTCAAGACGGCGCTGGACTGGTCGGCTTGGCCCGGTGCCGGAGGCGGATTTCAGGGCGCCGTCGAGATGTGCAACAACAACGGTGCGTGCCGCAAGCTCAAGGGCGGCGTTATGTGTCCATCCTTCCGTGCGACCCGAAACGAGCGCGATGCTACGCGTGGCCGGGCAAACACATTGCGCTTTGCCATCAGCGGGCAGTTGTCGGGCGGTTTAACTTCGGACGCAATGCAGGACACGATGAAATTCTGCGTGTCCTGCAAAGCTTGTGCGCGTGAATGCCCGACTGGCGTCGACATGGCGCGCATGAAGATCGAAGTGCTTTCAGCCAAACGCAAAAAAGACGGGCTGTCATTGGCAGATAAATTGATAGCTTTTCTGCCGCGCTATGCCCCAAAAGCTGCCAAAGTCGCGTGGTTCATGAATGTACGAAACAAAATCGGACCCATCCGAAAGCTATTGGAAAAACCGACTGGTGTTTCGTCGCGGCGTGACCTGCCGGTGTGGTCGTCTGACCCGTTCCGGGATGCCGAGGCTCAGGACACCGATCCGCAGGTGCTTCTGTTTGCCGATGTGTTCAACCGGTATTTCGAGCCGGACAATCTGCGCGCCGCGGTTCGGGTTCTGCGTGCGCTCGGGCTTCAGGTTGCTATTGCACGAGATGACCAAACCGGAAGGCCGCTGGATTGCGGGCGTACGTTGTTGGCCGTGGGCTGCGTGGACGAGGCGCGCCACGAAGCGCAGCGCGTGATTGACGCGACACGAGATGCGATTGCCAGGGGCATACCAGTGGTCGGGCTTGAACCGTCTTCAATCCTCACTTTCCGGGATGAGTATCTGGCTCTTTGCCCGGGACGGGAAACGGAGGCGCTGGCGAAGGCCACTCATACCTTTGAGGAGTTTCTGGCCAAACAGCCGGACCTGCCCTTGAAACCGATAGATCGACCGATCTACGTGCATGGACATTGTCATCAGAAGGCACACGACGCCGTCACGCCAATGCTCAAACTTCTGAAGCGTATTCCCGAGGCGCGGGTTCACATGATTGAAAGCAGTTGTTGTGGTATGGCCGGGGCGTTTGGATATGCGCCAGACACAATTGACGTCTCGATCAAGATGGCAGAACTTGACCTGTTTCCAGCTTTGGAAGCGGCACCTGCGGATGCAATTGTTGTGGCGGATGGAACATCATGCCGGCACCAAATCACCGAAGGCACCCGACGGCAGCCCATGCACGTTGTGCGCTTGCTGGAACTGGTCCTTGATGTTTAGGAAGCGGACATGAACCTGACGGACAGCATCAAACGAACGACCCTGCACGAAGAGCTGGTCGAACGCCTGCGCAACCTTGTCGTCGAAGACGTGTTGAAACCGGGTGAAAAAGTGCCCGAGAAACAGCTTTGCGACTCGTTGGGTGTTTCACGGACACCGCTGCGAGAAGCCCTGAAGGTTCTTGCCTCTGAAGGCTTTGTGGTGCTGCAGGCCAATCGGGGTGCGCGCGTCGCGCGTGTGACGAGAGAGGAATTGGAGAACACGTTTCCAGTGCTCGCAGCGCTTGAGCAACTGGCGGGGGAACTGGCCTGTCAGCACATGGACGCAGCAGAAATTCAACGGATTGAGCGTTGCCACAAGGATATGCTGAAAGCTTACGAGGCGCGGGATCGGCAGGCGTATTTCAAAGCCAATCAGGACATCCATCAGGCATTCATACAGGGCGCGCGAAACGACATTCTGGAAAACCATCACAAGCTGCTGGCCGCGCGTGTCCGCCGTGCGCGTTTCATGGCCAATTTGTCCGACGAGCGCTGGGCACAGGCCATTGACGAACATGGAGCCATGATGGAGTTGCTCAGAGCCCGCGATGCAGACGGGCTGGGCAAAACCATGAAGCTTCACATGGTGAACAAGCTCTCGGCTCTTGTTAAAGCGCTGGAGGCTGAGGACGAACCGCCTCGCTAAACTCTGGTCAATAGCGCCAGCTTCTCTCGGATATGCCGCTAGCCAGTGTTGAGATCAGGAAACGGGGGCGTCAGCCCGCTGTCCAGGGCAAGTTTGTTGAGGTCTCGACAAAGAGCGGGGTTCAGCCTCAGACCGTCTTTGCGGCGGGCCTCGGCGGCGGCGGTTTTTCCGTCTCCGGGCAGGCGCACCGGGTCATGGCCGGGCAGGGGGGCGGATGCGCGCATTTCGGAAAAGACGCGGGCTGTGTTGGAAGCAAAGTTGTTTTCCATCCCAAACGCTGCCGGATCAAGCGCCATGACGAATTGCCCTGTATTTGTAGATGATGTTGTGTCTGAGGTGAAATTGACCACGTCAGAGCCGAAGGCCGCACCATTCAGCACCCCGGCCATCAACCCGATGGCCACGGAAAGACCGAAGCCTTTTGGACCGCCGATTGGCAAAAGAAAGCCTTCGGACTTGCGGGCCGGGTCCGTCAATGGATTTCCATCACGGCCCACCATCCAGCCCTCGGGCATAGGCCGGCCTTGCTGCAACAGGGTTTTAATCTTACCCATCGCGGCAACAGTCGTCGCCATATCAAATACATACGGGTCGGGGCCATCGGCAGGGGCTGAGAAAGCGATGGGATTGGTGCCCAGTAGCAAGTCGCTACCGCCATAGGGCGGAACGTGGTTCGCACTGCCAACGGCTGCGGCCATGCCCAGCATTCCCTGTTCGGCTTGTGGGCGCACATATAGCGCCAAAGGTCCCGCATGGTTGCCGCGCCGCACGCCGACCCAGCCGATACCGGCCTCTTTCGCCTTTTCTGTCGCAAGATCCCGCGCCGCCGACATAGCCAAATGCCCAAGGCCGTCATCGCCGTCAATCAAAGCGGTCGCGACGGTCTCATGTACTATTGTGACATTTGGCGTGGGATTGGAGCCACCCCCCGCCAGCCGGGCAAGATACTGACGCAGGCGAAAGACACCGTGGGTGCCGTAGCCATAAATGTCGGCCTCAACCATCGTCGAGGCCACCTGATCCGCATCTGCTTTTGGCACACCTCGCGTTTCGAGCGCGCTCGCCACAAATTCACGCAAGGTCTTGCAGTCTATTTTCACAGGCTCAGAAGTCATCTCTGCCAACCTGCTCTTTGTGCCAGAACACCAGTTTACGCTGTGTCCAAACCACAGTCGCAAAAACAGCCAGACCGACGAGGCTGAGATACAGGATCAACGAGAACACGCGCGGAGTGTTGAGTTGCGAGGCTGCAACACGGATCAACTCTCCGAATCCCTTTCCGCCGCCCAGGAATTCTCCGGTTATCGCACCCGCCATAACGCCGACCGCGCCGATTTTGAGGCCGGTGAATATCTGCGGCAGACCGGTTGGCAGTTTCATCTTGATCAATGTCTGCATCCGGCTCGCGCCCATCGTCTTGAACAACATGCGCGCGTTTTCGTCGGCGGCGTGAAGTCCGGCTGCGGTACCAACCACGATTGGAAACGTCGCGATAAAGGCCGCAAGCGCGACCTTGGATTCAATGCCGAAACCCAGCCACGCCACAAACAGAGGGGCAAACGCGACTTTCGGCATCGTATCGATCGACACCAAGTAGGGCATCACGGCCTTTTCGCCAAAGGCCGTTTCGCCAACCAGAACGCCCAGCGAGAACCCGATCGCGATTGCCAGCGCAAAACCATAGATGACCTCTTTTATGGTGATCCAAAGCGCTGCAAGCATGTAACCGCCGGTCAAAAGGTTCTGCCCCACGAAGATCATATCTTTGAGGGTTTCCAGCGGTGTCGGCAGAATGATCGGAGAGACCAGTCTAAGGCTGGTCACAATTTGCCAGGTGCCGACAAAGACCACGAAAACAAAGGTCATCGCCAGCCAGCGGGGAACCGAGTCGATAAAGTGAACTTTCTGCTCCCATACAGTGTCTTCTGCGGGGTCAGCGTCTTTCACGGAAGGTGAGTAATTCTGAACTTCGCTCACATGTCTTCTCCCTTATCCAGGAGGCTGCGAATGTAGTCTACGATAGCGCCAAATTTGGGTGTCGTCATCATATCGAGCGTTCTTGGGCGCGGCAGATCAACCTTGACGATTTCGGCAATCCTGCCCGGGCGCGGCTTCAAAACGACGATTTCGTCAGACAAAATAACGGCTTCCTGAATGGAATGCGTCACCAGAAAAGCGGTCGCATCCTGTTCCCGGCAGATCCGCTGCAATTCCATATTCATCATGTCGCGCGACAATTCGTCGAGCGCGCTGAACGGTTCGTCCATCAAAAGAACTGCTGGTTCCGTGATCAGCATACGGCAGATCGAAGCGCGCTGTGCCATCCCGCCTGACAATTCGTTTGGATATACGTTTTCGAACCCTTGCAAACCCACGATGTCCAAAAGTTCGTGCGCCTTGGCCATGGCTTGCTTGGCCGCCGCCTTTCCATCGCGGATCTCAATCGGCAAGACGATGTTTTCAACCGCTGATTTCCAGGGAAAAAGCGTCGCTTGCTGGAACATCATCCCAATGTCCCGGCGGGTCCCGGTGACGGGTTTCCCCTGCAGGATCACGCGCCCTTTGGTGGGCGGGATCAAACCCGCCATAATCTTGAGCAGAGTCGACTTGCCGCAGCCGCTGGACCCGATGACAGATGTGAAGCTTCCTTTCCGAAGCGTCAGATTAATATCCTCGAGAGCGACAACAAGATTGCGTGCATAGGTCTTGCTTACATGGGTCAACTCGTAGACCGGCGTGCCCAGGGGCGCGCCGGAAAACTCATGCGTGACTTCAGCGTTCATTTGCTGGCGGCCTCGTTGCCGATGGCGGCAAACTCATTGGTCCATGCGGCGCTCAGGTCATCCAGCGGCCCTGGGATTTCGCCCCCCGCAACAAGCGCATCCTGCCATTCCTGCCAGACTTCGGCGGGGTACCATCCCAAACCATTGCTTGGATCAGCCGCGATGGTTTTCGATCGTACGGCATCGAACAGCGCTGACTGAAACTCCTTGTCCTCGCCTTCCTGCGGATTGCCGTCCGCCAGATGTTTCAACACGGCTTCGCGGTTGGCGTCATCAAGCGCAAATGCATGGCCACGTGCGAATGCGCGGCTCCAGGCTTCGACCAATTCGCGGTCATTGGCGATTGTGTCGGCCATTGTGGCAATGCCGTTCCCGAAGAAACGCCCGAATTCCGCAGGCGTGATGTCACGCACCGCCATGCCGCGCTGGTTCAGAATTGCCGTGTCGGCGGTAGATGCAGAATACGCGTCGATTTCTCCGTTCAGGAAAGCCGCAGTTGCCGGGCCACCATCGCCGACGGTCAGGAAGGTGAAATCTTCACCCTCTTTCATGCCTGCTCCGGTCATCACATTGCGTGCAAAGCCCACTTCTGCGCCATCGGCGGTGCCGGTTCCGATGACCTTGCCGCGCAGTTCTTCAATGTTTTGGATGTCAGAATCTTCCGGCACCGCGATGCCGAAGTTGCTGCGCGCCGCGACGTTGTAGATATGCACGGCGTCCACATCCCGCGACCGTGCGGCAATCAGGGGGCCAGGCCCGGGGCGGCCGAAATGCGCTTGCCCGGCAGACAAAGCCTGAAGCACGGCGCCTGAGCCGTTGATCGCTTCGACGGTCACGTTCAGGCCTTCATCTGCGAAGTATCCTTCGCCTATGGCGACAAAGACAGGAAATGAGTTGATTGCCGAAGGGCTTGGCTGAACGAAAGTAATATCGCGCAGGTCTTGAGCAAAACCTATTGTTCCTAAAGCTCCCGCAACCGGAACTGCCGAAAGCAAGGACGCTGTGAAAGTCCTTCTGTTCATCATTGTAGTCTTCCTCCCTTGCATGGTTGGCGTCCCGCAAATTCAGCGATGCAGGAGCCACTTACACGGCGCGCACGGTATTCCTGAGCGTGCCGATTTCTGAAATTTCACAAACCACCGTGTCCCCGTCTTTCAGAAACTGCGGTGGGTCCATTGCGTATCCGACACCCGATGGCGTGCCGGTCGCGATGACGTCGCCAGGCTCCAGGGTCATGCCCTCTGACAGGGATGCGATCAGCGTTGGAATGTCGAAAATCATGTCCGACGTGGTTCCGTTTTGGCGCTGTTCGCCGTTGACCGTTAATCCGATTGACAACGCGTGCGGATCGCCGATTTCGTCGGCGGTCACAATGCACGGGCCCAATGGGCAAGACCCATCCAAACCCTTGCCCTTGAAGTACTGGCCACCATGCCGGCGTTGGATGTCGCGGGCGGTGATGTCGTTGAGGATCGTATAGCCGAATACATGGTCGAATGCATCGGCCCTGGCGATATTCCGCCCCGGTTTTCCAATCACGATTGCCAGTTCAACCTCATAGTCGATGGCTTGTGAGACCGTGGGGAATATCAGAATGTCTGCCTCTGGCGCAACGATCGAGGTCGGCGGTTTTGTGAAGAAAACCGGGTGGTCCGTTACACCAATTTTTTGATTTTGTGCCCGTTCGCCCTCGGCGATGTGTTCCGCATAATTGCGCCCCACACAGAATACGTTCTTACGCGGGGCGGGGATTGGCGCCAAAAACGGCGCATCATCCGGGACCAGTGCGTCCTTCAGATCACCTGCTTTGGCCGATGAAATGAGGGTGTTCAATACTCCAAGGGTCGCCTGACCACCTGCGATCAGATGCTGCATTGAACTGACGTTCAGCGTCTCGCCACGCATATTCGCTGCGCGCAGAATGTCCAACTTGCTGCCATCTTTCAGTATCGCCACGCAAACGGCGTGGCCTTCTACGGAAACAGTTGCTAATCGCACTCGGCACTCCTCCCTCGTGCTGATGTCAAGCTGTGGTCGCGGATCCCGTCCGGCGACTCGATTTTTTGCTTTCCTCTTGCCCTTGAGTTTTTTCCGACTTGGCGTTTCAATCAATCAACCAATCACTAAATTGGGTGGAGGCATGAACGCACCAACCGAACTCGCGCAGCGCGTACGCGACCTGATTAACAATGCCGGATATAGGCATAACGACAGACTTCCGCCAGAACGTGACCTGTGTTCAAAACTTGGGACAACCCGCAATCAGTTGCGCAGAGCCTTGGCAGAACTCGAGGCACAGGGGCTGATCTGGCGTCATGTGGGGCGGGGAACTTTTGTCGGTTCCAGACCGGTTCTGAACCTCACTGACGTTACCTATTTGGGCAATCAGATTAAACCTGAACAGGTTGTATCGGTGCGATTTACGATCGAACCGCAACTGAGCCGCCTGGCTGCGCTCCATTCCACCCGCTCTGATCGTGAGCAAATGAGGCTTTGCGCCGACAAATGCCGTACGGCAGAGGATTGGCGCACTTACGAAGCCTGGGACAACAATTTGCACTACGCCATAGCCCGCTCTACGCGTAACCAGCTGTTTCTGTACTTCTTTGAGACGTTGAATTCGGTCCGAAGGTCTATTGTTTGGGGGCAGCCGCGCGAGACTTTGAAGCCAGTGGAAGATTATTCCAGTTTTAGCGAACATGATGTGATCGTGTCTGCCATAGCAAAGGGCGACGGTGATCTTGCGGCCAGTGCCATGGTCGATCACTTGAAATCGGTCTATTCGCGTGTGTTGCCACAGAGCATCCAGTCCGACGGATAAGGCAGCGCCAAGGTCCAACCAATTTGGGAAATGGTCGGGGCAGATTAAAGCCGTAGCTCTTGCAAAACAGCTTAGATTTTGGCGAAGACTTGGTATGCGGCCACGTCCGTTTGAATGTGATGTGGCATCGATCGGAAGGTGTCTGTCCGTTTTGAAATCCGATCTTTGGCTGTCAAACGCTCAGGAGGAAAGCGATGTCCGACCATGTCATTCCCGCGCCGCAGGTGCATGTGATACCCGTAGCGGGGGGCGGCACGTTTCCGGTGCGTCGCGTTTATTGCATCGGGCGAAACTACGCGGCGCATGCGATTGAAATGGGTCACGACCCGAACCGGGAACCTCCGTTTTTCTTTCAGAAGAATCCGAACAACTTGGATCCGTCGGGCGAGTTTCCGTACCCGCCGCACAGTTCCGATGTGCACCACGAAGCTGAAATGTATGTGGCACTCAAGTCTGGCGGTACGAATATCCCGGTCGCCGATGCATTGGATCATGTCTTTGGGTACGGTCTTTCGCTGGATATGACCCGCCGCGACCTGCAGGGGCAAATGAAGAAAATGGGCCGCCCCTGGGAGATTGGAAAGGCGTTTGAACGCTCGGCCCCGTGCGGACCAGTTCACAAGGTGTCAGAGGTGGGGTATCTGGACAGAGGTCCGATTACACTGACAGTGAATGGTGAAATTCGGCAGGAGGGGGACCTGAACCAGATGATCTGGAAGGTCCCCGAGATGATCTCATACCTGAGCGAGTATTTCGAACTTGCCGCCGGTGACGTCATCCTTTCAGGAACGCCGTCTGGTGTTGGTCCCGTCAACCGTGGCGATGTTATGGTCCTGGCGGTCGACAAGCTGGGCAGCCTGAATGTCCGCGTAACTTAGCGACCGCCATACCAGCAAAAGTAACCGATGCTTGTGTAAACGGATAACGAATGCCCCATTTAGTCGCTGAATTGATCGCACGCCACGCCGACACTGCAAAGGCCATCGGCGCCCCCGGCCGACCCTGGTTGAGCCACCTCGGATTGCGCGAGCATTGTGCAAAGATCAAAATGGAATTGCATCAAATCGGGGTAGGCCGCGGCGACCGGGTGGCAATTGTGTTGCCCAACGGCCCAGAGATGGCAACGGCGTTCATTTCCGTCGCACAGGTGGCGACGACAGCACCTTTGAACCCGGCGTATACCTACGAAGAATACCTATTTTACCTCAAGGACTTGCAGGCCAAGGCTCTTCTTGTATCCGAAAACGAAAATGGACCCGCCGTAAATGCGGCAGGGGACCTTGGCATCGCTGTCCTGAGGGCGTCCTACGATAACTCACAACCAGCCGGACAGTTTTCCATTTTGTCCTGCGACCCGATTGGCGAGGCTGAAACATCCGCACCGGGTGAAGATGATGTTGCCCTGATCCTCCACACGTCAGGAACAACGTCGCGGCCCAAGATCGTTCCGCTGACGCAGGCCAATATCTACGCATCCGCGCGAAATGTGGCTTCGTCGTTGAATCTGACAATCGATGATCGTTGCCTGAGCATCATGCCGCTGTTTCATATCCACGGGCTGATCGCGGCAGTCGCCGCGTCTTTAGGCGCTGGATCTCAAATCAGTTGCGCCCCTGGTTTCAGCGCTCTTGGCTTTTTTTCGCAGGTCGCTGAGGTTGATCCGACCTGGTACACGGCGGTTCCGACAATGCACCAGGCTATTCTCGCCCGAGCGGCGCGAAACAAATCGATCATTGAGCAGTCGCGATTGCGATTCCTTCGGTCTTCGTCCGCCTCGTTACCTGCGCCGGTCATGGAGGCGTTGGTGGCCACATTTGATGCGCCTGTCATCGAAGCCTACGGAATGACTGAGGCCGCGCATCAAATGTGCTGCAATCCGCTTCCCCCACAAAAGCAAAAGCCCGGATCGGTTGGAATAGCCGCAGGCCCTGAAGTCAAAATTGCAGACGAGGCAGAAAATATATTGATCGATTCCCGGGACGTCGGAGAAATCGTTATCAGCGGTCCGAACGTGACACCGGGATACGAGAGCAACCCGCAGGCAAACGCCGACAATTTCTTTGAAGCCGATGGAAAGCGATGGTTTCGCACCGGTGACCAAGGGTCGTTCGACGAAGAGAATTACCTGCGGCTGACCGGGCGCCTCAAAGAACTGATCAATCGCGGTGGAGAAAAAATTAGCCCGCTTGAGGTCGATGCCGTACTTCTGAGCCACCCTGACGTTGCTCAGGCAGTGTGTTTTGCCGTTCCCCACGAAAAACTGGGCGAAGACGTCGCGGCGGCGGTGGTTCTGTCAGAAGGCGCGGTGATTGCGGATCATGAGGTCCGGGATTTCGTTGGCGCGCGGCTTGCTAAGTTCAAGGTGCCGACTTCGGTGGTCATTCTCGAAGAGATTCCAAAAGGCGCGACTGGTAAGATACAAAGGATCGGGCTCGCCACTAAATTGGGACTGGCAAAGGCTTAGACACATGAAAGTTTGCATCTTTGGTGCCGGAGCCATCGGAGGTTACGTAGCCGCAAAGCTCGCGCAGACAGACGTTGACGTCAGTGTCGTCGCGCGTGGTCCCCATCTGGCCGCAATGCAGGAAAAAGGGCTTACTCTACTTGAGGATGGACGGGACCCGATCAACGTGCCAATTCGCGCCTCGGACAATGCTGCCGATCTAGGTCCGCAGGATTACGTTTTCATCACACTAAAAGCGCACTCAGTTCCGGCTGTTGTTGACACAATGCAGCCCCTGATTGACGGCGAGACGACACTGGTAAGTGGAGTGAACGGGGTGCCCTGGTGGTATTTCCACAAGCTGGATGGTCCCTATGAGGGGGCGCGTTTGGCCTCGGTGGATCCGGGTGACGTGCAATGGAACGGTTTCGGGCCGGATCGGGTGCTTGGATGTGTCGTTTACCCGGCCGCAGAAGTTGTTGCCCCGGGATCGATCAAGCATGTCGAAGGCAATCGGTTTTCATTGGGCGAGCCCGATGGTTCTAAATCGGTCCGTGCTGCCAAGTTTTCGGCGGCACTGTCCGGGGCCGGGCTGCGTGCGCCCGTCAGACCAAGAATTCGGGACGAAATTTGGCTGAAACTGTGGGGTAACCTGTCGTTCAACCCGATTTCAGCGCTTACCCACGCAACACTTGATGTCTTGTGTACCGATCCGGACACACGCGCCGTGGCACGCGGAATGATGCTTGAGGCTCAGGAAATCGCCGAAAAACTTGGGGTCAGGTTTCCGATAGATGTCGAAAAACGTATTGATGGCGGGGCGGCCGTTGGGGCGCACAAGACCTCGATGTGGCAGGACTTGGAGTTGAGCCGACTAATGGAAATTGACGCACTGGTCACTTCAGTGCAGGAATTGGGGCAACTGACCGGCATCGCAACACCCACAATTGATACAGTGGCGTCACTGATAAAACTGAGGGCAAAGGTCGCCGGTCTTTATTGAGATTCTGCCAGCGATCGTCCGAAGGGATCAGCTTTGGGCGGGCGGGGAATTGAATAGCGATGCGGCACTACTTTCTTCGGGAATCGCGCGACTGAACTACAGCGCGACGGTCTGCCCCGGTATTCTCAAAGCATGCGCAATCAGCACGGCAGCTGATTGCCGACGACACCTTCAAATTCCAACCGGGTATGGATGCGAGAAGTTGCATCCAAAACCGGCCGACTTGACACTGTTGGTCTTTCATCAATAAATTTGACATTAATTTCCGCGCGACATGTTGAAACTTGGTGTGAGAAAAGAATTGAAACGCAAAATCCGAAACATGGAAGAATTTGCGACAATCAGTGGGATTTCCCGGCCCACCGTCTCAAAGTACTTTAACGATCCGGACAGCGTGCGCGTATCCACTAGAAAAAAGATCGAAGACGCCCTGGAAGAGTATGACTATCATCCGAATGTTTTTGCGATCAACCAAAACCGGCGTACGACCAAGAATATCGGTGTTGTCGTACCTAATCTGGCTGACCCCTTCTTTTCCGAGATCGGCAGACGCGTGGAACTTGCCTGCATTGATGCCGGTTACAGCCCGATTTTGCTCAGTTCGCACGGTAATCCGGAAATGGAGCGAGACAATCTAAACTCGCTCAGATCCCTCAAACCCGCTGGTGTTTTATTGGCACCGTTCGGAAGGTTCTCGGACACAGACACCGTCAAGGCATTTGACGAAGAAATTCCCGTCGTCTTGTTTGATGCCAACGTGAAAGATGTCGGACGGGCATTTGTCGGTACCGACCATTTTCAGAGCGTTGACCTGATGGTCGAGTACCTGTGCCGCAGCGGCGAGCCGCCTTGTTTTTTCGAAATGAAGAAGCCGCTCAATCCGAATGCCAATAAACACAGGCAAGCCTATATCGAAAGCATGGAGCGGCACGGCCAGACGGCGAACATTTTTCAAGTGGACGGGGAAGGCTGGGACTTTGAGGCAATTGGAAAAGCCGAAGGCGGCAGGCTCTTGTCCGAAGGGGCATTCAACACCAACACGATCCTGTGTAGCAATGACCGCTTTGCCATTGGTCTTTTGTCAGCGGCCTATGGGCTTGGCTTCAAGGTCGGTCACGGTCCGGAATGCAACCTCAGGATTGCGGGCCACGATGATCATCCCTTTTCCCGGTTCACATGCCCGCCTCTGACAACAATCGCGCAGGATTACGAAGCTATCGCGAATTGTTCGGTGTCCACACTGTTTGCATTGTTCGAGAACGGAGAATCCCCATCAGAAAGGCAGGAAACACTGTTTGACGGGCGTTTGATCATGCGGGAGTCGGCTTAGGGAATTATTAGTCGCGCAACCATCCTTAAATTTACGCGCGTAAATTTTTAATTGACTTCGCGTTGTGATTTTGACTAAGGTCGAAGTCATCATCCAACGAGGAGGAGAATTAGGATGTCATTCAAACAAGCTCTATATGCGGCGACGGCAATGACACTCGTCACTGCAAGTGGCGCGCTCGCAGAGAATCTTGTCATCGCCACCGTGAACAACGGCGATATGATTCGCATGCAAGGATTGACTCAGGACTTCACCGATAAGACAGGCCACACGGTCGAATGGGTCACATTGGAAGAAAATGTCCTGCGCCAGCGTGTCACCACGGACATTGCCGCCAAGGGTGGGTCTTTCGACATCATGACCATCGGCATGTACGAAACTCCGATCTGGGGTGCCAATGGGTGGCTGGTCTCGCTTGACGATCTTTCTGCCGAATATGACGCGGATGACATCCTGCCAGCAATGCGCGCCGGCCTGAGCCACGATGGCACTTTATACGCAGCACCGTTTTACGGCGAAAGCTCGATGATCATGTACCGCACCGACCTGATGGAGAAGGCTGGTCTGGAAATGCCCGAGGCACCGACCTGGCAATTCATCCGTGAAGCCGCAGCGGCGATGACGGACCGCGAAAATGACATCAACGGGGTCTGCCTGCGCGGCAAGGCAGGATGGGGTGAAGGCGGCGCCTTTATCACCGTGACCGCAAACTCCTTCGGCGCCCGCTGGTTTGACGAAGACTGGAATGCCCAGTTCGATCAGCCGGAATGGGCGGATGCCCTCAATTTCTTCGTCGGCATGATGGAAGAATCCGGCCCCACCGGCTACGCGACGAACGGTTTCAATGAGAACCTGAACCTGTTCCAGCAGGGCAAATGTGGTATGTGGATTGACGCCACCGTGGCGGCTTCGTTCGTTACAAATCCCGACGACTCCACCGTCGCCGACAAGGTTGGTTTCGCGTTGGCTCCGAATAGTGAAGGTGTCGACAGGAAAGCAAACTGGCTCTGGGCCTGGGCGCTGGCGGTTCCCGCCGGAACGCAAAAAGAAGCCGCGGCAAAAGAGTTCATCGAATGGGCGACCTCAAAAGACTATATTGAACTGGTTGCCGAAAACGAAGGCTGGGCCAATGTACCGCCGGGTGCGCGTACCTCGTTGTACGAAAACCCCAACTACCAGGAAGTTCCCTTCGCCCAAAAGACACTGGACTCAATTCTCGCAGCTGATCCGACAAACCCGACTGTGAAGCCGGTTCCGTATGTCGGCGTCCAGTTCGTGGCAATCCCGGAATTCGCGGGTATCGCCACCGAGGTGAGCCAGGAGTTCTCGGCCGTCTATGCAGGTCAGCAAACCGTTGACGAGGCGCTGGCCAAGGCCCAGGCGATTACCAACGACGCTATGGAAGCAGCTGGCTACCGCTAAGCGCTCCACCAGTCTCGGGCAATACTCTTCTCCCAAGTGTTGTCCGAGACGCCATCAATTATCAAAAACTTTGCACTGTTTAAGATAGCCTTATGGCAATCAACAGAGGAGGTATGCCCGATGGCTACTAAACACTCCCGATCAGCGGCGCGGCTTATGATGGCCCCAGCGGTCATCTTGCTCCTCGGCTGGATGCTCGTTCCGTTGATCATGACGCTTATTTTCTCGTTCAAGCAATACCTCCCCTTGCGTGGCGGAGACCTTGGGTGGGTCGGTTTCGACAACTATGTTCGTTTTGTCAGCTCCAGCGCGTTCTGGCCGTCAGTTTTGGCCACCCTGACAATCGTTGGCGGGGTTCTTCTGATCACCGTGATCTTTGGCGTATTGCTGGCGATCCTGTTGAACCAGCCGATGTGGGGGCAGGGTGTCGTCCGCATTCTGGTCATCGCGCCGTTCTTTGTCATGCCGACGGTTTCCGCGTTGGTGTGGAAGAACATGTTCATGGATCCGGTGAATGGCCTGCTCGCCCATTTGTGGCGCTTTTTCGGGGCCGAGCCGATCTCGTGGCTGTCCGAGGCGTCTTTGCCGTCGATTGTCATGATCGTTTCCTGGCAATGGCTGCCCTTCGCGACGCTGATCCTGTTGACCGCCATCCAGTCATTGGACGGGGAACAGCTTGAAGCGGCAGAAATGGACGGCGCGCCGCCGCTGAAACGGTTCGGCTACATCACTCTGCCGCATCTCAGCCGGGCGATTACGATCGTGGTTTTGATCCAGACGATCTTCCTGCTGGCAATCTTTGCAGAGATTTTCGTCACGACCGGAGGTGCCTTTGGCACGCGCACGCTGACCTACCTGATTTTCCAGCGTGTTCTCGAAAGTCAGAACGTTGGCCTCGGTTCAGCCGGTGGTGTCTACGCAATCATTCTCGCTAACATCGTCGCGATCTTCCTGATGCGCATCGTTGGCAAGAACCTGGACGCGTGAGGAGGAAAAAATGGCCCGCGCAGTAACTCAACAACGTAAGATCATCAATACAGCCGCCGCCTGGGGTGTTGGACTGCTGATCTTTTTCCCCATCCTTTGGACTGTCCTGACCAGCTTTAAAACTGAAGCCACCGCAATTGCAGACCCTCCGGTGTTCCTGGCATTCGACTGGACGCTTGAAAACTATTCTGCGGTGATGGAGCGGTCGAACTATGCCCGTTTCCTTTGGAACTCGATCATCATCGCAGGTGGGTCGACGATATTGGGCATCATCGTAGCGGTCCCCGCTGCGTGGTCGATGGCGTTCGTACCGTCCCGGCGCACCAAGGACATTCTGCTCTGGATGCTGTCCACCAAAATGCTTCCGGCGGTTGGGGTTCTGTACCCGATCTACCTGATCTGCATCAAACTTGGCATCCTCGACAGCCGGGGCGCGCTGGTCATCATCCTCATGCTGATGAACCTGCCGATCATCGTCTGGATGCTGTACACCTACTTCAAGGAAATCCCCGGTGAGATCCTGGAAGCGGCACGAATGGACGGTGCTACGCTGAAAGAGGAAATCCTCTATGTCCTCACACCGATGGCGGTTCCGGGCATAGCCTCGACCTTGCTGCTGAACTTCATTCTGGCCTGGAACGAGGCGTTTTGGACGCTGAACCTGACGGCAGCCAATGCGGCGCCGCTGACGGCCTTCATTGCCAGCTACTCCAGCCCCGAAGGCCTGTTCTTCGCCAAGCTCAGTGCAGCATCAACCATGGCCATTGCGCCAATCCTCATCCTTGGCTGGTTCAGCCAGAAACAACTTGTCAGCGGCCTGACCTTCGGCGCCGTCAAATAAGGAACTTGACCAATGGGACAAATCAAACTCAACCAAGTGACCAAAAGCTTCGGCGACGTGCAAGTCATTCCGCCTCTGGACCTCACGATTGGAGACGGCGAGTTCACGGTTTTTGTCGGACCTTCGGGCTGCGGTAAGTCCACACTGCTGCGCCTGATTGCGGGGCTCGAAGACATCACCTCAGGCCACATCGAAATCGACGGTTCGGACGCGACGGATGTGCCCCCCGCAAAGCGCGGTTTGGCAATGGTGTTCCAGTCCTACGCCCTGTACCCGCATATGTCGGTCCGCAAGAACATTGCGTTCCCGATGAAAATGGCGGGGATCGATGAAGACGAGCAAAACCGCCGGATCGAAGGTGCTGCGAAGGCGCTGAACCTTACCGATTATCTGGATCGGCGACCGGGGCAATTGTCAGGCGGCCAGCGGCAGCGCGTGGCCATCGGCCGGGCGATTGTTCGCGAACCGGCGGCCTTCCTTTTCGACGAACCGCTGTCCAACCTCGACGCAGCCCTGCGCGTTGGAATGCGGCTTGAGATCAGTGAACTGCACGAACGGCTCAAGACGACGATGATCTACGTGACCCACGATCAGGTCGAAGCCATGACCATGGCGGACAAGATCGTCGTTTTGCGGGCTGGTGTGATCGAACAGGTGGGCTCACCGCTGGAACTCTATCACAGCCCACGCAACGAATTTGTCGCGGGCTTCATCGGGTCTCCGAAAATGAACCTGATCAATGGGGCCGAGGCCGAGAAGAACGGCGCTGCCACAATCGGCATTCGCCCCGAGCACACGGATGTCAGCACCACTGACGGGATGTGGAAAGGCGTTGTCGGAGTGGCAGAGCACCTTGGATCAGACACGTTCATTCACGTCCATGACACAGGTCTTGCCGACATGGTGACTGTTCGGATTACCGGTGACATTCAGGCCAAGCACGGCGACACGATCTACCTGTCTCCGCAAATGGACAAGCTGCACAAATTCGACGCTCAGGGCCTGAGGATCGGATAATGCAACTGGCTGGAAAAACAGCCCTGATTACAGGCGCCGCCCGGGGGATCGGGCGGGCCTTTGCCGAGGCCTACGTTAACGAGGGCGCCCGGGTGGCCATTGCCGATATCAATATCGACAGCGCCCGCCAAAGCGCTGCGGCACTTGGCGAAAATGCAATTGCGGTGGCTTTGGATGTGACCGATCAGGTCAGTATCGACAACGCCGTGTCAGTTACCCTGGCCGAGTTCGGTCACATCGACATCCTTGTCAACAACGCAGCACTTTTTACAGCCGCCCCAATTGTTGAAATTGAGCGCAACGACTACCAGCGCGCTTTTGATGTCAATGTCGCAGGTACTCTTTTCATGATGCAGGCCGTGGCCCGGCACATGATCGAGCGCGGGAGGGGCGGCAGGATCATCAATATGGCAAGCCAAGCCGGCAGGCGCGGAGAACCGCTGGTCGCGGTCTATTGCGCAACAAAGGCTGCGGTTATCAGCCTTACCCAATCAGCCGGACTGAACCTGATCAGGCACCGAATAAACGTGAACGCTATCTCTCCGGGGGTCGTCGATGGCGAGCACTGGGATGGCGTCGATGCGTTTTTCGCCAAGTACGAAGGCAAGGCGCCCGGGCAAAAGAAAAAGGAAGTCGATGCCGCGGTGCCATACGGGCGCATGGGCACGCCGGACGATTTGACCGGCATGGCTGTTTTTCTGGCAAGCGATGCGGCGAATTACATCGTCGCACAAACTTACAATGTGGATGGTGGGCAATGGATGAGCTGATCTCCCTTTCGAACGCAACACTCGATCAACTGACCGTCGAACGCCCGAGATATGACCGTGCCGCCTTGAAACCCGGCATTGTTCATATAGGTGTCGGCAATTTCCACCGGGCGCATCAGGCGTGGTACCTGCATCGTTTGATGCAACAGGACAAAGCCCAAAACTGGGCCATAATCGGCGCGGGCGTGCGGCCATACGATGCAGTTATGCGCGAGAAACTGCTTGCTCAGGATTGCCTCACGACCCTCATCGAACTCGACCCGGAAAAAACCTCTGCCGAAGTCATAGGGTCCATGATCGACTATGTGCCGATTGAAGAGTCCAATGCGGCACTGATCCGCACGATGTCAGATCCGGCCATTCGCATCGTGTCCATGACCGTCACGGAAAGCGGATACTACATTGATCCGGTTACAAAGAGGTTCGATACCAACCACCCTGACGTGCAACACGATGCAAAAAACCCTTTGACACCCAGAACGGCCTTTGGTGCCGTCGTGGCCGCATTTCGCAATCGGCGCGACGCAGGGCATGCCCCGTTCACCGGGCTGAGCTGCGACAATCTTCAAAGCAACGGTTACGTCCTTCGGCAAACCGTGGTTTCGCTGGCGCGCATGTCTGATCCGGATTTGGCCGATTGGATCGACGCCAACGCTGCATTCCCAAATTCGATGGTGGACTGCATCGCCCCGGCGACAGGTCCAAGCGAACTGGCCCTTGCCGTGGACTTTGGAATTGATGATGCGGCAGTCGTTACGCATGAAGCGTATCGCCAATGGGTGATCGAAGATAAATTCTGCGCTGGGCGTCCGGATTGGGACGAGGTTGGCGCGATCTTCAACGATGACGTTCACGCTTACGAAACCATGAAAATCCGCATTCTCAATGCCGGACATCAGGTTCTCGCCAATGTGGGCGAGATTTTGGGGCTTCAAACGATTTCCGAATGCATGCGGAACCCGGCGGTCTCGCAATTCTTTGGCAAAGTTCAACGAACGGAAATCGCGCCTACGGTTTCATCGGTTTCCGGGAAAACTCCGGATGAATACGTAAGCCTCATTGAAAGCAGGTTTTCGAATCCAAGGATCGTGGACACAACCCGCCGGGTGGCGTTCGACGGATCGGCGCGCCATACCGGCTTCGTTTTGCCGATCTTGCGAGATCAGTTGCAGGCAGGGCGTTCCGTTGTCGGCTTAGCCCTGGTCGAAGCCCTGTGGGCCCGTATGTGCGCCGGCATGCGTGAAGACGGCAGTGTGATCGAGGCCAACGATCCCATTTGGAACAAATTGACCGAGGCCGCCCTTGCCGCAAAATCAAATCCGGCCGCGTGGCTGGAACAAAACTGGATTTATGGCGACTTGAAGGACGCCAAACAGTTTTCGAATGCGTTTTCCATGTGGTTCGATATGGTTTGGCAGAAGGGGTGCGAAGCCGCCCTTATCGCATATGTCGACGGGACTTGAGTCAAAATCTGTGGTCTTTATGGCTGGTACTTTTGGTAAGAAACTACGGATGACCGACCGGGACTGTCTGTCGCGTGGGATGCAGATGTGTCGGAGTTGAAATGAGGAAACTCAGGCACAACGCACGTGCTCCATCTGCGATGCCCAAAGAGACGGGAGAAAAAATTGAAACCAGAGCAGCTGAGAATGGCCCGTCATGCACTGGGGTTATCGTTAAAGGAGTTTGCGGATTTGTCGCGCGTATCTCACATGACGGTGCATCGTTTTGAAGCCGGGAAAAGTGGGGTCAAGCACGCTATGATCGAAGCTATGCGCACGACACTTGAAGCCGAAGGTGTTCAATTCCTGAGATATGGCAGTACGTCCGACGGTATCGGCGTCGCCATCAAATCCAATCCAACGTAAACGGGGCACCTGTTCCATCATGAAATCAGAAATCCTAAGACATCTCACTTATTCGCTGGGCAAAGATGCCGCGCATGCGTCGACCTATGACTGGCGCATGGCGGTTTCGCTCACGCTGCGCGACCGAATTGTCGACCCCTGGTTCGCAAGCACACGTGAGACGTACCAGTCCGGCGCAAAGCGCGTTTACTACCTTTCGATGGAATTCCTGATTGGCCGACTTGTCGAAGACATGACCGCGAACCTGGGATTGACGCAAGAAGTGCGCAAGGCCCTGACAGAACTGGGTCAGGATGTGTCTGCCGTTTTCAATGACGAACCTGATGCCGCCTTGGGCAACGGCGGTCTTGGGCGGCTGGCGGCGTGTTTCATGGATTCTCTCGCCACCCTTGGCATTCCGGCGTACGGCTATGGAATTCGCTATGAACATGGCCTGTTCGAGCAGAGTTTCGTCGATGGCCGCCAGGTCGAAAAGGCGGAAACATGGCTGAGCCAGCGCTTTGCATGGGAGTTCGAGCGTCCCGAAGCCTGCTACCGCATCTCATTTGGCGGCTATGTTACCCACCACGAAGGCAAGGCCGAATGGCACCCCGCTGATACAGTTCAGGCGCAGGCCTTCGATACGCCGGTCGTTGGCTGGAAAGGCACGTGGGGCAACACGCTCCGACTTTGGTCTGCCCGCCCCGAGAATGAGTTTGATTTGGAAAGCTTCAACCGGGGCGACTATTTGGCGGCCAGCCGTTCAGAAGCATTGGCGCGTACGATTTCGCGGGTTCTGTACCCCGACGACACCACAGACGCGGGCAAGGAACTGCGACTGAAGCAGGAGTACTTTTTTACCGCAGCATCGATAATGGACTTGCTTCGCCGCTTCCTCAGCGATCATGGCGACATTCGCGAGTTGCCGAATGCCGTTGCCATTCAGCTCAACGACACGCACCCGGCAATTGCCGGGCCCGAATTGGTTCGTATTCTGGCGGATGAACATGACCTGCCGCTGGACGAAGCGATTTCACTGGCGCGCCGGTGCCTTGGATATACCAACCACACGCTATTGCCGGAAGCGCTGGAACGTTGGCACGAAGGGCTTCTGGGCCGCGTCCTGCCGCGGCATCTGGAGATCATCCGGGCCATCGATGAGCAACAGCAGCAAGAGTTTCCCGGCAGCCCGCGCATCCTGAAGCATAACGAAGTTCATATGGGTGAACTGGCCTTTATCATGGCGCATAAGGTCAACGGCGTCTCGGCCTTGCACACTGATCTGGTGAAGGACACGGTCTTTGCCGATCTGAACCGCATTCACCCGGCCCGGATCATCAACCAGACAAACGGCATCACTCCGCGCCGGTGGTTGCACACCTGCAACCCGGTTCTGAGCGATCTGATCATCCGCGAAATCGGCGATGGCTGGGTGGCGGATCTGGAACAGTTGAAGCAGTTGAAAGGCCGCGCCGGGGACCGAAGCTTCCTGAACGATTTCAGCGCCGCCAAACGCCATAACAAGGAACAGTTGTCGAATTGGATCGCGACCAAATGCGGTGTTACGGTTGATCCGGATGCGATCTTCGACGTCCAGATCAAGCGCATTCACGAATACAAGCGCCAGCTGATGAATATTCTGGAAACTGTCGCGCTGTGGAATGAGATGCGGGACAATCCCGGTGCCGAATGGACGCCACGGGTCAAGATATTCGGCGGCAAGGCCGCGCCGGGCTATCATGTCGCTAAGCAAATCGTCCGGCTTGTCAATGACGTGGCGAAGGTCATCAATAGCGATCCTCTCACTGGCGATCTTCTGAAAGTTGTGTACCCAGCCAACTACAATGTCACGATGGCTGAAAACCTGATCCCGGCCGCAGATTTGTCCGAGCAGATTTCCACCGCCGGGAAAGAGGCTTCGGGCACAGGAAACATGAAATTCGCCCTGAACGGCGCGTTGACGATCGGCACGCTGGACGGGGCCAATGTCGAAATCCGCGAACATGTGGGGGCAGACAACTTCTTTCTGTTCGGCCTGACCGCGCAGGAAGTTATGGAGCGACGTAAGGTGCATGAATACGCCCGCGCCGCAATTGCCGCCAGCCCACGGCTGGAGCGTGTTTTGGGCCAGATTTTCGAAGGGGTGTTTTCCCCCGAAGAACCGGGCCGCTATCACGCGCTGATCGGCACGCTTTATGACCATGACTACTTTATGGTCACCTGCGATTTTAACAGCTATTTCGACACGCAGCGCCGTACTGATATTGCCTATCGCGACAGTCAGAACTGGGCCGCGATGGCGTTGCAGAATACGGCTAGAATGGGGTGGTTTTCGTCGGACCGGACGATCAGAGGCTATGCCCGGGATATCTGGCAGGCGGACAGTGTCCTGACCGAACCTTTGGGTAAATCGGCATGAGCAGCGACCTCCTCCAGTCCGGGGCTGTGGCCGCCATCGCTCGGGGCGAGCATAGCGATCCGTTCTCGGTCCTTGGATTGCACGAGGTCGACGGGCGGTTGGTGATCCGCTGTTTTCACCCCGAGGCGGACTCGGTCGAGGTTCTGGACCAAAAAACCGGGCGGAAGTTATGCGCGTTGTCCCGGGTTGATGCAGGCGTTTTTGCCGGCGTCATTCCGCGCCGGAAAAAGCGTTTCCCGTATGTGCTGCGCCTGACACGCCAAGGCGACAGCTGGACAGAGCAGGATCCCTACGCGTTCGGGCCGGTTCTTGGCGAAATTGATGAATATCTTCTAGGCGAGGGCACCCACGGTCAGCTGTGGCGCGCGCTCGGGGCGCATGTGACGTCGCATGAAGGCTGCACCGGCGTGCATTTCGCGGTGTGGGCACCAAACGCGCGGCGGGTGTCGGTTATCGGCGACTTCAACGGCTGGGATGGGCGCCGCAACGTGATGCGGCGACGCGGCGCAACCGGCGTGCATGAGATTTTCATGCCGGGGTTGGGCGAGGGGGCCGTTTATAAATTCGAAGTCTTGGGGTCTGACGGACATCTGATGCCGGAAAAGGCTGACCCGGTTGGATTCGGATCTGAACTGCCACCCAAAACAGCCTCGGTCGTGCGCGATCTCGGCAATTATCGCTGGGCCGATACGGATTGGATGACCCATCGAGGTTCACGCCAGAAGGTGGATCAACCGATTTCCGTCTACGAAGTGCATCTGGAAAGCTGGCGGCGTGTTCCGGAACAGGGTGACCGGTCACTAAGCTACCGGGAACTGGCTACCGAGCTGGTGACTTATGCCAGTGACATGGGCTTTACTCATATCGAACTGACGCCGATCTCGGAATACCCTTTTGGCGGTTCTTGGGGCTATCAACCCGTCGGCCTGTTCGCGCCGACCGTACGGTTCGGTGCGCCTGACGACTTTCGAGCGTTGGTGGATGCGTGCCATCAAGCGGACATGGGCCTGATCATCGACTGGGTGCCGGGCCATTTTCCGACCGATCCGCATGGGTTGGGGCGGTTTGACGGGTCCGCTCTGTACGAACATCTCGACCCGAAAGAAGGGTTTCACCCGGACTGGAACACGCTGGTCTATAACTATGGCCGGGCCGAAGTCTCGAACTACCTGATCGCGAACGCAAAATTTTGGATGGAGGAATACCATATCGACGGGCTTCGCGTCGATGCAGTGGCCTCGATGCTGTATCGCGATTATTCGCGGGAAGAGGGCGAATGGGTGCCCAATGTCCACGGCGGGCGCGAAAACCTGGAGGCCATTGGCTTCCTGCGGCAGATGAACGAGGCCGTTTATGCGGCATATCCTGACGCGATGACCATTGCCGAGGAATCCACGGCCTTTCCGGGCGTTTGCGCCATGACGTCCGAAGGCGGGCTGGGCTTTGGGTTCAAATGGAACATGGGCTGGATGAACGACACCTTGCGGTACATGGCCGAAGACCCCGTGAACCGAAAGTACCACCACGACAAGATGACCTTCGGGCTGCATTACGCCTTTTCCGAAAACTTCGTGCTACCGCTCAGCCATGATGAGGTCGTGCATGGGAAAGGATCACTTCTGGGCAGAATGCCCGGTGATGACTGGCAGCGATTTGCCAACCTGCGGGCTTACTACGGCTTCATGTGGGGCCATCCGGGCAAAAAGCTGATGTTCATGGGCGGGGAGTTCGCGCAGAGCGCCGAATGGAACCACGAACAAAGTCTTGATTGGCACCTGCTAGAGCAATCCGGCCACGCAGGTGTGCAACGGTTGGTCAGGGATCTGAACAAGCTCTATCGCGACACGCCCGCCATGTACCAGAAAGACGCGCGTCCGGAAGGGTTCGGCTGGATCGATGGCGGCAATGCCAGCGATTCAGTGTTTTCCTGGGTCCGATATGGAGCCGATGACAGCGCGCCGGTGTTGGTTGTCGCCAATTTCACCCCGGTGACCCGAACGGATTTCCGCGTTGGCGTTCCCTTTCCGGGTCATTGGGCGGAACGCTTGAACACCGATTCCACGTATTATGGCGGCAGCAATCAGGGCAATGGGGATGGGGTGAACTCCGAACCGATCGCGGCGCATGGCTGCGAAAACTCGGTGGTTATGACGGTTCCGCCCCTTGCCACCGTTTTCTTTGAATACAGACGCGAATAGACCGGCACCAATTTTGGGAGGACACCCATTGAAACAAGATCGTCGCAGAATGGCCAATCAGACCATGGCCTATGTTCTTGCAGGTGGCAGGGGAAGTCGTCTGAAGGAAATGACCGATGTCCGCGCGAAACCGGCGGTTTATTTTGGCGGAAAGACAAGGATTATCGACTTTGCCCTGTCCAACGCGGTGAATTCCGGCATCCGGCGGATCGGGGTCGCGACCCAGTACAAAGCACACAGTCTGATCCGGCACCTGCAAAGGGGGTGGAGCTTTTTTCGGGCGGAACGGAACGAGTCGCTGGACATTCTGCCTGCGTCCCAGCAGTTGAACGAAGACAATTGGTACAAGGGCACAGCCGATGCGGTGACCCAGAACATCAATGTCCTGCGTGGTTATGGACCAAAATACATCCTCGTGCTGGCCGGGGATCACATCTACAAGCAGGACTATTCGCTGATGATCGAACAGCATGTGCAATCCGGCGCGAAGGTGACGGTGGGCTGTATCGAGGTGCCGCGCGAAGAAGCCAAGGGCTTCGGTGTCATGGATGTGGACGAGACGGACAAAATCCTCAGCTTTGTTGAAAAGCCCGCCGACCCGCCGCCGATGCCCGGCCAGCCGGATATGTCACTGGCCAGCATGGGCATTTACGTGTTCGAAGCCGAATACCTGTATGACATTCTTCAGGCCGACGCGAAGTCGGAGACATCCAGCCACGACTTTGGCAAGGACATCATCCCGACCATCGTGGCCGAAGGCGGCGCGATGGCGCATCCGTTCAGCCGCTCCTGCGTCATGTCGGGGCTTGAAGATAAACCCTATTGGCGCGATGTCGGTACGATTGACGCCTATTGGCAGGCCAATATCGACCTGACCGATTTCAAACCGGGTCTGGACATTTACGCCACCGACTGGCCGATCTGGACCTATTCCGAACTGACGCCTCCGGCGAAATTCATTCACAATGAAGAAGGTCGTCGCGGTCAGGCCGTGTCTTCGATGGTGTCGGGGGGCTGCATCATCTCGGGGTCGTCCCTGTATCAGTGCCTGTTGTTCACCGGGGTCAAAACCCATTCCTTTTCACAACTGGAAGGCACCGTTGCCTTGCCGTATTGCGAGGTTGGGCGTCGGGCATACCTGAAGAACGTGGTGATCGATCGGGGTGTGAAAATCCCGCCCGGGCTGATTGTCGGTGAGGACCCAAAGCTTGACGCCAAGCGGTTCAGACGCACAGAAGGCGGCGTTTGCCTGATTACTCAAGCGATGATCGACCAGCTGGATTTGTGACATGAAAGTACTGATGGCCGCCTCGGAATGCGCCCCCCTCATCAAGACCGGAGGGTTGGCAGATGTGGTTGGCGCGCTTCCTTCTGCGCTGTCCGGGCATGGCATCGACTGCCGCATTCTTCTGCCGGCCTATCCTTCATTGCAGCCCTTGCTTAGTGAGGGGCGTCAGGTCGCGCAGTTCGATGATCTGCCCGGCTGCTACGGTCAGCTGGTTCAGGTCTCTACCCAAGGCCTGGACCTGCTGCTGCTGGACGCGCCGCAACTGTTTGATCGTCCCGGTCTGCCCTACACGGATCCCGATGGTGTGGATTGGGCAGACAATCATCTGCGTTTTGGCACGCTGGCACAGGCTGCGGCGCGGGTGGGGCTTGATGGTGTCGACGGTTGGCAGCCAGATATCGTCCACGCACATGACTGGCAGGCGGCTCTGACCCCTGTTTACCTCAGACAATCCGGTCAAGCCGCACCCAAGTCGGTTTTGACCATTCACAACATTGCCTTTCAGGGCCGCTTCGGCCCGCATGTTCTGTCCGAACTGGGGCTGCGCGGGGATTGGTTTCATCCCGAAGCGCTGGAATTTCACGGCGACCTCGGGTTTCTGAAGGGCGGATTGATGTTTGCCGACCGGATCACGACCGTCAGCCCCACTTATGCCCGGGAAATCCTGACGCCACAGTATGGAATGGGTCTGGAAGGCGTTTTGCAGTCCAGAACGAATAAACTGAGTGGCATTCTGAATGGAATTGACACCAGTACGTGGGATCCCTCGGGCGATCCGGCGCTGGCCCGAAGCTATAACGCGCGAAGCTTGGGGCGGAAGCATGACAACCGCACCGCGATTGCGGAACGCGTTGGGCTGGATTCCGATGCCACGGGGCCGCTGTTTTGTGTCATCAGCCGGTTGACGGAACAGAAAGGGCTGGATGCGCTGGCCGATGCCGTTTCGCACATTGTCGAACGCGGTGGCCAACTGGCTGTTTTGGGGTCTGGCGAACCAGCACTTGAACAGGCTTTTGTCGAAGCCAGCCAGCGCTTTGCCGGTTCCGTTGGCGTGGTGATCGGATATGACGAAGCCTTCGCCCATTTGCTGCAGGGCGGGTCTGACGCCATATTGATCCCGTCGCGGTTTGAACCTTGCGGTCTGACCCAGCTCTATGGGCTGCGCTATGGTACCGTGCCCGTCGTTGCGCGAACGGGTGGATTGGCCGACACGGTGATCGACGCAAATGTCGCGGCACTGAACGCGGAATGTGCAACCGGGTTTCTGTTTGACGAAGTGTCAAAAAACGGCATCGAAGCTGTGTTGGATCGCGTTTTCGACTGCTTTGATGACCAGAAGACGTGGCAGATGATGCAACGCGCAGCGATGCGGCAGGCGGTTGGCTGGAACCAATCGGCGCTGGACTATACTCAACTGTATCAGAGCTTGACTGAATGAAGGATCTGGGCCCCGCTCAACTGACAATTCAACCGGGAAACCCGTCGCGGCTGGGTGCGCATTTCGACGGTGAGGGGGTGAATTTTGCCCTGTTCTCCGAACATGCCTCGCGCGTCAACCTATGTCTGTTCGCAGAGGACGGCAAGACAGAGCTGATCCGGCTGGCCATGCCCGAACGCAACGGTGCCGTTTGGCATGGTTACGTGCCGGGCCTGAAACCCGGTGCACTCTATGGCTACCGCGTCGAAGGCCCCTTTGCGCCAGAGCGGGGGCACAGATTCAATGCCAACAAGCTGCTGTTGGACCCCTATACGCGCGAATTGCACGGAACTGTCACCCACGATCCGGCCATTCTGGGGTACCTGCCCAATTCCCCTTATGGCGATTTGTCCTTCAGCGAGGTCGACAGCGCGCCTTTTGTGCCCAAATCCGTTGTCTCGTATCCCGACAGTTTTGTGCCGGACGCGGTGACGCTGGGTCGCCGCTGGAACGGCACCTTCATCTTCGAGACGCATGTCAGAGGGGCGACCATGTTGCACCCCGACATTCCCGAAGATGTGAAAGGCACCTATGAAGGGCTGTCTTCACAGCCGGTTCTGGATCATCTGACGCGATTGGGTGTGACGGCAGTTGAAATCCTGCCCGTCCACGCCTTCACATCCGAAGGCGCCCTGCGCGCGCGGTCCATGCGGAACTACTGGGGCTACAACACGCTGGGGTTCTTTGCCCCCGAGCCCCGCTATTTCGGGCCATCCGGCGTGTTCGGGTTTCGCGCCATGGTCGAGCGGTTCCATGCTGCCGGGATCGAGGTCATTCTGGATGTGGTCTACAACCACTCTGCCGAAAGCGACCATCTCGGCCCGACCCTGAGTTTTCGCGGGATCGACAATGCGTCCTACTACATGCTGCTGGACGGGCAGCCTCGGTACTATGTGAACGACACCGGCACCGGAAACACGCTGCAGGTCAGGCATCCGTTTGTGCTGCGGATGGTTATGGACAGCCTGCGGTTCTGGGTGCAGAGCATGGGTGTCGACGGTTTCCGCTTTGATCTGGCCACGACTTTGGCGCGTGAGGCGCACGGTTTTGAAGTGGGCGGTGGATTTCTGGACGCCTTGCGACAAGACCCGGTTCTGGCAGGCGTCAAACTGATTGCCGAGCCCTGGGATGTCGGTCCGGGCGGCTACCAACTGGGCCGGTTCCCGCCCGAGTTTTCGGAATGGAACGATCGCTACCGGGACACGGTGCGCAAGTTCTGGCGCGGCGATACGCATTCGGCACAGGATATGGGCTCGGCCCTGTTGGGCTCGGCTGAATTGTTCGACACCAAGGGCCGTCAGGCGTGGTCTTCGGTCAATTTCGTGGCCTCTCATGACGGTTTCACATTGGCCGACACGACCCGCTATGTTCGGCGCCACAACGCCGCCAATGGCGAAGACAATCGCGACGGCCATCACAGCAATTACAGCGACAATTTCGGTGTGGAAGGCGAAAGCGACGACCCCGAAGTGAACGCCGCGCGCCAGCAGAGGATGCGCAACATGTTGGCCACCGTATTCCTCTCACAAGGCACTCCGATGCTGCTGGCTGGTGACGAGGGTGGCAATTCCCAAAACGGCAACAACAACGCGTATTGCCAGGACAATCCCGTCAGTTGGATCGACTGGGACACGCTGGACGGGGATCTGGTTGCGTTCACCGCCGCCCTGTCGCGCTTCCGGGCCAACCATCCGGTGCTCAGCCAAAACCGGTTCCTGCATGGTGCCGAACGGACAGACCGAAAGCCGGATGTCGAGTGGCGCGCCATGGACGGATCGCCGCTGAACTGGCGCGATCCGGGGTTGTCCAGCCTCTGTCTGATCCTGCGCGGCTGCGCCGAATGCGCGGCGGGCGACGCTTTGTCCGATGTTGTCCTGCTGGCCTTCAACAGGGAACGTGACGCGTTGGAACTGCGGCTGCCGTCGAGCGGGGACAGAGTTTGGCGGAAGGAAATCGATACGTCGGTTCCGCATCAGGTGCCTAGTGACATCACGTTTGCCACAACGACAATTCCTGCAAACTCGGTGGCTGCTTTTGTGTTGAAAGAGCGGTCGGTGGAATGATGGGCAGCGACGACAAACTGCGCCGACTGGCACAGGATTGCGGTATTCATCTGGGCTATCACGCCTGGGACGGAACGCATCAGTCATCGGATCCGCCAACCCTGAAAGCCCTGCTGCGCGCATTGGACATAGACGCCGAGACCGAAAGCGCCGTAACCGAAGCCTTGCGAGCGCGTGACGCGGAACGGGCAAGTCGCGACTTGCCGACCGAGCGGGTCATTCCGGCCGATGCGCCGTTTGAGATCACTCTGCCCGCGCCCGGTGAATGGATTGTGTTGGATGAAGAGGGTCACGCGGTTCAGGAGGGACGGGGGGAAACAAACCTCACGCTTCGACCTCTGCCCGTAGGGTATTTTACTTTGGTCGTGCGCGGTCAAGATCGTCAGGACGAAGTATTCCTGCTCAGCCGTCCGGCCCATGCGCCGACAATCGCAGACCTGACCGGGCAGAAGAAGGGTTGGGGGGTTTCGGGCGCGGTTTATGCGTTGCGGTCGCCATCAAACGGCGGATTGGGCAATTACACCGATCTCGGCCATGCTATGTCCGCCATGGGGCAATCGGGTGCGATGTATTTCGGGATCAACCCTGTCCATGCGCTGGGGTGGGCGGCGCGTGACACCATCAGCCCTTATTCGCCAAGTCACCGTGGATTTCTGAATATCGATCACATTGTAGCAGGCACCCGGCTTGAACCTGATCCGGCCTGTGCCTTGCTCGATTACCCGGCGTTTCGACAAAAACACCGCCCGGCCTTGGAAGCGGAGTTTCAGCAGTTCCAACAGAACACGACACCCGCACAACGCCGCGCGTTTCAGATGTTTTGCCGCGCCGAGGGGCAGGAACTGGCCCGCTTCGCTACGTTTGAAACCACTAGTGAGGCGCATGGCAGCGACTTTCGCAATTGGCCAAAATCTCTGCGCCAACCCGAAGGGGCAACGCCAACAGCCAGGGACGAGTTTCACGCCTGGCTGCAGTGGCGGGCTTCTACTCAGGTCGAGGGGGCACAGGCGACCGCCGTTCAATCCGGCATGGAACTGGGCCTTTACCTCGATCTTGCCGTTGGGGCACGACCCGGCGGTGCCGAGGTTTGGATGCATCAGGATCTGATCGCGCGTGGCGTGTCGATTGGGGCGCCACCCGATCAGCTTAGCCCGGCGGGGCAATCCTGGACTTTGGCGGCCTACGCCCCCAACAAACTGTCGAAAAACCGCTACGAACCCTTGCGGACTTTGCTGAGAAAACTGATGTCCCAGGCCGGGATCCTTCGGATAGATCATGTTCTTGGTCTGATGCGCAGCTTCTGGGTGCCCGAGGATGGCAGCCCGGGCGGCTATATCTCGCAACCCTTCGACGCGTTGCTTGCCGTGGTAGCCATTGAAGCGTGGCGCAATCGCTGCTGCGTCGTCGGCGAGGATCTAGGGTTGGTACCCGCCGGGTTTCGCGAACGCCTGAACGCCTCTGGCCTGTACAGTTACGCAGTTTGGCAATTTGAAGGTACATGCGACGGCGCATTGCGGTCAGCGCAGGATTTGCGCCCGTTCAGCATGGCCTGTTTCAGCACACATGATACGCCGACGATCCGAGGCTTCTGGCGCGGGCGCGATATCGAATGGTGGCGCGCCATCGGTTGGCTGTCCCGGGACAGGGCGATGGGTTTGCATGCCGCGCGGGCCGTCCAGCGGAATTCGCTGCGCCGTCACTGCGCCATCCCGCCAGAAGCAAGTTTGGAAGATATCTGCGGCGCAGTGCATGCAGAACTGGGCAAGAGCCCGGCAGAACTGGTGACGGTGCAACTGGACGACCTGTTGGGCAGCGAGCAGGCGCAGAACCTGCCCGGCACGATTGACGAGCACCCCAATTGGAGGCGTCCGGCCCCCGTGGCTGTCGAAGGATTTGCTGCCGTGCAAGGTCTGAAAGACATACGTAATTCGATGGAACCGGCGCGGGGTGCCCCTGCCGCCGTTCAACAGAAGGAATCTGATCCATGCCTTTCGTAGTGTTTCCCTGCACCCCCTTTGCGGGTCAGAAACCCGGCACCTCGGGACTGCGCAAAAAGACGCGGGTCTTTATGGAACCCGGATATCTCGAGAGTTTTGTGCAATCGATCTTCAACGCAATCGGCGGCGCGCAAGGCAAGACCTTTGTGATCGGAGGCGACGGCAGGTTTTTCAACGCCGAGGCCATCCAGATCATCTTGCGCATGGCTGCGGCCAATGGCGCAGCCCGTGCGATTGTCGGACAGAATGGCCTGTTGTCTACACCTGCCGCGTCCAATCTGATCCGCAAACATAAGGCTGACGGTGGCTTTATCCTGTCCGCCAGTCACAACCCCGGCGGCATCGACGCGGATTTCGGGCTGAAATTCAATGGTCCCAATGGCGGCCCGGCCTCTGAGAGCCTGACGGAAGAATTCTTTGCCCAGACACAGAGCATCACCGAGTATCGCACGCTTGAAGCCGAGGACATCGACCTTGGCAGGGTCGGGGTTTCGGCGCTTGAAGGTATGGACGTGGAGGTCGTCGACCCGGTCGCCGATTATGCGGCGCTCATGCGCGAGATCTTCGATTTCGACCGGATCAAAGCCCTGCTTGCCGACGGGTTCACCCTGCGTTTCGACGCAATGCACGCGGTCACGGGCCCTTATGCCACCGCTATCCTTGAAGCCGAGTTAGGTGCCCCAAAAGGATCGGTGCTGAACGCTGTGCCCTCGGTCGACTTTGGCAAAGGGCATCCCGACCCCAACCCGATCTGGGCCAAACCCCTTGTGGATATGGTCATGTCGCCGGATGGCCCGGATTTTGCTGCCGCGTCCGATGGGGATGGGGATCGCAACATGATCCTGGGCAAGGGGATCTATGTCACGCCCTCGGACAGTCTGGCCGTGCTGGCCGCCAATGCCCACCTTGCCCCGGGTTATGCCAAAGGGCTTGCCGGGGTTGCGCGCTCGATGCCGACCAGCGCTGCCGTTGATCGTGTCGCAGAAAGACTGGGACTGGATTGTTACGAGACGCCAACAGGCTGGAAGTTCTTCGGGAACCTGCTGGACGCCGGCCGCATTACGCTATGCGGCGAGGAAAGCGCCGGCACCGGCTCGGACCATGTGCGCGAAAAGGACGGCTTGTGGGCCGTGCTGCTGTGGCTGAACATTCTGGCCGAGCGTCGGGTTTCCGTCCGCGAGGTCATGGAGGATCACTGGCAGACCTATGGCCGCAACTACTATTCGCGGCATGACTATGAGGCCGTGGACAGCGCCAAGGCTTCTGAGATGATCGCAGATTTGACCGACCGGTTGCCGAAACTCCCGGGCAGCAACGTCGGCAACCTGGTTATCGCGGCAGCGGACCAGTTTTCGTACGAGGACCCGATAGATGGGTCGGTCAGCAAAAATCAGGGTGTGTGCATTGCGTTCGAGAATGGCTGCCGCGGCGTGATCCGCCTGTCGGGCACCGGAACGGACGGCGCTACCGTGCGCATGTATCTGGAACACTTCACACCCTTTGACGGCGATTTGGGTATGGATACCCAGACGGCGTTGCGGGATGCTGCCCAAACAATGGTCAAAATAGCCAAACTTCCGGAATTCTGTGACCGTCAGACACCGGACATCATGACATGAAAAGACGTCTCGAACGGTCTTTTTAGAAGACCTTGCCTCGGGCGGGCAGGGTACCAAAAGTGGACACAGCATTCTCAGAGTATTCGCACGCCCGCCCGCAGCTTTGCATAGTGCACATCCTTAAGTTCGCAAGGAAACTGCCCCGGTGCGGCGCACATCAGGACCTTTTGCGCGATGGGCTCGAAATCGGCGCGGAAGTGGGTTGTGCTTTTTACGCATAGTATGCGTGCGTTTTCGGGTTCCAGATTGAACAACCGGATTTGCGCCAGATCCAGACATTGATTTCGAATGCTGGTGACGATCACATGGGTTTGGGTTCCTATCAGTTCCAATGCGGCTGACGGCCCCAGTGTCGCGATACCACCGCCATACATTTCGCCCGTGTAACGGCATTGCCCATCGCTTAGGTGATGCACGCGGACCTGCGCGGTAAACGGCGTATCGCCCGGGCCTCGACCGCCAATTTCAGCGTCAAATTCTGCGCCGTGGCCCAAATCGTGGGCCTTTACCGCCAAAAGCGGATCATGCATCAGTCCCAGAATGGCTGAGGGTGCGTTCTGTTTAACAAGCTCTCGCAGCAGGCCGGTTGTGTCAGCCGAAGCCCCGGCGCCCGGGTTGTCCTGAACGTCGGCGATCACAACGGGTCCTGTTCCGGTTGCCGTCCGGGCGCGCTCGACAGCGTCTTTTGGGCTCAGCAAGGTGGTGTCGAACTGCGTTTCGGCCGCATGCAGGCTGGCCAAAACCTGTGCCGCCATTTGATCAGCGTCAGATTGCGAGGCACCATAGGCCACGACGGATGGTCCCGCGTCGGGGATATCCGCTGCCGTAAATCCCATCGCCAGTTCGACCAGTTTCTTTCGCGGCCCATCGAACCCGTCCAGCGCCGCGTATAGCGCATTGGCTGGCTCGGTTTCCGTGTATTGGCAATGCAGGGGGATCAGGTACGACCCTTGCCGCCACGCTTTTTTGGGTGGGCCGTTTGCACAGATTTCGCGGATCATCTGAAAAGCCCGAGCACCTGTCTCAGCCATGTCGAGATGCGGGTAGGTGCGGAAAATGGTCATTGCATCAGACAAATCCACCATGTGCCCCGAGATATTTGCGTGCATATCGAGGCTCGCAACAAGCGGCAGGTCGGGGCCGGTGACGCGTCTGATGCGCGCCAATAGCTCTCCTTCACCATCATCCCGGGATTCTGTGACCATGGCGCCATGCAGGTCCAGGAATACCCCATCGAGTTGTGCCATGCCCGAAAGCGCAGTGGTGATAAGACCGGCGATGGTGTCAAAAGCATGATCTGTGACCTTGCCGCCGGGCTCTGCCGCACACCACAGAATAGGTAACAATTCCGCACCAGCTGACTTTGCAGCCTGCGCGAACCCGGCGACGGGCAGGTTCATGCCGCGAGTAACCTCCAGAACGTCCTGACCCCGCAGCAATTCCGGCCAACTGTCGGCCTGCTCAAAATCGCTCAGCTTCGTAGGGGTATCGACGAACGTGTTGGTTTCGTGCTGAAATCCTGCAATTGCAATTCTCATCTAAGCAATCTGCCGCTTATGATTGCGCCAATTCGGCGGTCAAAATCTCCTGCAATTTCCTGGCCACGATGTCCGGTTTGTGGCGCGTCATCGAGACATGACCAAGCCCGGGAATTTCATGAAACACCCCGTTTGGGGCCAGATCAGAAACCACCTTGCACATGACCGGAGCGGTCTGAACATCCTCGGAAAAGGCGATGACATGGATCGGGACCGGGCAGGTTTTCAGGCCCTCGCGACAGTCGAATTCCAGACAGGCTTCCCACTGATCGATCGTCGCCTGCGGGTCCCGGTCGCGAAAGCGTTCGGTGTAAGATGCCTTGAGCTGTTCCCAAAGATCGGGCTCGTGCAGCGCCTTGGCCGGGAATGCATAAACGGCGTAGTGCGGTGCCAGAAAATAGTCGGGCAGGGTAATGCCATCCTTGCGCAGGTCGATCTCGGCCTGCATCCAGTCGCGGGTGAAGCCGTCGATGTAAGCCGAGGTGCCCATGGGAATGGCCAGCCGCACCTTGTCGGGGAAGTCTATCGCGGTTTGCTGTGTGACCAGTCCGCCCAGTGACAGACCGCAGACGGCAGCTTGGCCTCCCGCAAACGCGTCAATCACCGCAGCGCAATCGGCAGCATAATCGTGCATCGTCCAGGGGGGAGGGGGAGACTGGGTTTCACCCGCACCTCTCGGATCATATGTGATGCACTTGAAGCGGCCAGACAGGCGCGAGAACTGTTCGGAATAGGCCTCGGCCGTCTGATCGCCGCCGGGAACGAAAACGACCGGCGGCCCTTCCCCTTCGACGACAACACGCATGGTGACGCCGCCGATGGTCAGGTGATGGGTTTCGGCTTTAGGCCCAAACTCAGGGAAGGCTGGCATTGGAATGCTCCTATGGCCGCAGGGGCAAAAGATATTGCGTTTCGTCACATCCCGTTGCGGGGGATGATGTGCGTCTCTTCTTCTTCAAAGATCAGTTCCTCGCCCGACCAGGCCTTGAGGCGTGAAGTCAGGTGAAACTCTGTTTCCGTCGCCCTTTGCTCGGAATAGGTCCAGATTTTTGCGGACCAGTCTTCCCGGTCGAAACCCGCCGTTTGCTCCATGGTGGCGACGGCAGACAAGGGATCGCTTGGGTGGATCGTATAGCGTCGGTCGGACACGTCGCTCAGCACCGTTCCGATGTCATCAAGACGGAAATCGCCGATAGGGCCAAAAACACCACCATCCAGAAAGAAACGATGGGTCACTTCCCCGTTGGTCAGGTCAGTGTGCACCGAGCGCTCCATGGACCCGTCGCGGACATGTGTCTTTCTGGGGGCGATGTCCGAAGCAGCCGGTTCCGGCAGCGGGCGCGGTTCATCTGCGTGCATTGGCTGTTTTCGGACAGGCAGGTTCAGCCGTGATGTGCCGGGCTGAATCGTCAGCGTCACCGGCTGTGGAGCAGGCCACAGGACAGGCCAATAGGTCGACGCGATTTGCAGCGTGACGCGGTGGCCCGCAGGAACCCGGTAGCCGGTCCCATACAGGGGAACCGTTACGTTCATGTTTTCGTCGGGTGAAATCGACGTGGGCTGGATGTCGCTGTCGCGGTGGTTGAGGTTGCAAAACCCCCGCGCGATCAGCGTTTGGGCGCCATCCGGGGCCTCATCCACCAGCAATGCGGCGACAAATCCCTGCGGCTGGTCGGCGGATACCGTCAGGTCAACGCTGGGCTGGCCCAAAAGGTCGAGCGGTTCGGTCAGTGGCGGCCCTTGGAACTGCAACGCGCCCCCGGCGTCGATCCGGCAATCTGCGGCCATATCGCCGGGAATGGCGAATGAGCACATGTCGCCCGCAGCCGCCCCGAAACTTTGTGGAGAGCAGATGGACATCGAGGCTCCGGCTTGGGCCGTTTCGCCCAATTCATGATCATTCAGCCAGAATGTCCGTTCTGTGACATGGGGTGACGGCCAAGCGGGTTCTTCGACCCAGCGCCCAGTGCGTTGCAGATGAGTGCCCGAAGGGGCCGCGCTGTCCTGCAGGAAGAACCGCAGCGGCGGCTCATCCATCAGACCTGTGTCCTTTCCTTTCAGCCAATGGTCCCAAAACCGGATCACCTCGCCGACAAAATCGGCCTTCGGTCCGGGGATACCTTCATGAGGGTAAAGATGCGCCCAAGGCCCCATCAGGATTTTGACCGGACCTTTGAGGTGCTCGGCAATGCGGAAAGGCGTGTCGCGATACAGGTCCATCCAGCCGCCGAAGAAATACACCGGAACCTCTACATCCGCGTAATTCTCGCAGATCGACCCGCGCCGCCACATCTCGTCATGGGTTTGGTGTTCCAGCCACATAGCGGGCCAGAATTTCGCACCTTGCACACGGTCCCGCCACATGTCGATCCAGCGATCCGCGCCGACAATTTCGGGGTCAGGGGGCATCGCGTTGTAGAGCTGCATGATCGAGCCCCACCAGAAATTGTCATTGGCCAGACAGCCGCCGTAAAAGTGAATGTCCTCGCGCCACCGATCATCGGTGCCCATCACCGGTGCAATTGCTTTCAGTGCCGGGGGGCGTGTGGCCGCGACCTGAAACGCGTTATAGGCGCCCCAGCTTTTGCCAAACATGCCAACATTGCCGTCACACCAATCCTGCGCCGCAATCCATTGGATTATGTCGTGCCCATTCTGAATTTCCTGATGGGAGTATTCGTCTTCGGCCACGCCCTCACTGTCGCCATACCCTCGGATATCCACGCGGATCGACGCATAACCGGCGGCTGCAAAATGCGGGTGCATGCTTTCGTCGCGCATCCGTGTGCGATCCCGCCGACGATAGGGAATGTACTCGAGGATGCACGGCACAGGCTCCGCTCTGGCTGCCTCAGGCAACCAAAGCCGCGCGGCGAGTTTTGTGCCGTCCGGCATCGGAATCCAGACGGTTTCAATGACCTCGATGCTCATGATGCGACTCTTTCGGTGGTTTCCGGCGGGCGTGCGCCGGGTTCCAGTGGGAAATGGCAAGCCACCGCGCGCCCGTTTGTCACCTGCCTTTCGGGCGCATCCACGCTGCATCGCGATTGCGCCCAGGGGCAACGGGTGTGGAACTCGCACCCAGACGGACGGGCCAGCAGCGAGGGGACCTCGGCTGGCAGGGTGATCCGGTCATGGGTCTTGTCCGGGTCGGGCTCGGGGTTGGCCGACAGAAGCGCGGCGGTATAGGGGTGTTGCGGTGCGCTGAACACCTCTTCGGTGTCGCCAGCCTCGACGAAGCGGCCCAGATACATCACCGCAGTTCGGTCCGCCACATGGTGCACCACGTGAAGGTTATGCGTGATGATCACCATCGCCAGCCCGAGCCGTTCGCGCAGATCGTTCAGCAGGTTCAGAACCTCGCCCTGAACGGATACGTCCAGACCTGCTGTGGGCTCATCCGCGATGATCAGTGCCGGGTCCAGCGCGATGGCCCGCGCCACGCCAACCCGGCGGGCCTGTCCACCCGACAACTGATGCGGAAAGCGTGAGGCGAAACTTGTCGGCAAACCCACCAGTGTCAGCAGGCGCTCGGCCTCTTCCCGCAGATTGCGGCCTTCGATTCCGTGGATGCGGAAAGGCTCGGTCACCAGATCGCCCACGGTCATACGGGGCGAGAGGGACCCTACGGGGTCCTGAAACATCATCGACATACGCTTGCGGACCGGCTTCATCGCCTTGCGGTCCAATTCGTCGATGCGCTGATCCTCGAACGTAATCGCCCCGGCGCTGATCTCTTGCAGACCATTTACGGCGCGGGCAAGTGTGGTTTTGCCTGACCCGCTTTCGCCGACAAGGGCAAAGGTCTCTCCCCGGTTGACCTCGAAGCTGACCCCGGCCACGCCAAGGATCGCGCTTTTGCGCCCCAGCCCGCCAACCGGAAACGAGACCTGCACATCTTCGACCTTGAGAATGGGATCGCTACTCATGCCGTCACTCCGGTTGCAGCGGGGGTGTCTGCGACAAAGCAACGGGCGATATGGCCGTCTCCGATGTCTTTGTCGGGTGACGGGGCCGAGCAGGCGTCGACAACACGGTCGCACCGGTTGGCGAAGATACAACCGGCAGGCCGGGCCCGCAGGTCTGGGATTTCGCCGGGAATCGTCGGCAGATGTCGGGTGCGTTCGCTTTGTCGGGCCGGATCGCATTCCAGCAGCCGCGCCGTGTAGGGGTGGCGCGGGTCCTGGAAAATCTGCCGGACAGTGCCGCGTTCCACTACTTCACCCGCATACATCACAACGACATCGTCGCAGAGTTCAGCGATGACACCCAGATGGTGCGAGATGAACATGACCGAACAGCCAATCTTCTGCTGCAGGTCCTTGAGCAGCTCGATCGTCGTCACCTCAAGCGTTGCATCCAGCGCCGTTGTGGGTTCGTCCGCGATCAGCAGAGCGGGCTCCATCATCAACGCCATGGCGATGGCGATCCGCTGCTTCATCCCGCCCGAGAACTGATGCGGATAGCGCGCCAGCGCCGCGCGGGCATCCGGGATGCGCACCAGTTCCAGCATCTCGACCGCGCGTTCCGTCTTTTCCTCTTTCGACAGCGAAGAGCGGTATTGGATATTCAGCATCTGCTTGCCGACCGAGATCACCGGGTTCAGCGCGCCCATCGGGTCCTGGAATACGGTTGCGATACGCGGGCCGCGCAGGTCGCGCATGCGTGACGGGGGCAGGGTGGTCAGCTCATCCTGTCCTTCAAACAGGATTGACCCGCTGTCGATGCTGCCATTATCGGCCAGCAGGCCCAGAATGGCGTTGATCAGCGTTGATTTTCCGCAGCCGGATTCCCCCACGATTCCGACAATGCGGTTCTCGGGCACATCGAAAGTCACATCTTTCAATGCGTGCAGCGGTCCCGCCTCGGTCGAGAAGCTGACGTTCAGAGTGTCTATGCGCAGCGTGGTCATCAGCGTCCTTTCAGCCGGGGATCGAACACGTCCCGCAGCGTCTCGCCCAGGAAGGTAAAGCCCAGCGTGGTGATGATGATCGGCACACCGCCTGCAATCGCGATCCAGGCGGTATCGCGGATATTGGTGAACCCGTCATTCAGGATAGACCCCCAGCTTGGGGTGGGGGGGCGAACGCCGAGGCCCAGAAAGCTCATCCCCGCTTCGATGCCGATCACGACCGGGATGTCCATCGACGCGAGGATAACCAGCGGGCCGATCACGTTGGGCAGAATATGCACCCGCAGAATGCGCGCTGACGACGCGCCCATGCTTTGCGCCGCTGTCACGTATTCCGAGGTTTTCAAGGCGATGGTTTGCGTACGTATGATCCGCGCGTATCCGGGCACAGTGACCAGAACGACGACGACCATCACAGCGGTCAGTGACGGGCCCATCAGGGTCACCAGCGCAAGGGCCAGCATGACGGTCGGAAAGCTCTTCATCGCGTCGAACAGCAGGATCATCAGGTTGTCCAGCCAACGCGGGCCGTAGCCTGCGATCAGGCCCAGAATGATGCCGATCACCAGCGAGACGGCGGTCGATACCAGCGCGACAAACAGCGCGATGCGCCCACCGTAAAGAACACGCGCAAACAGGTCGCGCCCCAACTGGTCGGTGCCCATCAGATGTGTACCGCTCGGGCCCTGAAACCGGTCGCGCGGATTGATCTTGGTCGGGTCCCAGCCGGTCAGCAGATCGGCAAACATCGCGCCAAAGATCACGAACAGCACAAGGAACAATCCCAGCGCGCCCAAAGGCTCGCGCAGGATTTTGCGGATCGGGCGCCACAGCTCGGCCATGCGCCCGGGGGCGGGGTTAGAAACTGCTTCTGACACGGGGATCCAATGCTCCGATGATGAGGTCTGCCAACAGGTTGAGCAGAACGAACAGGACGGTGGTGATCAGAACGGTGCCTGTCACGATGGGGAAGTTGCGGGTCAGGATGGCGTCATAGACCAGCTTGCCGACACCGGGGCGGGCAAAGACGATCTCGGCAAAGACAGCCGAGGACAACATCTGACCGATGCCCACACCCAGCAAGGTGACCGTGGGCAGGATCGCAATCGACAGCGCATAGCGATAGGTGATCGTCCGATCCAGCAAGCCAAAGGCGCGCGCCGTGCGGATATGGCTGGCCTCAAGCACTTCGAGCATCGAGGCGCGGACCATGCGGGCGATATAGCCCACCCATCCCAAACCAACCGCAAGTGAGGGCAGGATCAAATGGGTCAGTTGATCGCCCAGATTACCGGGCTCGCCCGCGCCGATGGCGGGCAGCCAGCGCAGTTCGACCGCAAAGATCAGCAGGGCGTAGATTGCGATCACAAAGGACGGCACCGCGATCACGGCCACGGACAGGATACCGACAACCCGGTCGGCCCAGCTGCCACGGCTGACAGCAGCCCAGCAGCCCAGCGGAATACCCAGCGCCACCGACCACGTGATGCCGCCGACGATCAGGGCCAGCGTATAAGGCAGTTGTTCGAAGACAACGGTTGTGACGGGACGGCCCGACAGAACCTCGTCGCCAAGATCGCCGGTCCAGGCCCCGATGTAGAAATTCCAGAACTGTACCAGAACTGGCTGGTTCAGCCCCATCTTCTCGCGCAGGGCGGCGCGCATTTCCTCGGTCGCCCGAGGCCCCAGCGCGACCGAGGCCGGGTCGCCGGGGATCAGATAGATCATGCAAAACAGCAGGAACATGGCGACCGACACAATCGCCGCAGCCAGCCCAAGCCGTTTGAAAAAATAGCTCAGCATACGTGCCCCCCAAAGGCCGTGCGGGCAGCGGCCATGCGCCGCCCGTGTGCATGGATCAGGCGGGTTTGAACAGCGGCAGCAGCGGCTCGCCATTCGGCTTGAGGCCCGGATTGACCGTATCCTTGTGGATCAGGCCGACCACCTCATGCGTCAGGAAGACATAGCAACCGCTTTCGTCCATGAGACCCTGCATCTTCTTGTAGATCTCATCGCGCTTGGCCGGGTCGCTTTCAACCAGACCTTCTTCGTGCAGCGCTTTGTATTCCTCGTTGTTGAAGCGTTCCCAGTTCCACACGCCAACCTGTTCCGGCGTGAACCAGACCGTCGCCCAGCTTGGGTCCGGGTTCATCGAGAAGCGGCTGAGCACAAGCTGCAGGTTCATGAAATAGTCGCCATCCTTCGAGCCCAGCGTCCAGAACGTGCCACTGTCATTCTGTTTGATCTCGCAGGTGATGCCGACCTCGGCCAGATTGGCCTGAATGACCTGCGCCGCCGTCAGGCGTTCAGACTGGTTCAGGATGTCCAGAGTGACGGTCATGCCTTCGGCACCTGCTTCGGCCAGCAACTCACGGGCCTTGTCCGGATCGTAGTCATAGGTCACGCTGTCCCGACTGCCCGGCAAGCCGGGCGCGATGATGCCATTGCCCACGGCGGCCGCCCCGAAATAGGCCGCATCAACAACGGTCTGCCGGTCAATCGCGTGCTGGATGGCGCGGCGGATACGAACGTCTTTCAACGCTTCGTTGTCCTGGTTCATGCCCAGCCAGACATAGGCCAGCGAGGGTTTTTCCTCGACAACCGATCCCTCAGGCGGGTTTTCCTTGAGCCGCGGCAGCGACGAGACCGAGGTCCAGGTATAGTCCAGATCGCCCGCTTCAAAGCCCAGCTCGGCGGTCGAGGGGTCTTCGATCGGCAGGATGTGAATTTCCTCGTACCCGCCGGGCTCATAGGCCCAATCCGGGTTGCGCTTCAGAACGGTTTTCTGCTTGGGGACCCATTCGGTCAGAATGTACTGACCGGATTGCGCCACCGGCTCGGACCCGATCTTGCCGCCGATTTCTTCGACCGCTTTGCGCGAAACTACGCAAGATGCTGGGGTCGGCAAGGTCGTTGTCCAAAGGGGAACGAACTTGTTCTTCAGATGGATCAGACCCGACAGGGTGTCTTTGACCTCAACCTCTTTCAACGCGCTCCAATCCCCGGCATAGGGGCTTTCATTGGCCGGGTCGGCAATACGCTCAATCGAGAACTTCACGTCATCCGCGGTCATCTGACCGAAGCCGTCAGTGAAACCGATGTTGTCGCGCAGTTTGAAGGCGATGGTCAGGTCGTCCAGCTGTTCGATGCTTTCAACAGCCACCGGTCGCCAATTCCATTCTTCGCCCGGCTGGTTCGAGACCAGCGGCGCATAGATCGACCGCATGATGTCGGCTTCGGGCAGGGCCAGCCAGAAGGCCGGGTCAAGAACCTGCAGGTCGCTATAGGACCGGATGGTCAGGACCGTGCCATCGGCGCTAACGGCCATATGCGGAAAGGCAAGGCTTGCGGCGCCAAGCGCACCGGCACCGGCCAGGACGGACCGCCTTGAAACGTCTCCTTTGAAGATGGAACTCATGTGCTTACTCCCTGTTTGTCGTGTCCGGGCATCCGTCCGGTTTGGTTGCTTGCGGGTTGGTGCCCGCGACTTCAGGTGCCAGCAGGCGTTATCCGTTCTTTTTCTTGTGTGACTGTGGCAGGTGCTCTGCAGCGCCAAGCGCAGAGAATCTTGGGATGATGACGGGCGAATTCACCCAGATCATGCGGGCAGGCTGATCCGAGACGTTGCGCAGAACGTGCAGGATGTCGCCGGGGAAACTGAAGCTGTCACCGGTTCGAAGCGTGACGGTTTCGTCTTCGAGAACAAGTTCCAGCTCGCCGTCCAATACGACACCATGCATCTCGCCATCGCGCGAGAAATACTGGTCGACGACCTGCTCGGAATAGGGGCGGTAGTCCGACACGCCAAGGCAAAACCCACCTCCGATGGAGCTGGACAACAGCTGGTCCGAATAGCCCGACTGCTCGATGGGCTCGTCATAAAGAAGGTTCAGATTTCGGCGGTTGGACTGCCGCACCACATAGGCGCGCTCCAACGGGCCAGAGCCGGGGCGGTGGTTGAAGAACCATTCCTCGGGCACGCCCAGGGCATCGGCGATCCGCGTGATCTTGTTGAGCGAGGCGCTGACGGTCCCGCGTTCGATCGCGCTCAGATGGCTGATCGAAACACCGCTGCTGCCAGCAAGCTCGGCCAGCGTCATCTGACGGGCTTTGCGCAGCTGCCGCACCTCGGCACCAAAGGCGGCAAGGCCTTCTTCGCTGGCGGTGCGGGCTTGGTTTTTCGATGGCCCCTGGCTCACGATCCCTCCCTTCGTTCGCTGGGTATCTGGGAATGCTACGACAGTTTTTCTTTTTCGCAAGAAAAATTCTTCATTTTTCCTGTATTCGATAAATTGGTACCCCTGACGACGGTGCTTACCCCCAACATTTCACCACCGAATTCCAAAGCGCAGCGCGTCATAGATTGCGGCGTGAATGTTGCGGGCAGAGACTGCGTCGCCGATGCGATATAGATCAAAAGGCGCTGCCGGGTCCGTCTGCGGGAACAGATCGCCCGTACCCGAGACCAGAGCGCCCTGATCCACCGCGCCGCGATTGCGCGACAGCGGTTTGAGATCAAAGTAAAGATCGTCCAGCGGCGTGGTGCCCTGATTGACAACCACTTGATCATAAACCTGTTTTTCAACCAGATCCGAGTAATCCGTACCGATCATTGCCTGCACCTGGTTGCCCGATTTTCCAAGCGCTTTCAGGGTCCGGGTAACTGTAAACACGGCCCCGGACTTCTGGAGCGACCTCATATAGGGCACGAGGTTCATCGCCATGACCTCGGGCGCGAAGCTGCGGTCGCGCGTCATGATCTCGACCCGGCCCCCGGTTGCCGCGATGACCTCGGCTGCCATCAGGGCGGGGTGGTCCCCGGCATCATCATAGATCAGCACGTTTTTGCCCGGCTGCACATCGCCCGACAGGATGTCCCAGGCCGAAATCGCCAGTTCATTGCCCGAATCGAGGATTGTTGTTTCCGGCAGCCCGCCGGTCGCGATCACGACCATGTCCGGTGACAGGACGGTCACGTCTTCAACGTCTGCGAAGGTGTTGAAGCGGAATGTCACGTCCCGAGCGGCACATTGCGCCGTGCGCCAGTCGATGATCCCGTTCATCTCGGATCGACGTTTGGACTGCGCTGTCAAACGGACCTGCCCTCCGGGTTCGGGGGCGGCTTCAAGAACGATGACCTCATGCCCGCGCTCGGCCGCAACACGCGCGGCCTCCAAACCGCCGGGACCAGCACCGACGATGACCGCGCAGCGCGGAGTGCCGGTCTTGGGAATAACGTGCGGCATGGCCAGCTCGCGCCCGGTGGCCGGGTTGTGGATGCACAGCGCCTCGCCCGCCTGATAAATCCGGTCCAGACAGTAGGTGGCGCCCACACAGGGCCGGATGTCGTCTTCCTGACCGGCTTCAACCTTTGACACGATCATCGGATCGGCCATATGGGCGCGGGTCATGCCCACCATGTCCAGAAGCCCTGCAGCCACAGCATACCGGGCGGTCGCGACGTCAGGGATACGAGACGCGTGGAACGTCGGCATTCCGGTCTCGGCCCGCACACGTCCGGCAAAGTCCAGATGCGGCGCGCTTTTCATGCCCTGCACCGGGATCACGTCGGTCATGGCCGGGTCGGTATGAATGCGACCCCGGATGACATTCAAAAAGTCCACCTGACCGCTGTCGCGCAGCCTGCGCGCGATCTCGAGCCCTTCCTCTTCGGTGATCCCACCCGTTTCAACTTCGTCGGCGGTGTAGCGCACGCCAACGAGGAACTCGGGCCCCACGCGGTCGCGGATCGCATCCAGAACCATGAAGCCAAAGCGCAGCCGGTTGTCGAGAATGCCGCCAAAGGGCGCGTCCATCGTGTTGGTGAAGGGCGACCAGAACTGATCCAGCAAGTGGCCATAGGCCTGCAATTCGATCCCATCCAATCCGGCGTCCTGCATCCGTTCGGCCGCATCGGCGTAGTCGGTCACGATCCGCTCGATATCGTAGTCTTCGATCTTTTTCGGAAAGGCCCGGTGCGCGGGTTCGCGGTAATGCGACGGCGATACCGATGGCAGCCAGTCGCCCTTGTTCCAGCCCGTACGCCGCCCGAGATGGGTCAATTGGATCATCACCGCGCAGCCATGTGTGTGGCAGGCATCAGTCAGTTCCCCCATCCAGCGCACGACCTCATCCTTATAGGCGAGAATATTGTTGAACACCGGCGGGCTGTCGCGGCTGACCGTGGCCGAGCCTGCGGTCATGGTCATCGCCACACCGGCTTTCGCGCGCATTTCGTGGTAAGCGCGATAGCGGTCTTTGGGCATGCCGTCTTCGGGGTAGGCGGGCTCATGACTGGTGGTCATGATTCTGTTTTTCAGCGTCAGATGCTTCAACTGGTAAGGTTGCAGCAGGACGTCGCGGCTCATGACGAGGTTTCCTGCTCGGAGCTCCGAGGCGCGACGACGTCTTTCGGAATGACCACAGGTGAAACGGCCCAAATCAGTCGACAGACCCGGTCGGTCCGGTTGCGCGCGTGGTGCGGAATCCGGGCGTCAAAGCTGTAGCTGTCTCCGGCGCGCAGGGTGATGAACTCATCCCCGATCTGCATCTCCAACTCGCCTTCCAGAACCAGTCCGTGCTCTTCGCCTTCGTGTTTCTGCAAGGGATCTTCGGGGCGTTCTGAATGAGGCGCGTATACCGCAAGCCCCATGTAAAACTGACCGCCGATCGAGCTGGACAGCAGATGGTCGGTATAGCCCAGCTCTGCCGCATCTTGACCGTACAGAGTGTTCAGTGCGCGCCGGTTCTGCATGCGCACGACAAAGGCCTGTTCCATCGGCCCGGACCCCGCGCGGCGGGCAAAGAACCAATCCGGGGTAACGTCCAGCGCGCTGGCGATCGCCTGCAGGACATCGACCGAAGGCTTCGACACGCCTCGTTCTATCGCCGACACGTGGCTTAGCGAGATGCCGGCATCTTCGCTCAGCTGTTTCAGCGTCAACTGCCGTGCCTTTCGCAATTGCCGAACCTCGCTGCCCAGCGAGGTGATTGCAGATGGCAATGCGACAACCTTTTCAGATGGCATGCGGCTCTCCGAGTCAGGGGTGGGCAGTGGAATTGCCTTCAGATTAGAAACATACTAGAAAAAATGAGTCAAATTCTTTTTCAAATTGAATACTGATTCAATATTGCAAGTTCAGATTGGATTTGCAGAAATGTCAGCGGGCTTGGCTCAATCACGGCGGACCAATATGGCGGTACAGGTTGATTTTCCTTTTGACGTGTCAGAGACCGACCACCTGTGGATCGGGATGCGCGATGGTATACGTCTGGCCGCCCGGCTATGGCGCCCGGTGACGCAAGATCCGGTTCCGGCGATTCTTGAATACATCCCGTATCGAAAAACCGACATGGTGCGCGCGCGAGACGAGCGGAACCATCCCTATTTTGCGGCCCACGGATATGCCTGCATCCGGGTGGATATGCGCGGGTCCGGTGACAGTGAAGGGCACATGCCAGACATGTACGCCCCGGACGAATTGGATGACGCGCGGCAGGTCATCGAATGGCTGGCCAAGCAACCCTGGTGCAATGGTCGCGTGGGGATGTTCGGCACGTCTTGGGGCGGCACTGCGTCTTTGCAGGCAAGCGTTGATGCGCCCGAGCCGCTGAAGGCCACGATTGCCGTCTGTGCAACCCATGACCGGTTTGAAGATGACATCCACTACATGGGTGGGTGCGTGCTGTCGGATACGTTTGAATGGGGGGCAACGCTGCCTTCGATCCTTGCCTCGCCCCCGTCCGGTAACGTGGGTCCCGATTGGAAGACGATGTGGAAAGAGAGGATCGAATACCTGACCTTTCCGCTGGAAAACTGGCTGCGCGAAGACGGCAGGGGTGAATATTGGCGGCACGGGTCTGTCACATTCAACGCCGATGAGCTCTCTGTGCCGATCCTGTCCATCGGGGGGTGGAGCGATCGCTATTCCAATTCCGTAATGGCTCTGGTCGATGCGCGGCCCGATCTGGTCTGGGGCGTCGTTGGCCCTTGGGGGCACCACTATCCGGATCATGGAACCCCGGGTCCCGCGATTGGGTTTCAGGCCTTGGCGTTGGACTGGTGGGATCATTGGTTGAAGCCGGACACGGCTGAAACACCCGATTGGCCCCGTCTGCGAGCCTGGATGCGCGAGTTCGATCCCCCGAGCGACACTTTGGCCGAGAGAGCCGGTAAATGGGTGCAAAGCGGTCCGGCATCACTGGAAACCGCGGTGCAAGAGCTGTCACTTTCCACGCTGAGAACCAGCGATGACGCCACCCCATGGCGCATTCCAGCCCACCCGGCGGTGGGGCAAAGTGCCGGAGATACGGGGTATTTCGGTCGCTTGGGCGGGTTGCCTCTGGATCAGAATGCGGATGATGCGCGCTCTTTGGTTTTTGAATCGGCTCCTTTGACCGAAGACATGGTTATCTACGGTGCCGTGACAGTTTGGCTGGGCGGGGATACCGGTGACCAATCGGGCCAGATTATTGCCAGGCTTGCGGACGTAAATACCGGCGGAGAAGCAGCGCGCATAAGCTATGGCATCCGAAACCTTTCGCTCGACGAAAACCTGGATCGCGCGCCGACCACTATAGGGGTTGGCAAATTCGCCGCCGATATCAAGCTTCACTCGACCGCCTATCGTGTTCGCAAAGGGCACAGGCTGCGGCTGGCCCTGTCTTCGTCCCACTGGCCCTTCATTCATGCAGAGGCGCGGAGGGAGGACATTATTCTGGAAACCGGAACGCTCTCTATTCCGGTTATGGAACAACTGCCCTCTGACTTGGCGGAACCTTTGCCGCCTGTACAAGATCTGCCGGAGCAGAAAACACACTCAACCCATGCACCCGGTGAGTTGGAGCGCTGGAAAGAAACCCGTGGCGATGTGATCGAAATGGGTTGGCATCAGCCGCTTGTAAAAACGGCTTACGCGCAAATCGATACGATTTTCAGCTACGAAGCCAGCATGGTGCATTCACTGGATATTTCGGCCTCGGTCGCGCAGGAGACGAATGTGAAACACAGGATGATTTTTGAGCGGCCTGACGGGGTTGCAGACGTCTCGATTGCATTGACCGCGCGTTCTTCTTCGGGGCGGACCATGGTCGATGCCGAACTAAATGTGGCGTGGAACAACTGTCCTTTTGCGACACGGAAGTGGTCTGTAACTCAGTAGGCTGTGCCGCAGTTTTCGAGGCGGCCATTTCGGATCTTCGTAGTGACCCGCCTCGTGCGATGCATTCGGTGATTTCACTGCCCAGCCGCACTATTCGAAAGGAACTGGCGGATGCGACGCCACATCTCTGGCGGGTTCGAGTACATGGGGAAATGGCCGCACTCTGGAATTTCGGCGAGTTCCACGCCCTGCGCGGCAATGTCGGACAGGTAGCTTAGCGTCGCGTTCTGGTCGCCATACATGAACATCTTCGGACAGGGCAGGCCCAGAAAGCGCTCCATCAGCCCAGCGTTATCCGATAGATCGACCATCGAGGTGAAAATGCCATGCACCGCCTCTGGCCGCACCTTGTGCGCCAATCCGGAAGCAAAGAGAGGGCTTGACCAGGCCGCGGCTTCGCGGGCGCGGTTGATGAAGGCGGTCATGAAGGCTTGCGGGTTCCCGGCGGGATAGTCGTGGATCTGACGGCTCAGAAAACAGTCTTCGGGCGCGATATTGCCCTCGATGTTACAAAAACTCAGGACGCGTTCGGGATGCGCGCTGGCCAGCATCAGAGCGGTAAGCCCGCCCATCGAATGCCCAATAAGGTGGAAACGTTCGATCCCTTCGGCCTGCAACATCGCAAGAGCGGTTTCGACAAGGAACGGGATATCCACACTGCTGACATCATCGCAGGTCGTCAGGCCAAATCCCGGAGCGTCATAAGCCAGAACCCCGTGCTGATCGAAAGCACGGTGGCGCGGAATGTCGGCGTAGTCTTCCTTGGTGGACCCAAAGCCGTGCAGAAAAAGGATAGGGGCTATTTCGCCGTTACGCCGGAGCGTGGAGACGTTCAAGTCCCTGCCATCGACGCGCAGGCTGTGCGAAATCTGCTGACATTCGGCGCTCATCCGATTTCCCTTTCCAAACAAGTCACCTCGGGCACGCCATAAATCTCTGCCAACGTCCCACCCGCGTCGAGTTCCGCCATAGCGCGGGCCTCTTTTTCTTTCAGGGCGCGATAGGCGGTGAGAACGGCGCCGACCCGCGACAGGGGAACAATCGTCACACCATCCGCGTCGGCTATGACCAGATCACCGGGCGCGACGGCAACGCCTCCGCAGGCGATCACCCCATCAACTTCACCGCCAAAATTCTTGTGTGGTCCGGCCGGAACGGTTCCGCGCGCAAAACAGGGGAAAGCTGAGGCCAAGATCTCTGCCCGGTCACGCACGGCCCCATCAACGACAAGACCGGCGACGCCTTTACGCCGGGCAGCTTCGGTCATCAACCCGCCCCAGACGGCATTGCCCAAAAATCCACCGGCATCCGCAACCAATACGTCACCCGGTTCCACCAGATTAAGCGCGGCATGCAACGCGCTGTTATCGCCCACAGTACAGCGAACCGTGCGAGCCTGACCGACCAACCGCATGTTCGCAGACAGCGGCTGTATGCCGCCATCCATGGCCTGCGCCCGGTTTAGGCAATCTGAAACGGCAGCCGCTTCCGCGCTGGTCCACGCGGCCAGTTCCTGTTCGGATAGACGGCGGAAATTGGCCTCATGTTGACTTACAGCCATGGCCTAGCTGGCTCCGAAACCGGATCCCGGCTTGCGATACTCATCGCGTGGCGGGGCAAAGATATCCAGTACGCGGCACCCATTGTCGCCCGCCCGCATCGTGTGTGGCACGCCGCCGGGCGTCCGCCAAAAATCCCCTTCTGCGAACGGGATTTCCTGATCCCCCTGAACGCGAATGCCTGATCCTTCAAGGCACAGGCCCCATTGTTCTTCTGGGTGGTGATGCAGGCTTCCCGATGCGCCCGGCTTTACCGTAACAACAGAAATCATCGCCTGATCGCCCGGATAGATGTGCGCCGTCAGCCCATCCGCCAGCCGCCGCAGGATTGCGTCACTGCCATTGTTGATATTGTGGAATTCCGGGTGTTTGGTCATGGCGTGTTTTCTCATCTAGCAGTGAACATCGTTTGACGGCGGCAGGGCGGTGCCCCACGACTTTGAGTATGTGTCCGTGCTTTTGACACAGGGCGACTAAACTTGAAAATCTTGTTAGTGTATCTCTGTGATAGCTTTTGCAGATCAAAGGTTCCGGCGATGAAGCAAATAGATTTTCGGCTGAACCGGCAATTGTGGATGTTTCTGGCCGTTGCCGAGGAGGAGCATTTCGGACGTGCAGCCGAGCGGCTTGGAATGACGCAACCGCCGCTGTCCGAGCATATCAAAACACTTGAAGCCGCACTGGGTGTCGCGCTTTTCGATCGATCCAGACGTGGCACGAAGCTCACGCCCGCGGGAACAGCGCTTTTGCCTGCTGTTCGGAAATTTGCCGATCAGGCTGCCGATCTGGAACGCACAGTCAGGGAGGTGGCCACCGGGCAGTCCGGGGTTCTGAACGTCGGGGCCATCACTTCGGCCATGACGGATATCATACCGCAATGGATGCGCAGTCTGCGCCAATGCGTCCCGGACCTTACGGTCTCAATTCATGAAATCGACAGTGCAGAAGCCGCGCCGGGTTTGCTCAGCGGGGCTTTGGACATGGCATTTTACCGATTGGATGGTGCGCCGGGCGACGGTCTTGACGGATTCCCGGTGACCTATGACAAACTGTGGATCGCTCTGCCCTCGGACGATCCCCGGGCAGACATAACGAAAATTTCCGTGTCCCTGATCACTGACAGCCCCCTTGTCATGCCGTCCCGAAAGGTAAGCCCGGTCTATTTCGACAGTATCGTTTCGGCCTGCAGAGGATATGGTTTTTCCCCGAGGATACTGCACGAAGTACGCTCGATTTCTTCGCAACTCGCCTATGTCAGCTGCGGGCAGGGCTTGGCGCTTGTGCCGGGTTCAATGGCAGGGCTGGCGCCCGAGAATGTTCGGGTTGTGCCTTTGCTCGAGGATATCTCGATCGTCACAACGGCGGTGGCCTGGCCTGCAGACAAGCACGCGCCTATGACCGATCGCGCTGTGGCAGTATTGCGTGATTTGATATCCGAGACCCCTCGTTGAGCGACTGGTTCAGGGCGGGCGCTTCAACCTTGCTTGGTGGAGTTTCTGACGACCAGATGTGCCCCCAGCTTTTCTGAGCTTGGAACCTGTTGCGTCGTGATCCAGTGGGCCAGTGCGTCTGCCGCCCGTTCGCCCATTTGGGAAACGGGCAGATGCACGCTTGTTAAGGGGGGGACAGACACGGCCGAGGTTGGCAGATCATCGACCCCCACCATGGAAATCTGATCCGGCACGGCAATCTGTTGGGCCTGAAGACCAAGCAACACCCCAAGGGCAACAACGTCAGACAGGCACAGAATTGCGTCCGGCTTGGTGTCCAGACTGCCGATGTGTTTTGCAACATCCGCGCCGCCCTGATGGCTGATCTCGGTCTCGAAGGTCGATAGCGTTCCGGTGAAGGGAAGGGCGTTGAGACCTGCAAGACGGTCTCGTGTGCGGTCATTGTCCTGAACTGGCCCGTGCACGACGGCAATGTTGCGATGGCCGAGGTCGGCAAGGTGCTGCAAGGCAAGCTGCGCCGCAGCCGCGTTGTCATATCCGATGGTCGGCAGCGGGCTTTCGGGGTCGAAGAAAGAGGTGATGATCGTTGGCACCATGGTGCGTTCGATCAGATCGTGAAAGGCGGGGTTATGCGTGACCCCGGTTATGATCAGCCCCTCAGCTCCGATATCCAGCAGGCTTTTGGCTTTCTCGGCTTCGATGTCCAGACTTGCCTCGGTGGTTGAAACGATCAGGGACAATTGGTGCTCTGACAGCTTGCGTTCCAGCGCTGCGAGAAAGCGGGCAAAGATCGCATTGTCCAGGGTCGGGACCAATGCGCCGACAAACCGTGTGCGGCCGGAATTGATCGCACGGGCGGCGGCACTTGGGACGAATTTCAGGTCGGCAATGGCGGCCTGAACTTTTTCCAATGTGTTTTTCTTGACCACCGCCGGTTCGTTCAGAACCCGCGAGACTGTCGCGACGGACACGCCTGCAGCCTTTGCCACGTCTCTGAGATTTGCTCGTTTTTTAGGCTCTGGGGCTTTTTCCATCGTGGGTTTTTGCGTCCGTTTCGCGGGTTTCTAAGGAAAGAGTTGACATATGTAACTAGTTTCATCAACCTCTGTAACTAGTTACATTTTGGGAATCTGACGCCGATATGCAGGGATCTTCGGTCTTACATGCGTTTACGAACACGGGATTTGACGGCCCCGGTCGCCTGTTTCCGGGGTTTCCAAAAGCGTCCGATACCCGCGCGCATATTCTTGCCCCACGTGAAGCCGTTCGGCTGACTGTGGAACCCGGAGATTTGCTTTCGATAGAAGGGGTTGCTCCAGCGCGACCGCTGGAAGTGGTGGCCTTCACCGACGAGGGGCAACCGGGACTGGCAGCGCTGGGTTTGACGGGAACCGGGCTGATTGAGTGGGACGAGTTTGACAGTACCCGGCTCTCGGCCTGGGTCTCGGGGCAGGGCGGGGGGCGGCGGGTTCTCTGTCACAGGTTGGATCATGGGCCCGAGCCGCTGATTCTCCGTGCGGATCAGGCGGTCACGGTCTGGGTGATCCGTCCTGCCTGTGTTCCAGGGCTGATCGAAGGCAGGGGAACCGGGAACATCACGGTCCAACACAAGTCAGCAGCGACCAAAGGCCCGCATTTGCCGCCTTTGCTGGGCGACACGCGGGATGAATTCACCGTGCAGCGGGGCAGCGCGCTGGCCTATGAGCTCAAGGCCGGAGAAGTCGTTCAGATAATCGATGTCGAGGGCCAGCAATGCTCTGACTTCATGGCGTTGCGGGCTGATGGTCTGGACCGGGGGCACGAGTGGATGATCGACTCGACCGCGACCCGCTCCATGGTGCGGCGGGCCTATCCCGGTCCCGGCTTGCTGGACAAGTTCTATGACCGCGAGATGCGGCCACTGCTGAATGTAGTTCAGGACACCTGCGGGCGGCACGATACATTCGGATTGGCCTGCACGGCGCGGGGCTATGAAGAAAGGGGTTTTCCGGGGCACCTGAACTGTTCTGACAACATGTCAAACGCTCTGGCCCCCTATGGGGTGGCGCGCCGCGCCGCGTGGCCTGCGATCAATTTCTTCTGGAGCACATGGATCGACCCGGCATCCCATCACATCCTGACCGAGGAATCCCACTCGCGCCCCGGCGATTACGTCGCCATGCGCGCTTTGGAGGATCTGGTCTGTGTCTCGACGGCCTGCCCGGATGACATTGACCCCATCAACGGCTGGAACCCGACCGATGTGCATGTGCGCATCTACCGTCCCGAAACGCCAATCCGCCGTGCGGTTGCCTATCGTGAAAAGGAAGACGCCCCGATGTCGATCAGTCAGGAGTCCGCATTTCATGACCGTCTGGCCCCACTGACCCAGAATTTCGCTCCGGCCCGGGACTTGTGGACGCCGGTCAGCTATCCCGCCCATGGCACTCTGGGCGAGTATTGGGCCTGCCGACAGGCGGTCACCGTGCAGGACATGAGCGGCCTGCGCAAGTTCGACATCATCGGCCCGGATGCCGAGGCGCTGTTGCAACTGGCCACCACGCGCAATGTCGCGAAACTGCCGGTTTGGCGCGGGTCTTACACGCTTATGTGCGACGAGAGCGGATCGGTCATCGACGATGGCACACTGTTTCGCCTCGCCCCCGAAATTTTTCGCTGGTGCTGCGGGTCCGAGGAAAGCGGGCGCGTGCTGCAGGAACTGGCGGATGCGCGCGGCTTGCAGGTGCGGGTCCATGCACTGCGCGGTGCAATGCCGAACCTTGCCATCCAAGGGCCGAAGTCGCGCGATCTGCTGCGCAAGATTGCCTTTACACAACCGCATGTACCGGGTCTCGATCATCTCAAATGGTTTGGCGTCACCATCGCGCGGCTGCACGACCGCGAAGGCGCGCCGTTCATGCTGTCGCGCTCGGGGTATACCGGGGAATTGGGGTATGAAATCTTCTGCTCAAAATCCGATGCGGTGGCGATCTGGGATGCCGTGATGGGCGCAGGTGAAGAGTTCGGGATCACCCCAATGGGCTCGGCCGCGCTGGACATTATCCGGATCGAGGCAGGGCTGGCCGCGGCCAACGCGGAATTCGCACCGGGCGTGGATGCCTTTGAGGCCGGACTGGGCTTCGCCGTCGATCTGAGCAAAACCGAATTCACCGGCAAGGCCGCGCTGGAACGCAACGCGCGTGACCCGCGCCGGGTGCTCAAAGGGCTGTTGATCGGCTGCGACGATGTGCCGGCGCATGGTGCCCCTGTCTATGCGGGTGAGCGGCAGGTGGGTGTAGTCACCTCGGCCACACGCTCGCCCATTCTGGAACACGCGATCGCCATGACACGTCTTTCGGTCGAACACGCGGAGAACCGTACTGCGTTGGAAATCGGTCAACTCGACGGGCGGATGAAACGCCTGAGCGCCACCGTCTCGGACATTCCATTCATAGACCCGCAACGCAAGCGGGCACGCGCCTGATGGCGCATGTAACTCAACATAACGGGAGAAATGATATGAAAAAACTTACGCTTACAACAACATTGGCGCTGGCCTTGGGCGCGACAACGGCAATGGCGCAGGATAAGGTCACGGTCGGTGAACCCAGCTGGCCCGGTGCCAAGATCATGAGCCGGGTTATCGGCCAGGTCATCGAAACCCGTTTGGGTGGGGAAGTTGGCTATGCCCCCGGTGCCAACGCGGTGATCTTTGCCGCGATGGATGGCGGGCGTGGCGATATCGACGTGCATCCGGATGTCTGGCTGCCGAACCAGTCGTCCTTTACGGATGAATATGTCGACCAGAAAGGCACCGTCGCGCTGTCCTCGGGCAGCTATGAAGGCCGCGCGGGGATTTGCGTGCCGAACTACATGGTCGAGGATCACAACATCCGCTCGATCTACGATCTGGCCACGCCCATGGCACAAGAGCTGTTCGATTCAGATGGCGACGGTATGGGTGAGGTTTGGGTCGGTGCGTCGGGCTGGGCCTCGACCAACACTTTCAAGGTACGTGTACGGGACTATGGGATCGAGACCTTCCTGACGCCGACCACCGAGGATGAGACGGTATTCTATTCGCGTCTGAAGGATCAGATCGATCAGCAGAAAGGGGCGGCCTTCTACTGCTACGCGCCGCATTACGTGCACGCCTTGTATGACGTGACAATTCTGGAAGAGCCCGAGCATGATGCGGCCACCTACAAGATGGTGCAGCCGGATCAGGACGCCGATTGGTACAACAAATCCAACGTCAGCACGGGCGAACCGGTCAAAACCGTGACCGTGGCGCATTCCAAATCGCTGGAACAGCGCAACCCGGCGGCGGCGTCTTTCCTGGCCAATATCGACATGGATGCGGGCGCGCTGAGCGGGTTGACCTATGAGGTCGTCGTAAAGGGTCGCGACACGGATGAGGTCGTCGCGGAATGGATTGCCGCCAATGGCGATACCGTCGACAGCTGGCTGGGTCTGACCACCAACTGAAGCCTGTGCGCCCCCGTTTCTGCGGGGGCACCACGACATACAAATCAACAGCGGTGGGGCCAGTATGACAGCGGAAATCGCAATCGACGCAAAAGGCGTGTGGAAAGTGTTCGGCGCACGGTCGCAGGAGGCTTTGAACGCCATCCATAGCGAGGGTTTGAGCAAGGCCGAAGTGCTGGAGCGCTTCAATTGCGTCGTGGGCGTGGCCGATGCCAGTTTCGAGATCGAACGGGGTGAGCTCTTTTGCGTCATGGGCTTGTCGGGCTCGGGCAAATCGACCCTTGTCCGCCACGTGAACCGCCTGCTGGAACCCACCGACGGCCATATCTATCTGGATGGAGATGACGTGATGGGCCTGAATGATGAGGGCCTGCGCGACCTGCGTAACCGGCGCGTCGCGATGGTGTTCCAGAACTTTGGCCTGATGCCCCACCGCACTGTCCGCGACAACGTCGCGATGCCGCTGGAAATCCGCGGCACCGGCAAGGCCCGCCGCTGGGAAGAGGCGGATCGGGTGCTGGAACTGGTCGAACTGAACGGCTGGGAAGACAAATACGCGCATGAGCTGTCGGGCGGCATGCAGCAGCGTGTCGGTCTGGCCCGCGCCATCGCTGCCGATCCTGAAATCCTGCTGATGGACGAGCCGTTCTCGGCCCTCGACCCGCTGATCCGCAAGCAGCTGCAGGATCAGTTCATGGAACTCAGCCACAAACTGAACAAGACGACGATGTTCATCACCCATGACCTGGACGAAGCGATCCGCATCGGCCATCGCATCGCGATCATGAAGGACGGGCGCATCGTGCAGATCGGCACGCCGGAAGAGATCATCCTCAACCCCGCCGATGACTACGTGGCCGATTTCGTGGCCGGGATTTCCAAACTCAACATGATCTTTGCCCACGCGGTCATGAAGCCGGTCGATGAGTTCGAAGCGCATCACGGCGAAGTGCCCGATGACGCTAAAGAGGCGCATCCGGATATGGACCTGTCCGATCTGATGAACCTGTGCGTCGATGGGCATGGCGTCGTGGCGGTGACGCAGGACGGCAAGACCGTTGGCGTGATCAACCGCGCGGGTCTGATCCGCGCGATTCAGGACAGTCAGGCATAAGGGGACCGCTATGAAACATGTTGATATGCAACAGATCCAACCGGAAACCGCCGACCGCCTGAATGGTCTGATCGGAGATTTTGTGGGGCAGGGGCAATCCTATTATCAAAAGACCTTCGCCTATATGATGCAGGCCCCCGGCTATCGCTTTACGCTGAACAAGGCGGCTGCGATCCTAGGGCCGATCTGGTTCGGGGCACGTGGTTTGTGGTCGTGGTTCCTCGGGTTTCTTGTGCTGGAGACGCTGGCTTACATTCAGATCGGGCTTGGTTTGTTCGGCGATCTCGGGCGCGAATTCCGCGAACGGGCTGAACAGATCGAACAGACGCTGGAACTGCGCCGCCAGCAGATCGCCGCGGCAGAGCAATCCGGAGCATCCTCTCTTGAATCCCTGAAACGCGCTGCGGAGTCGCTTGAGGGTGCACTTGCAAGCGCGCAGGAGGCCGCGCGCACCGCCGATTCGACCGGCATCACCTATCTGGTCATTGGGATCGTGCTTCTGCTGGCAGTCAAGTTTCTGGCCGCGTCGCTGGCCAACTGGACGCTCGAGGGGCAGTTCGCCCGCTGGCGCTCGGACCAAAGCGTCGCCCATGGCTGGTCGCTCCCCCGGCTGGTTGTTGCATCGGTGCTGACTGCCGTGGTGGTCATCCTGTCGATGATAAAATTCGCGCAGCCGGATGCGGTGGCCGTTCTGAAAACCTTTCCGACCAATCGCGACTGGCGTCTGAATGTCGGCGACGGGGTTCAGGCGGTGTTCGAATGGACCAAAACCGCCGGGCGCGGGTTTTTCGACGGGCTGACCTATGGAATGCGCACTCTGCTGGACTGGATCGAGGTCGTGCTGGTCGATACCCCCTGGCCGGTTGTGGCGCTGGTGATCATCATGCTGGCCTACCTGTCGGCTGGTCCGCGCGTGGCGATCTTTACCGGCGCGGCGCTGGCCTATCTGGGTCTGCTGGATTTCTGGGAAAAGGCGATGACCACGATTGCGCTGCTGGGCGCGGCTGCGCTGATCTCGATCACGCTGGGCATTCCGCTGGGCATCTATTGCGCCCGCCGCCCGCGCGCCTTTGCCATCGTGCGGCCCATTCTGGATTTCATGCAGTCGATGCCGTCCTTCGTCTATCTGATCCCGGTTGTGGCTTTCATCGGGTCGGGCAAACCTGCGGGCGTGGTCGCAACCATGATCTTCGGCAGCCCGCCGGTGATCCGTTTCACCGTTCTTGGCCTGCAACAAGTGCCCGAAACCGTGCGCGAGGCTGCCTTGGCTTTCGGTGCAACGCCCCGCTATTTGCTGTGGCGCGTGGATCTGCCTTTGGCGCACAAGACCATTATGGCGGGGGTGAACCAGACCATCCTGATGTCGCTGGCTATGGTCGTCGTGGCCTCGCTGATCGGAGCCAAGGGCTTGGGTGAAGACGTGCTGGAGGCACTGCAATACGCGGCAGCGGGCCAGGGCATTCTGGCCGGTCTGGCGATCCTGTTCTGTGCGCTCATTCTGGATCGGATTGTGGCCGGACGGAAATAAGGATTTTGGCAGGTGCATGATCGTCTGACAGGATTTCGAGGTGGGTGATCAGAGCCGGTTCGCAGAAGGTGCAGCTTGGTCTGACGTTGTAGACCGAGCTGAACCGTCGGTCCCGCCTAAATGGGCATGAGCAGAGTGTCTTAGCGGGGTGTGTGGGTCAGAGCCATCTGATCCACCGTCTCGTCCCGTAGAAAACCCGTGAGGCAGGCCTCGGGATAGTTGGGCTGGTGACACATATCGGATGTTCGAATGGCTTGGGATCGCTGTGAAGCCTAGTGCAGATTCTTCTGGCCCGGTCCCAGACGTCCAGATCGGTGATCGAAACGGTTGAAGTGACTGTTATTAAGAATTGAAATCAGAAACGGTTTGTTCAGACCTTGAACACTTCAATATCCGCGCGCAAACCGCGGATGGGATGGTAGCCGACTGACTCCGCATCACGCACCATGTGCTCTGCGACGCTCTGTGTCACCAGTATCTTTTCGTCAAGCGTCTTGCACAGGTCCTGAACGCGGCTGGCCACGTTCACAGCCTGACCGACGACCGTGAAATCTAAACGATCGGGGCTGCCGATATTGCCGAAGGTCACCCGCCCGAAATCGATGCCGATCACGAATTCGATGGCCTTTTGGCCTTTGGCGGCAGCTTTGTCGTTGTAATCGCGCAGATTGTCCAAGGCTTGATGTGCCGCCCCAACGGCCGCCCTGCAAGAGGCCTGAGCGCAATCATCAACATCAAAAACCGCAAGTATGCCATCCCCCATGAATTTCAGAACGTCGCCGCCTGTATCCTGAATGGGCGAGACGACCATCTCAAAATACTCACCCATCATGTTCAGCAAATCGGCCTCGGGCCAGGCCGAGGCTTTCTCGGTAAAGCCGCGGAGGTCGGCAAACAGGATCGCGGCAGAGACAGTCCTGTGTTCGCCGCGTTTTATTTGGCCCTGACCGATTTCCTCGGCCGGTCCATATCCCAGATAGGTTTGCAGCAGGCTCTTTTGCGAATGGCGCATTGCGATGGGTTCCAATGCAGCGGCAAGGGCGTAGCGCGTGTCTTCGATGTACAGGATATGCGCGTCCGAAAATCCTGTTTCTGCATTCGAGGTGAAACTGGTGCCCTGAACCGATCCGTTGCCGTGTTCCAGAGGGATGGCCAGAAAGTCGGTGGCACCCGTTTCGGCAAGTTCGGCATAAACCGGATGTTCAGCCTTGAGGTCGAGATCGGTCAGGCGTTTGCGCAATGGACGCCGCTGGGTGACGACATATTCGAAGGGGCTGCCATGCCACGCGCTGGTTGCCAGAACGGTGGTCGGTACGGTGTAGCGGCGGGTCTCTTCGGGTGTCCAGATGATGCCCCAGGCGCTGAGCAGTGGGTTGGAGTAGTTCTGAGCAATCCGCGCGCGGGACAAAGGGACACCAAGCGCCACCAAACCTTCGCAATAGCCCTGGACGATTTGCGTTTCATCGCCAAGCAACCGACCTTCGGAAGTTAGCCAGTGTTTCAGGTGATCAATCTCGGTCACGATGGTCTCAGAATCTGTTTTCGTGCTGATATTCTACCTATCGGTGGACGGGAAAGAACCCGTGCCGGCCCGAACTGTTGCCGCATTCGTAATGGCAGGGGGTTAGCCGTAGCTGTTCATCGACCATATGGAACAACACTTGACGGCTTGATCGGGACCAGTCAATCGCCCCAGTCCAGCGTTGTCTGCCATGCCGATACCTGCAAAGCTGGTTGCGTTCTCAGGCGGAGCCGGTGATTGCCCTTGAAATACGCTGATATCTATCCTTCGGAACCGCTGCTCAACAGTGATGCGATGCAGCGGCCTTCGGCGGCGGGGCTGATGTCTGTGCGATATTTTCAGGCGCAACCGGACCGCATGCCCGAGGATGTGTTTTCCGAACATCATGTCCTGTTGAACCTTCAGGAAAACGGCCACCGGGTGAAAAACTGGCGGGATGGTGCGTTGCGGGATTTCATCTTTCTAAAGGATGAAGTCATCGTGACCCCCGCTGGGATGCGGTCGGGATGGCAATGGTACGGGCAATCCGACGTAATCGTCATCACCTTGCACCCGGACAAGGTACAGAACTTTGCCCAGTCCGAACTTGGGATGCTGCTGGCACCGGAACAGTTTCACGACCTGCCGCAGTTTTCCGACCCCGATCTGTGTGCCGCCGGTGTCATTCTGCGCGATGCGCTGGAAACCAACGACATGTCCTCGGTCGTCATGTTCGAGGCCATGAGCCGGGTGTTTCTGGTCAAACTGCTGCAGAAATACGGAAAACGCCGCGCGGAAGAGGTTGAGTTGTCGGCGCGTTTCACGTCTCAGCATTATCAACGGGTGCTGGCCTATGTGCAGAACCGGTTGGATCAGACGATCACCGTCGAGCAGATGGCGTCTGAGGCGGGTATGAGCCCCTCGCATTTCGCGCGGGTGTTCAAGGAAACGCTGGGCTCGACGCCCATGCAATATGTCATGGCCTATCGGATCGAACAGGCGATGAAGATGATGGAGGATCAGGCGCGTCCTTTGGGGGACATCGCTTTGGCCTGCGGGTTTTCCGACCAGGCGCATTTCACCCGCAGCTTCAAACAGGTGGTGGGGCAAACCCCGCGAGCGTTTCGCGCAACAAACACAACCTGAAGCAGGATCTTTCAAAAACGCGGCAGTCCGGTGCAAGTTTGGCCGGTCCAAACCTCGTATCTCTTGGGTCATCGGGCTTGCGCCCTTTCAGAATGACCTTGGGAGATACCGCCATGAAAACCCTCGCTTTGAACACCGCCGCTGCGCTGATGGCCTCGACAGCCGCCGTCGCGCAGGTCGAAACCCGCACCGTGACGTTTGAGAACGAAGGCGCTGTCCTGTCCGGCACGCTGTACCTGCCGGAAGAGCGTGGTGAGAAACCGCTGCCGACAGTCGTCGTGACCGGGGCCTGGACCTCGGTTCAGGAGCAGATGCCTGCCAACTATGCCCGCGAAATGGCTGAACGGGGTTTTGCTGCCTTCACCTTCGATTTTCGCGGTTGGGGCAAGTCGGGCGATCTGCCGAACCATGTGCGTTTTGTGGAAAGCCCCGAGGCCAAGACCTCGGACATCAAAGCCGCAATTGCATTTGTCGCGACCCTGCCCGAAGTGGACGCCGATCACATCAACGGTCTGGGGATCTGCGCCTCGGCCGGGTACATGGTCGATGCGGTGTCCGGCAACCCGCTGGTTCAGCGGCTGGGTCTGGTCGCGCCCTGGTTGCAGAACGCCGAGATCGTCGAGGCCGTCTATGGCGGCGCAGAAGGCGTTGCCGGGCTGATCGAAGTGTCCCACGCAGCCGAAGCCGCAGGGGGTCAGATCATTCCCGCCGCAGGCCCCGAGGGTGCCGAAGGTGTGCTGATGCCGATTGGCGGCTACTATTACGAAGCCGACCGTGGCGCGATCCCGGAATACGACGGCAAGTGGGACAACGCAGGCTGGGAAGGCTGGCTGACCTATCATCCCGCCGACAATCCGCAGCGTCTGGACAAGCCTCTGGCCGTTGTCCATTCGGAAAGCGCGGCGATCCCGCAGGGTGTGCAGACCTTTCTGGCCGGGTTTGCGGGCGAAGCTACGGCGCAATGGCTGGAAGACGTCACTCAGTTCGATTTCTACGACAACCCCGAGGATGTCACTCGTGCCGCGGACGCGGTGGCCGTCCACTTTAGCGCCGGTCTGAGCAACTAAGACCCGTCGGGACGACGGACGACCCTTCGGCGTCCCCCCTCAGTCAATCGGAGACTTCCCATGCACAGAAAACTCACATCCACCCTTGCGGCCGTGACCATGATCGGAACCGCAGCGTTTGCCGAAGAACAGGTCGGCATCTCAACCGCGATCACCGACATTGCGGCAGGGGCCGACCGCCACGACTGGACCCGCGTGCGGGCCGCATTTGCCGACACCGTGACCATCGACTACACCAGCCTTTGGGGCGGAGAACCGGCAACACAACCCGCCGATGACCTCGTGGCGGGCTGGGCGGTATTCCTTCCCGGCTTTGACAGCACGCATCACATGGTGACCAACCACGCAATCACCTCGCTGACCGACAACGCGGCCACGGCGCAGGCCGATTTCACCGCGACCCATAGCCTTGATGATGGGTTGTGGGTGCTGGGCGGTCGGTACGATTACAAGCTTGAGAAATTGAATGACCGCTGGGTTGTCACCTCGATGACCATGACCGCATTGTGGGAAACCGGCGACCGTGGCCTTGTTGCCACCGCAGGGGAACGCGGCGCGCAGGCAAACTGACCGAGGTGATCATGACGACACAGCGAATTGCCCTAGTGACCGGGGCCAACCGGGGGATCGGCAAAGAGGTCGCGCGCCAACTGGCGCGGGATCATGGATTGAAAGTCCTGATGGGCGCGCGTGATCTGAGGAAAGGACAAGTCGCAGCGCAGGAGGTTGGGCACGATGCGGAAGCGGTAGAGTTGGATGTGTCCGATCCGGCCTCGGTCACTGCGGTTTTCGCGCAGATCGAAGCCAGCTTTGGCCGTCTCGATGTTTTGGTAAACAACGCAGGCGTGGATTACGACACGGATCAGCAGGCGCATCGCGCCGATCTTGATCGTGTGCGCCGTGGGTTTGACACCAACCTCTTTGGCCCATGGGCCACGACAATCGCCGCAGTCCCGCTGCTGCAAAACGGGCAGGGTGCCCGGATCGTCAACGTGTCGTCGGGCGCTGGGGCACTGACCGGCATGTCAGCAGGAACGCCCGGTTACGGTCTTTCCAAGGCGGCGCTGAATGCGCTGACCATCAAAACGGCGGCGGAACTGAAACCAAAGGGCATCCTCGTCAACGCTGTTTGCCCCGGATGGGTTGCCACGGATATGGGCGGCGGGGGACGTCCGGTGCCCGAGGGTGCCAAAGGGGTCGTCTGGGCGGCAACCTTGCCGCAAAACGGCCCGACCGGCGGGTTCTTTCGCGACGGCGTCGCGATTGATTGGTAGGCTATCCGGGCACCATGAAATCAATCAGTTTCCTGACCCGTGCAGGCAAAAGGCGTCGGCTTGGATAGACGGCAAACATGGCTCGGGTCAGGGGCACAGCATCCTCGACCTCGAGCGGGTGCAGGTCGCCATGGACCATATCTGCGGGCAACATTGCGACACCCAGATTGCGCTGCGCAGCCTGAGCGATGACATCAAGATCGCTTAAACTGTGCGCAATATGGGACGGCCGCACCGTCTCGCCGGTCTCCAGCACCCAGGGTTGACCCGCCGCCAACGCGGGCAATTCCTGAAACTCCTGACGCGAGATTGGTGCGCTCAGCCCGTGGTCCCGGATAAATCCCGCCCCGGCGCAAAACCGATAGGGCACCGACCACAGCCGCTTGGCGATCAGACCGGAATCCGTCAGGGGCCCGAGGCGAAACGCCAGATCGATATTGTCCCGAAAGAAGTCCAGCAACACGTTCGTTGTGGTCAGCTCAAGCTCAACGTCCGGGTTCTGCTCCGCAAATCCCAGCAAACGCGGGCCTATGGTTGTCCGGGCGGCCAGTGGCGGTGCAGTGATACGGATGATTTGCCGTCTGGTCTCGTCCGCGAAACCCGAAACGCTCTGAAGGGCTTCAATCGGGTCCTGACAGCGATCCAGAAGGCGGCGGCCCTCTTCCGTCAGGCGAACCTGACGGGTGGTGCGTTCAAACAGCTTTAGTCCCAGATGATGCTCAAGTTCGGCAACCCGGCGGCTGACCCGGCTTAGCGGAACGCCCAGCCGGTCCGCAGCCTTGGAAAAACTGAGGTGGTTGGCGACAACAGTGAACAGAGCAAGGTCATTATAGATCATTATCCTAATTTTGAGATAATCTGATCCAAAATCAACCATTATCACTAAAGGGCCCGAGTTCTACCTTCTGCGCAACAGAAGGAGACACATCATGCCGTTCGCTATTGAAATCACCCAGACCGGCGGCCCGGACGTTTTGCGCAAGACCGACCGCGCGGTTCCAGCCCCCGGTCCTCAAGAAGTTCTGATCCGCAACCATGCCGGGGCGGTCAACTTTATCGACACGATAATCCGCCGGGGCGAGATGCCCGAAGGGATGATCCCCGATCTGCCGCATGTGCCGGGTGTTGAAGGGGCCGGAGTTGTGGAAGCCTTGGGTGCGGGTGTCGAGGGGATCGCTGTGGGTGACCGCGTGGCGTGGATGGGGCCGATTGGTGCGGGCGGGTACGGCACGCATTCCGTGATCGCAGCGCCCTACGTGACCCGGTTGGCCGATACGATCAGCTTTGACACCGCTGCGGCGATCCCGGTCAACGCGATGACCGCCTATCACATGCTGGTCAATCTGGGCGGTGCGGCGGCGGGCAAATCCGTGCTGGTTCACGCCGCTGCAGGCGGTGTCGGCACCATGGCTCTGCACATCGCCAAACATCTGGGCATGACCGTGATCGCTTCGGCCAGCACCGACAAGCTTGGGTATGCCAAAGACCAAGGCGCCGATCACGGCATCGACTATCGCACCGAAGATGTCACAGCGCGGGTGATGGAGATCACCGGCGGGCGCGGGGTGGATCTGACGCTGAACCCGATCTCGGGCGAGTCATTGAAATCCGACCTCGACGCGCTGGCCCCGCTTGGCACGGCAGTTCTGTTCGGGTTCCTTGCCGGTCCGCCAACAGGCAGCTTTGCCGAAGATCTGGCGAAGCATTTCCAGAAATCCGTCTCGGTCCGGGTCAGCGACATTTACACCTATTACGTCAACGACCCCAATGGATTCAGAGCGGATATGGAGACGGTGTTCAACCTGCTGAAGACCGGCGTTCTGCGCCCGCAGATCACCACCTTGCCCATTGCAGAAGCCACCGAGGCGCACCGCCGTCTGGAAGCAGGCGAAATCACCGGCAAGCTGGTGCTGAGCATCGACTGACCAACCTGACAAAAAGGAGCTAAGCAATGAGCACGGTTTTCGAACCCGCCCTGAAAGACAAACATATCGTCATCGTCGGCGGCAGCAGTGGCATGGGTAAGGCCACCGCAAAAATGGCTACCGCCCTTGGCGCGAAGGTCACCATTGCCAGCCGCAACTCGGCCAAGTTGCAGGCCGCAGCGGAGGAAATCAGGGGCGGGGTGCAGATCGCGCCAGTGGACACGACGGATGAAGTTGGCGTGGCATCCTGGGCCGGCGGGCTGGGACCGGTGGATCATCTGGTGATCTCGGCCTCAAGCGCTGCGCGTGGAGCGTTCACGGATCTGCCCACGGACGATCTGCGCGCCATGGTCGAGGCAAAGTTCATCGGCCCCTATGTGGCTGCGCGCGAAGTCTTGCCTGTGTTGGTCAAAGGCGGCTCCATCACATTCTTTTCCGGCGTCCTCAGCCGCCGCCCATCTGCCGGAGCCTCGGGTCTGGGTGCGGTGAATGCGGCGGTCGAGACGCTGGCGAAAGGGCTGGCGCTGGAGCTGTCCGGCCGCGCGCGGGTGAATTGCATCAGCCCCGGCATGGTCGCAACCGAAGCCTATGCCGCAATGCCGGATGAGGCGCGCGAGCGTATGTACACCGAGGTTGGCAGCAGCTTGCCCGTCGGGCGTGTCGGTAAGGCCGAAGACGTCGCTTTGGCTGCGGTCATGGCCATGACAAACGGGTTTCTGACGGGCGCGGTGCTGGATGTGGATGGCGGCCATCTTGTCCGCGATTGATGCCTTGCCCAAGTCCGGCATAAGGGACGTAACATGCCAGCCAAGGTCTTGGGCTGGCATTGATTAAAGCTCTGGCAAATCCCATGCGGAGCGTTTGCCGCTGATACCGCGATCATACGACTTTGAGAGGGCAGAGGTCGCAGTGCGACCTCTGCCAAATCGGTTTACCGGTCGAAGAATTCCGCCACGGCGTCGGTCGATGCCTTCACGGCCTCGGGCTTGTAGTAGAAATCCACGTGGCCGAATTCGTCGAAGGTCAGTTCCTCATGCTCATTTGTCAGCTTTTCGACAAACTGGGTCGAGCAAATCGCTGTAAATGCCGACGTGCTGTAGATGGTCAGAGAGGGCTGCACGATCTTGTCGGCATAGGCTTCCCCGATAGAGATAAGGGATTGCATGCCCTGATCGCCGATATGCATGTTCGAGTAGGTCGGAACCGCCGTTGGCCCTTTCACGCCGTCGCGCCCGTAATAGTCATAGGATTCTCCGGCCATCGGATTGACGCCCAGATCAGTGAACTCTTGTCGAGACATCTCGTCGTTCAGGCCGAAGGGGGCCACGACATCGGGCTGGCCTGTCTCGTACATCTTTTGCTTCGACGCGTTCGCGGCCGCGATCTGCTGATTGGCCATGTCGCGGTCGGCCCATTGGAATGCATCCGCCGCCATCATGCCCGATACCATGGCGATCTTCTTGATCCGGTGATCGGTCACGGCTGCCGATGCGATGATCGAGCCGCCCTGGCACACGCCCAGACCGTAGATTTCTTCGACGCAGGGAAGTGTTCCAAGGTAAGAAACCGCGTCCCAGGTGTTTTCAATCAGGCGGAACATGTAGCGGGACCGTTTGTGCTCACCCGGCAAGGCCGGGGAGTCGCCCATGCCCAGGTAATCGAAGCCCAGATAGATGAAGCCCCGGGCGGCCATTTCCGGGCCGTAAGTAGCCGGAATCTGATCCTTGACCTGCGGGAACGGGCTGGCGCCCACGATTGCCTTGTACGTCTTGGTCTCATCAAAACCTTCGGGAAGGTAAAGATCGCCAGCCAAATCCACTCCAAAGGATTTGAAGGTTACTTGGTTTTTGCCAGCAGTCAGAGTTTGGGAAGCCATAACTCGTATCCTTTCGGGTTGGTTGGCATCTCGCCTTGCCAAAGTAAATCGTTCTGTTTACTTATGTTGTGGATCTCGTGTTTGTAAACACATGATTTTACTTTTTGAGGCAAAAATCGTGAAGCGTACTGAAAAGAAAAGAAAAGATATCATCGATGCTGCCATCGAAGAGTTCCGCGAGCAGGGATTTCTGGGGGCCAAGACCACCTCGATCGCCAAAAAAGCGAATGTATCGAGTCGCACGCTCTACAATCATTTCGAAAGCAAAGAGGCGCTGTTCGAGGCGATCTCGGAGATTATGGTTGCCCAGAACCAGAGAATGGAGCCGGTGCCCTATGACCCGGATCGCGACTTCGTCGAACAATTGAAGGACGCTTTGTGGCGGTACATTGATGTGATCACTGACGAAACGGCGATAGGTTTGAACCGGATGGTCATATCGGAACTGATCCGTGACCTTGATCGCTCCCGCCAATTCTTCACGGAAACGGCAACCCATGACTACCCGATAACAAGGCTGATCAGCGAAGCCATGGACGCAGGTGTGATCCGCACAGCCGATCCTGCCTTGGCGACCAGCCAGCTTCTGGCGCTGGTCAAAAACTTCTTCTTCTGGCCCGAGTTTTTCCTGGGAGAGAACCCAACACCCAAAAACGTATTGGACGATTGTGTCGCAATGTTCATGGCACATTACAGGCGGGACACGTGAAGGTTCCGGCCACGGCATCAGTTTCGGCTACGGAACTTCAAAACAGCATCGTCGGGTCAGAGCAGCGTTCTAAGACGCGAGAGAGGACACCCAATTCCAAAGCGTTCTGGCAGACGGGCTGTTTTCTGCCCTTTCGGTCAGGCAGGCGAAATAGCCCCTGTCGGTTTCAACGGTCCTCTCAGTCAGACGGACCAACTGGCCCTGATCCAGCAAACTCTGAAACAGCGTCTCCCATCCGAGAATGATGCCGTCGCCATTTAGCGCGGCCTGCAGGTATACCATGAATGAGGTGAACCTTTGCTCGGATCTGGGGGCGGGTAGTGAAATGCTCGTTCCCTGAAAGTACGTTTCCCAGTCACGTGCGTGAACACCGGTGGACAGATGCAGCAGTTCAAACCGTGCGAGGTCTTCCAGCGCATCGCCGACCGGCCGAAACACATCCGGCTTTCCGACAGGTATTAGCTTCTCAGAAAATATGCGTTTGGTCTGAGTGTTAGGCAGATTTTTCGGCTCATCGAACACGATAAGGACGTCTGCCTGCGCGCTTCTGTAAGCCTCATTCTGATCGCGGGAAACAAGTTCGACCGCGATATCGGGATGCTCCAGCCGAAAATTCGCCAGATGTTGCATCAGGTAGCAGCTAGCAAATCCGATTGTCGTGTTCACCACCACGACATTCCGATCCTGTTGCGCCCTTATGTGATTCAAGGCCTCTGTGACCTGAGCGACCCCGCCTGAGATCGCACGGAACAAAAGGTCTCCTTCCGCCGTCAGGGCCGCAGTTGGGCGTGTACGAACCAGGAGTTTGACGCCAAGCTCGTCTTCCAGTTCCGCAACCCGTCTGCTGATCGACGGTTGCTGTACGTTCAGTTCACTTGCAGCGCGGGTGAAATTCAGATGCCGGGCCACAGCTTCAAAGGCAGTAAGGAGTTTCCAGTTCAGTGCCGGCATCGCGCATTCCCTCATGGAATAGTTAGCATAGCTCTTTTAGGCGTTCTCAGAAGCCCGGCAAAAGCCCAAAAATGAAACTGACACGTCAGTTGACGGGCTTGCTTGCGAATGAATGCGCATATCACGGATCATCCCGTCCCCGAGGGCGGTGCCAGAGAATGGGCATGGAACCCTGCAATGCCCATTCCTGTGAGCCCGGTTTTTGCCTGGCCGCCACGCCCTGTCCAAGCGGTCAAATGGCTTGCGTCCTATTGGCTGGCGTTGTCCTCGACCGTGATTGAACTGGCGCTGGCAATTGTGATCTGGTGGCTGTTTCAGCCGCCCTTAGAAGCAATACGAACGCTGGAACCTGCGTGGATCGCCGCGATCTGGTCGCGCAACATGGCGCTGTTGGTTCTGGTCGCAGGGGGGCTTCACCTCTGGCTTTGGCGGTGGCGCGGGCAGGGGACGACCACCAAGTTCGATGCGCGCGACCTGGCTGTCGACAACCGGAAATTCACCTTCCGAAACCAGGTTTTCGACAATGTCTTTTGGTCCTTGGCGTCCGGGGTCACACTCTGGACCGTTTACGAAGTTCTGTACTTCTGGAGCGCCGCCAACGGCTTTGCGCCAACCATCAGCCTAAGCGACGCGCCGGTCTGGTCGGTGGCGTGGTTTGTTTTGATCCCGCTTTGGGCGTCGTTCCACTTTTACTGGATCCACCGCCTGCTGCACTGGCCGCCAATCTACAAGCGGGTGCATTCCCTACATCATCGCAATGTCAACGTTGGCCCATGGTCGGGCATGTCGATGCATCCGCTGGAACATCTGGGTTACTTCTCGTCTGTTCTGATCCATCTCGTGGTTCCTTCAGACCCGATCCACGTAATCTTCCACCTCTACAACCTCGCGCTAAATCCGGCGGTCTCGCATGCAGGGTTTGAGAAGCTGTTTGTAAGGGATCGAAAGCGCATGGCGCTTGGGGACTTCTTTCACCAGCTTCACCATCGCTATTTCGAATGCAACTACGGTACGGCCGAGGTTCCCTGGGACGTTGTTTTTGGCTCGTTCCACAACGGCACGCCAGAGGCGACGCGGCGGATCCGAGACCGCAAGCGTCGATTGGGGCGCTGATATGCGGGCGCGGGCGGCAGTGATGTATGATGTGGGTGAAACCCTTCGCGTTGAAACGCTTGAACTGGCGGAACCGAAGGCCGGAGAAGTGCGCCTGCGGATGGGCGCGGCAGGTGTTTGCCATTCAGACTATCACGTCATGTCGGGCCAATCGGGTCATGAATTGCCCGTTGTGCTGGGGCACGAGGGGGCGGGGACGATCACGGCTGTCGGCGAGGGTGTCGAGACCCTCAGCGTTGGCGATCACGTCGTGCTCAGCTGGATCCCATACTGCGGCGAATGCTTCTTTTGCGACCGCGACCAAACCCATCTGTGCCAGACCTACAAAACCCCACTTTGGGACGGGACAATGATGGATGGCTCCTGCCGGTTTTCGAATGGCAACGGACCGGTCCGGCATCTGTCGATGCTCGCCTGCTGGGCTGATACCGTGGTCGTGCCGCAAGAGAGCTGCGTGCCGATAGACAAAGCTGTCCCGTTCGAAGTCGCCGCCCTTTTGGGATGTGCTGTCACCACCGGCGTCGGAGCGGCTCTCAACCGGGCCAAGGTCGCTGCGGGTGATCGGGTGGCGGTGATCGGAGCAGGCGGCGTTGGGCTGTCCATCATCATGGGCGCAAAACTTGCTGGCGCGGAACAGATCATCGCCGTTGACGCTTCACCCGAGGCTGAAACCAAGGCCCGGGCGCTTGGGGCGACGCATTTCCTGAATGCGAAACAGGACGTTGGCGCAGCAATCCGGGCGCTTACCGCGCATGGTGCAGACCATGTTTTCGAGGCGGTCGGCAAGCGCGCGTTGCAACGCGCGGCAATTGATTATTGCCGGCCGGGCGGTCAGGTCACCTTTGTCGGCATGGACGCCAATGATGCGACCATCGATCTGCCTTCGACCGGTATCACGCGGTCCGAGATCAACGTGACGGGCTCGATCTTTGGCTCTGCCTGCACGACGCGCGATTTCAAAGCCTATGGCCAGCATTTTCTGGAAGGAAAGCTGCCGATCGACCAACTGATCGGTCGCCGCTATAGACTGGAAGAGATCAATCTGGCCATTGACGATATGCTCTCCGGTAAACCCGGCCGCGGCGTCATCCTGTTTGACTAGGGTGGTGGCATGATCGAGACCGCACTCACGCGTCTTGCACAATTCGTGGCCGAGGATGGTCTGACCCCGGATCCGGCGACTATGGCGGTACTGCGAGACGGCGTGATCGACACGCTCGGATGCATGCACGCGGGCGCAAAAACTGAGGTCGCGCAACGCAGCCTATCCGCCGTCGATCAAATGGGCGGCGGCGGACCCGCCCGTGTCGTGGGTGCGTCGAGCCGTGTGTCGCGCCCGCATGCCGCGTTCCTGAATGCGGTTGCGGGGCACGCGCTGGACTTTGACGACTGGGAAATTCCCGGAAACACGCACCCCACTGTGGTCCTGGTGCCCGCCCTTTTGGCCATGGCGGACGCACGGACGGGTGGACGTGACCTGGCCCGCGCCTATCTTGCGGGCTTCGAGGTGATTGCCCGTCTCGGCGAAGGCCTGAATTTCGAACATTACGATGCGGGGTGGCACTCGACGGCGACGCTTGGCGCTATTGGTGCGGCAGCAGGCTGCGCGCGCTTGATGGGGCTGGACGCCTTGGCAACCACGCGGGCCATGTCTTTGGCTTGTAGCGCTGCCACCGGCTATACCTGCCAGTTCGGGTCACATGCCAAGCCGGTGCAAGCGGGCTTTGCCGCTCGGGCCGGGGTAGAGGCTGCCTGTCTTGCCAAAGCTGGCTTGAGCGCACAGCCTCATGTGCTGGATCATCCCCGTGGCCTCGCTGCGCTGATGGGCGGTCTGGATCGCAACCGCCTGTCAAAAGCGCTGTCAAAGCTCGGTCAGATCTACGCCCTGAGCGAACATGGACTTGTGCTGAAACCGTGGCCGAGTTGCGGCTACACCCATCGGATCATGACCTGCGCCTTGGCGCTGCGAAAGCGCATCGAAGTGGAAGATATTGCGCGTGTGATCCTCTGCATGCCGGATTTTCACGCCGCCGTTCTGCCTTTTGGCTCACCGAAGTCGCGATCAGAGGCGCTGTTCAGCGTGCCCTTCGTTGCCGCCATCGGCCTGCTGCAAGGCGACCTAACGCTTGCCGATCTTGATCGCGAAGCGTGGCAAGCGCCCGAGATTGCAAGACTGGCGGCGCGCTGCGAACTTCGGCCATTCAGCCCGAAAAGACCCGATCTGAACTACAGCCCGGAAGACCCGGATCGCATGGAATTAATCCTCGGATCAGGGGAACGCCATGAGGAACGCTGCGTCTATCCCATCGGCGCACCCGAGGTGCCGATGTCCCCGTGCCGTGTGATGGCAAAGTTCAACGCCAATCTCGGCCAAACGTCCAAGGCGAGCGCGGGGCGCGAAATCTGGATGCAGAAAGTGCAGGATTGGCCAACCGCACCATCCATCCTTGAACTCTTCTTTGAAAAAGGAGTCACCGCATGAACCGAACGAGATCCGGACGGAATGCGCGCCGTGCGGCCCGGCAGGGGGGCGCAGGTTCTGGCCCCACGACCTCGATCTGGCCCGGGATCGAAGGTGGGCGATACCGCCCGCTCCCCCAGAACGGGATCGCGGCCATTCATCGAACTGCACTTCGCATCCTCGCGGAAATCGGTTTCGCAAGGGCCACCCCGCGCTGCACCGAAACCATAGTCGCGGCCGGAGGTTCGGTTTCCGATGCCAGAAGACTGCTTTTCCCCTCTGACATGGTTGAGCGTGTTCTGGAAACGGCAGGCCGCGGGTTCAAGCTTTATGGTCAGGTGCCGGAATTTGATCTCGATCCATCAGGCACCCGCATCCATCTGGGCACGTCCGGGGCAGCCGTGCACATCGTCGACAGCGAGACTGGCGAGGTGCGTGATACAACTTTGGCAGACCTTCATGATATGGCCCGTCTAGCGCAGGCGCTTCCCAACATTCATATGTTTCAGCGCACTGTCGTGGCACGCGATATCCTCGATCCGCATGCGATGGAACTGAACACGGCCTATGCCTGCGCGGCGGGGACGAAAAAGCCCATTGGAACGTCGTTCAGTTCGGTTGAGACGATGCGGGCCGCCGTTGAAATGTTCCACATCATCGCGGGCGGAAAAGACGCCTGGCGCGCGCGGCCTTTTTGCTGCGTCTCGACCTGCTTTATCGTGCCGCCACTCACTTTCGCCGAAGAAGCACTGGGGATTATCGAGTGCGCCGCAGACACCGGAACACCCCTGAAGCTCGTGTCAGCCGGGCAAGCCGGAGCGACCAGCCCCGCCCCGCTGGCCGGAGCCGTTGCGCAGCAGACTGCCGAAGTGCTTGCCGGGCTGGTCTACGTCAACCTGTTGAACCCGGGCCACCCTGCGCTTTTCGGGGCGCTGCCCTTTGTCAGCGATCTGCGGACCGGCGCCATGTCTGGCGGCAGCGCGGAACAGGGTGTTCTGATGGCGGCATGTGCACAGATGGCGCAACACTACGGAATTCCCTGCGCGGTCAGCGCAGGTATGACGGACGCCAAGCTACCCGACTTTCAAGCGGGCTACGAAAAAGGCATCACCGAGCTTTTGAGTGCTTTGGCCGGTGCCAACCTGATTTACGAAGCCGCCGGCATGTACGGGTCCTTGTTAGCCGCAAGCAAGGAAAGCTTCGTTCTCGACAATGACCTCATCGGATCGGTCATGCGCGCGACGCGCGGGTTTGAGATCAACGACGATGCGCTGGCCTTCGACGTCATACGCGACGTCTGCCTTGGGGGCCCCGGGCACTTTCTTGGTAGCGATCAGACATTGGGACGGATGCAAAGCGACTATTATTACCCGGCGCTGGCTGATCGTGCGACACCGCAAGCCTGGGCGGACGCTGATACCCCATCCTTGTTGCAAACCGCCCGAGAGAAGACGAACGAAATTCTGAGCCAACCTTCAGAACCGGTTTTTGGGTCAGACAGAAATGCGCAGATCATGAAGCGATTTCCAGAAATTTTGGGTGCTTGGTCCGGCCAGCGGGCTTTGGACGCTTCGACAAACCAATAGATGGCTAGGCCTGCGAGGGACCATTGTTGCGGGTGGCTAAAGTTGAACTAGATTCGCAGCAAAACAACGGGTGAAGCCTCCGTTTCGAAGCAGTAAGCTCAGAATGTCATGTATCACAGGCGGTTTCGCCTGAGTATTTTGCCTAGCTGGCCACCCGTGTCTCAGGCGGGATCAGCCATCGCGTCTGAAATTGGTGCCTGGCTTTGTAGCCAGTCAATGAAAGCCCGGACACTTTCGGGGCTTCCGTTTCCCTTTGGACGCGCGATGAAATAGCCGTAGTCGTGAAGCGTATGGTGCGACAGCCTGAACAGGTATTCTTCCCGAAATTCCTGCGCGATCAGGTCGTCCATCAAAGCTATCCCCTGACCATCGATAACCGCCTGAACCCGAACGTTCGGGTCCGGAATGATAAGGGTGTCGCGGCGCGTCTGGTGCGGCAAATCCGCGATGTTCAGCCAGTCGGTCCAGGCGTTGCTGTCGTCATGATCGCGCAGCAGCGTGAGAGAGGAAATCGCCCGCTCCATGCCGAGTGTCTCGACCGTTTTCAGCGCGTCTGCATTACCGACAGGATAGGCCGGGAAGGGCAGGAACGGGGTGACTTCGACGTCGGTCCAATGGCCATTGCCCCAACGGATCGCAATATCCACCCCTTGAGTTTCAAGATCGAACAGACGGATCATCGGCTGCAGGCGCAGTTGGATGGCCGGGTGATTCTGCATGAACGACATCAGTCTGGGCGACAGCCAGCGTGCGGCGAAATAGGTCGAGACGCCGACGGTCAATGTGCGGGTCGAGGTACCCTTCTGGGCCAGAATCTCTGCCTCGATATCTTCGTAGTGGCTTTGGCAGGCAGCCAGTAGCTTTTGCCCTGCGGCTGTCAGCTCCACCCCGCGGGCTTTCCGCTGGAATAAAGAAAAGCCCATGTCCGCCTCCAGCGTTTTGACCTGATAGCTGACGGCCCCTTTGGTCATGTGCAGCGCCTCGGCCGCGTCAGAAAAACTGCGGTAGCGGGCGATTTCAATGAACAGGCGCAGTGTGTCGTGATGGCGGAACTCTATGGGCATGGGTCAAGCGTGCAATGTTTTTTGACAATATGGACAAATAAATTCGATTGTCGGGTATGTATATCAACAAATTAAATACTTCTGAAACCCTTCAGGAGTTTGACCGTTGGGAATTGTGAACACTCAGATGCATATCACCCAGCGCGGCAGGTCGCGCCGGGGCCGGCTGACCAGACGTAACACGCCGCCGGAAACACCCGTATATCATCGTCGCAAAACCCCGACTTACGAATTGCTGGATGAAACCGCCTTGGGCCGGATCGAATCTCAAGCGGACTGGATTTTGGACAATATCGGCATCGACTTCCGGGGCGACGATGTGGCGCTTGCCCTGTTTGCCGAGGCCGGAGCGCGGGTCGAGGGTTGCCGGGTTCGATTTGAACCCGGCCACGCCCGGCAGATTTGTGCAGATGCCCCCGCCGAATTCCTGCTGCATGGCCGCAATCCCGCCCGCACGGTTTCTTTAGGGGGTGACAATCTGGTGCTGATGCCGGGTTATGGCTCACCCTTTGTCAGTGATCTGGCGCGGGGGCGGCGCTATGCCACCATCGAGGATTTCCGGAACTTCGTGAAACTCGCGCATCTTTCATCCGCGCTGCACCATTCCGGCGGAACCGTGGTCGAACCGACAGATGTGCCGGTGAACAAGCGGCATCTCGATATGATGCTTGCGCATCTTAGCCTGTCGGACAAACCTTTCATGGGGGGCGTGACTTCCGAACAGGGCGCTTTGGACAGTCTGGAAATGGCCCGCTTGGCCTTTGGCGCGGCATTTCTGGACAAACATGCGGTAATGCAAGCCAATATCAACGTCAACTCGCCGCTGGTCTTTGACGAGGTGATGTCCCGGTCGCTGCGGGCCTATGCGACCGCCAACCAATGCGTCTGTGTCTCGCCCGCCATTTTTGCGGGGGCAATGGGGCCACTCTCGCCCGCTGCGGTCGCTGCGCAGACATTGGCCGAGGCGATGGCGGGCATTGCGCTCACCCAACTAGTGCGCCCCGGCTGCCCTGTCGTGTTTGGCAGTTTCCATTCCACGATGAACCTGCGGACAGGGGCGCTGACCTTTGGTTCGCCCGAGGCCAACCTTACGACCATGGCGCTGTCGCAGCTGGGCCGCAGGCTTGGTGTCCCGGTGCGCTCGGGCGGCGGGCAGGTCACCGCCTCCAATGCTGCGGATGGTCAGGCCATGCAGGACAGCACCGGCGCGATGTGGGCAACGCTCCTGTCCGGGGGGCATCAGGTCTGGCATGCGGCTGGCTGGCTCGAAGGTGGGCTGGTGATGTCTTATGAAAAGTTCATCATGGACCTCGATCATTGCGGTGCCATGCTGAAGATGTTGCAGGGGTTCGGGACCAGCGACGAGGATTTCGGGCGCGACGCGTATCACGAGGCCGGTCCGGGCGAGAACTTCCTGTCCACCGGCCACACGTTGCGCCACTACGCGACAGCAAATTTCGAACCGCAACTGCCCGAGGCCGGGCCTTTTGAGGCATGGGACGAAAAGGGCCGCCAAACCGCCGACCAGCGCGCAACCGCATGCTGGCAAAAGATGCTGGCAGAGTATGAGCCACCGGATATGCCGCACAGCACCCGCGCTGCATTGACTGACTTCGTGACGGAACGCAAAGCCGCGATGCCCGACGAATGGTATTGAATTAGGACGTTGCGGAGGACCGAAGAGCTGAGTCGCATCTCGGTACCACATACCCGGCAAGCTGTGTGTGGTTGATTTCGGCGATCACGCAAGCGTGCCGCTGGTTCCAATGCACATCCCGCGACAGGTCCAATGCACATCGAGCCCGGATAATTCTGTCTATCCGATCACCGGCATTCCGATAAACTGCCGGTGGGAGAGCGAGGAGCAGACCGTTGGAGATAAGACCACTTACAGGCGGCTTAGGAGCAGAGATCGTGGATGCCGACATCCGCGATGGTGCTCAGTTCGAGGATATTCACGCCGCTTTTGCCAAACATTCCGTGATCGTCATCCGCGACCAGCAGGTCAGCCCGGACGAGCATCTGGAATTTGCCCGTCGCTTCGGCCCTATCAACGTCAATCGCTTCTTCAAACCGGTCGAGGGCCATCCCGAGATCGCCATGGTTCTAAAGGAAAAGGACCAAAAGGAAGCGGTCGGCGAGGGCTGGCATACCGACCATTCCTACGATCAGGAACCCGCCATGGGCTCGATACTTCATGCGATCGAGATGCCGCCTTACGGCGGGGACACGCTGTTTGTTTCAATGGGCGCGGCCTATGACGCACTGTCCGAGCCGATGCGCCGGTTCCTGCATGGGCTGACAGCAATCCACTCCTCGCGGCATGTCTTTGGCGTGGCCGCGCAAGACAGCGAAGCTGCCAAAAGCGGGCGTCTCAGCAACGCGGATAACGCCATTCAGGACGCGCGCCACCCTGTGGTCATCACGCATCCTCTGAGCGGGCGTCGCGGATTGTTCGTGAACCCGGTGTTCACCACGCATATCGAGGGGCTTAGTACAGAGGAATCCGACGCAATCCTCAGCATGCTCTTTGAGCATTGCAAGCAACCTGAATTCCAGTGCCGCGTCCGATGGCAGGCCGGAGACATCACCATGTGGGACAACCGCGCGACATGGCACAAGGCCATCAACGACTATCACGGATTTCGGCGCTTGATGCATCGAATAACTGTGGAAGGCTCGGCAGTTTCCGGCCTGCAAGGCGATGTTGAGTAAACGGACATAAAGCTTCGCACTAAGCCCAAATCCCGACTCGTCCACTGCGTGCCCAACACCCGCAATTTGCAAAAGACATCGAAATCGCAGGCGCAAAAAATTGTTGTCGGTGATAATGCGGGCAAAATAGGCTATCAGTTAGTCAGGGTGTTGATTTAGGGAGGTTTACGTGCGCTTAGGGCTGCGAATATTGGGTGAAAGCCGGCGTACACGCCATGTTCTTCCCTTTTTCCTGCTGATCCTGATCGCGGGCTGCTTCGAGAAAGAGGCAGAGGAAACACAAACTGCCGCACCGAAGGTCGTCGTCGCCCAGGCAACGACAGAAGAGGTGCCGCTTTTTCTTGAACTGACCGGGCGCACTGAATCTCCCAACACGGTGTCCATCCGGTCGCGCGTCGATGGCCATGTTGAATCCCGGCCCTTCAAAGAAGGCACCGATATCGTCAAGGGCGATACCCTGTTTGTCATCGACAAACGCCCCTACGCCTCTGAGCTAAGGCGTCTGAAAGGCGAGCGGGACAAAAACCAGGCCGGGTTGGATTTCGCCAACCGAGAGCAGGCGCGCTATTCCGCGCTGGCGAGTGACGGAACGGTCGCGCAGGAGCAATTGGACAGGTCAACCACCGATGCAGCCCAGGCAAAAGGCGATCTCGACAGCAGTCAGGGCGCGGTGGACACGGCGCAGGTCAATCTTGATTACGCAACCGTGTCTGCCCCGATCAATGGGCGGATCGGACGGGTTTATCAGGATGTCGGCAATGTCGTTTCGGCAAATGACACCGTTCTGACCGAACTGGTCCAGATGGATCCGCTGTTTGTCTATATAAGCCCGAGCGAAACGCAGTTTCTGGAACTGGAAAAATACAGATCGGCAAACCCAAACCTGAAGGTTGAGGTGGCGCTGCTTGACGGCAGCGTCCACCCGCACGCCGGTGCGCTTGATTTCTCGGCACCGGGTCTTGATCCGACGACTGGCACGATCGCCGTGCGCGCCGTGTTTCCGAACCCGGATAAAACGCTGCGCCCCGGTCAATATGCCCGGGTGAACATCCAGCTTACCAAGCAGTCAGGTCAGATAACCGTACCCTCCGAATCTGTCGCTCAGGATCAGGCCGGTTTCTTTGTTTTTGTCGTGGGTACAGATAACAAGGCCGAAATGCGCCGGATTACCGTTGGCCGCAACTACCAAGGCCGCCGCATCGTCGAGACGGGGCTCAAGGACAAAGAAGTGGTGATTGTGCAGGGGCAACAACGTGTCCGGTCGGGCATGGCTGTTGATGTCAAAAAGCCACCCGCAGACAAGGCTGATGGCTGAATGCTGAGCCGGTTCTTCATCTTCAGACCCGTCTTTGCGTCGGTCATCGCGCTGGTGATTGTGATCGCCGGTTTGATTTCGATCCCGCTGCTTCCTGTCGGCGAATTCCCCGAGGTCGTGCCCCCGACTGTTGTCGTCAGCGCCACCTACACAGGCGGCAGCGCCGAGGTCGTTGAAGAAGCGGTGACCATACCCCTGGAAGAGCAGATCAACGGAGTCGAGGGCATGGTCTACATGGCCTCGACCAGTTCCAACGATGGCACCTCGAACATTACGGTTACGTTCGAGGAAGGGTATGACCTAAGTATCGCAGCCGTGGACACGCAAAACCGGGTATCTACGGCGATGGCGCAACTCCCGGATGAGGTCGTGGCGTCTGGCGTGACCGTCACGAAGGAGTCGGTTGACCTGATCATGGGGGTCAACCTTATCTCGCCAAACGGCCAGTTCGACGAGTTGTTCATCTCAAACTACGCGGACATTCACATCACGGATCGCCTGAAACGTATCCCGGGTGTTGGCACGGTGATGGTTTGGGGTGAACGGGTTTATGCCATGCGGATCTGGCTTGATCCGGAAAAGATGGCAAGCCTTGGCCTGACCACGTCCGACGTTTACGACGCCATTACAGAACAAAACCAGCAAGTTGCGGCTGGTGCATTGGGCGCGCCACCCATCGGTAACAACCAAAAGTTCCAACTGACACTAACCGCTCAGGGGCGACTGCAAAGCAAGGAAGAATTCGAAAACATCGTTCTGGGCATCGGCGAGGACAGCGCCGTTATCAGGCTCAGGGACGTGGCGCATGTGGAGTTGGGCGCAGAAGACTATTCCTTCAGTTCAACGCTCGATAGCAGTCCGACGGTGGGTCTTGGCATCATGCAGCTACCCGGTGCCAACGCCCTGCAACTGGCATCGCAGGTCCGCGAAACCATGGCGGAACTGTCTCAGGACTTTCCCGAGGGCCTTGAATACACGGTGATCTACGACACGACCAACTTCGACCGCGAAGCCATTCGGGATGTTCTTTTGACACTTGGGCAGGCCATCCTGCTTGTCGTTTTTGTCATCGTCATCTTCCTGCCGAACCTGCGGGCGGCGCTTATTCCAGTGATCACAATTCCCGTCTGTCTGATCGGCACCTTCGCCCTGATGCTGGCGCTGGGCTTTTCCATCAATCTGCTGACTTTGTTTGGCCTCGTGCTGGCGGTTGGTCTGGTTGTTGATGACGCCATTGTCGTAGTCGAGAACGTGTCGCGGCACATCGAAAACGGCGAAAAGGATGCAAAGGTGGCAGCCCGCCGTGCAATGGACGAAGTCACCAGCCCGATTGTGGCCACCTCATTGGTTTTGATGGCGGTTTTCATTCCTGTTGCCCTGATGCCGGGGCTGACAGGAAAGTTGTACCAGCAATTCGCCCTGACAATTGCATCCGCCGTTGCTATTTCAGCGATCAACGCCCTGACACTCAGCCCCGCCTTGTGTGGTTTGCTTTTGGGCGGAGCACGGCCAAAAGCCAAGATAATCCAGAAATTCGATGTCGGCTTCGCCTGGTTCACGCGGCGGTACGAGGCTGTAGTTGGCTGGTTCATCCGTGTCTGGCAACCCGTGGCGCTGGGCTTTGCGGCCTTGTTGGCGGGCACGGTCTACATGTTCACCGTCGTGCCTGCAGGTTTTATCCCGAACGAAGATCAGGGCTACTTCATCATCAGTCTGGAAACGCCGGAAGGCACGGCGCTGGGCCAGACCCAGAAGGTTGTCGATGAGGCCTACGAAATTCTGCATGATCTGCCCGGTATCAAAGGCGTTATTACCTTCACCGGCTTCAGCGTTCTGACCAATACATCCGCCCCAAATCAGGGCAACCTGTTCGCCATTCTCGAACCCTGGGATCAAAGAAAGGGTGCGGGTGAGAGCGTCACTCAGATCATGGCCAAAGCGCAGGCGCAGTTCGACGAAATTCCGGGCGGCGTTCTTGCCACCTTCAACCCGCCCCCGATCTTTGGCCTTTCGCCCACCGGAGGGTTCCAATTCGAACTGCAGGACACCACCGGCGGCTCACTTCAGGATCTCGAGCAGGTGACCCGGGACATGGTCGCAGCCGGAAATGCCCGACCCGAGCTGTCTGGCCTCTACAGCCCGTTTTCCGCGAGCACCCCGCAGTTGCATATCGAGCTTGACCGAACCAAGGCCCTGACCGAGGGTATTTCGATTGGTGGCGTTTTCGATGCGTTGCAGACGTTTTTGGGCGGCGTTTACGTCAACGATTTCAACGTCTACGGCAGGGTTTATAAAGTCTACCTGCAAGCTGATGTAGATGCCCGGCAAGCCGAGGAAGATATCGGTCGGCTTTATGTCCGCAATGACGAAGGCAGTATGGTGCCGCTCAGCGCTGTGGTGACGGTTACGCCCCAGATCGGGGCGCGCACCATCAATCACTACAACCTCTTCCGCTCGACCAGCATCAACGGTGCGGCAGGACAGGGGCACAGTTCCAGTCAGGCGATTGCAGCCATGGACAGCCTGTCAAAGCAGACACTGCCCCGAGGCTACACCTATGAGTGGACCGGCAATGCCTATCAGGAGATCAAGGCCGGGAACGTCGCCCCGATCCTTTTCGCGCTGGCTGTCATCTTCGCCTTCCTGTTTCTGGCCGCCCAGTATGAAAGCTTCGTTATGCCGCTGATGGTATTGCTGGCGGTTCCACTTGCGATATTCGGGGCTTTGGTTGCGCAATGGATGCGCGGCTACGACAACAACATCTATTGCCAGATCGGGCTGGTCATGCTGATCGGTCTTGCAAGCAAGGGCGCCATCCTGATCGTCGAATTTGCCCGACGCCGGCGTCAGGAGGGTCTTACGATCGAGGAATCAGCAATGGAAGCCGCGCGTATCCGAATAAGGCCGCTGTTGATGACCGCGTTCGCATTCATTCTGGGCGTCATCCCGCTGGTGATTGCCAGCGGTGCCGGATCTGCGGCGCGCAGATCGCTTGGAACCGCTGTCTTTGGCGGGATGATTGTCGCTACCGTCCTGAGCCTTGTGCTTGTGCCGGTTTTGTACGTGGTCATTGAACGGCTGCGAGAGCGTTTGACGAAAAGGCGCGCGAGCGCGGGCTGAGGCCGGCCATTTCGGCCAGCCCCTTCCTTGATCGTCAGCCGCAAGCCGACTGGCCTGCGTACATTCCAAGCCCTGCGCCTGCCGCTGTTGCCAGAGTCTGACCCGTTCCGCCGCCGAAGCGGTTGCCAACGACACCGCCCAAAGCGGCACCGCCCAGAATACCGGCGGCACAGCGCGCATCGTGCTGGGCTTGAGCCTGCGTTGCAGTTGTCGGTGCGCCACATGCCGCCAGAAGCAATGAACCACCAAGCAGGCAAGCTACTGTAATCTTCTTCATTTCGGTTTCCTTCCGTTTAAACGTACGTCACTGCCTCTTGTTTCCAGACATGTAGGATCGACCGATCCGCTCTCCAACCCGTTGAAGGTCAAAGGGAACGGAAATCCGCGCATTAGCGGGTCAATGCATCGGATGCGCGCCAGCGCTTTGAACGGTTGGCTGAATGCGGGGCAGGGTGGCGAACGGCCTCTATCCCAGCCGCTTTTTGAACCGCAGCGTTGCGGCGACCAATCCGAAAGCCGCAAAGCCGATCATCCAGAGTATTTCCCAGCGCAATTCGTAGAGTGAGGCATCGCGCAGGACCACGCCGCGGATCATGTCCATGAAATGCGTGGCAGGCAGAACCTGAGCGATGATCTGAACGGTTTTTGGCATGCCGTCGAATGGGAACATGAACCCCGACATCAGGATCGAGGGAAGAAGGATGAAGATGGTCATCTGCATCGACTGCAACTGGTTCTGCGCAAGTGTCGAAATCACCAGCCCAAGCGACAGGCTGGCGATGATGAACAGCAACGTCACCACAAGCAGCACGCCCAACCCGCCGTTGATCGGCAAATCGAACAACACGTGCCCGAGGCCGAGGATGATCGCGACCTGTATCAGACCCAGAAAGATGTAGGGGATGATCTTGCCCACCATCAGCTCAATCGACCTGATCGGAGTGTTGATCAGCATCTCCATATTGCCCCGCTCGCGTTCGCGCACGATGGCGGCCGAGGTGAACAGGATCATCGTCATGGTCAGGATGACGCCCACAAGGCCCGGCACGATATTGACCGCCGATCGCTGCTCGGGGTTGAAATAGAGCGTTACCTCGAACGTGGGCACCTGCCGGTTCGGTGGCTGTTTCAGCAACTCCGTCAGGGGCATCGTCCGCAAGGACTTGATCGCGCTGGCCACCATCGTGTCCGAACCATCGACGATCCAATGGGCAACAGGCCGGCTGCTGGTCTGATCTGTTGCGTTGGGCAGGCCCAGCCCGACAGAAGGACTGCGCGCAAGGCGCTGGCTTACATCTGGCGGGATGATCATCGCGGCGCGTACGCGGGATTCGGTGATCGCCTGCTCGGCCTCCAGCGGGGTGGAGAGTTCCTCGGTGATCGTCACAACCTGCGTGGCCTGAACGATCTGGGCCAGCGTGCGGGACAGTTCCGTTCCGGACTGATCCACAAGCGCGACGGGCACGTGGCGCAGGTTGGTGTTGATCGCATAGCCAAACAGCAGCAATTGGATCAGCGGGATCATGATGACCATTGCAAAGGTAATCCTGTCCCGCCGCAGTTGCAGCAGCTCTTTCTTCAAGACAGCGGCGATGCGGCGCGGAGAGATCATTGTTCCGGCCCCCGCGTTGCGCTGACAAATACGTCTTCAAGGTTTGGTCGCTGCGGCGTCAGGGACAGGTCGGGAAACGCGCCCAGCAAGCCCCGCAACATTTCCGCCGGGCGGGGTTCGGATTTATCCACCAGCACGCGAAGGCGCGACCCGACCTGGGCGGTCGAGAGTATCCGTGGCTTGCCGTCCAGCTCGTGTTTGACCTTCCTCAGGTCCGGGCCTTCGACCTCCACCACATCTGCTTGCAGATTGTCCATTAGTTCCCGCGGCGATCCGTCTGCCTTTTTGACGCCATGCTGCAGGATGGCCAGCCGGTGGCAGCGCTCAGCCTCGTCCATGAAATGGGTCGAAACAATCATCGTCGCGCCCCGATCGACCAGATCGAACAATTGTTCCCAGAACGTGCGGCGGGTTTCGGGATCAACGGCCGAGGTCGGCTCGTCCAGAAACAGCAATTTCGGGCGGTGCATGACCGTCGCGGCCAGCGCCAGCTTTTGCCGCTGGCCGCCGCTCATACTGCCGCTAAGCTGGTTGATATTCGAGGTCAGGTCATAGGTATGAAGCAACTCGTCGATGCGATCTTTGATCGATTTCGCAGGAATTCCATAGATTTCCGCCGCAAACCTAAGGTTTTCCAACACGGTCAGATCCCGGTAGTACGAGAAGATCTGCGTCATATACCCGATCTCGTTCTTCAATGGCTCTGCCGCCTCGGGCATCGACTGGCCCAGAACCGAAATCTTTCCGCTGCTGGGGGTCAGCAGCCCCGTCAGCATGCGCATGGTCGTGGTCTTGCCGCAGCCATTGGGGCCGAGAAATCCGTAGATCTGGCCGGTTCGGATCTCGAGATCCAAATTGTTGACTGCAGTGTTCTCCCCGAATTTCCGGGTCAAACCCTGTGTCGAGACGACGACGTCATTCATGGCATGGGGACCTGCACCGGCACCCCTGCAGGCAGGTCCGGAGCGGCGCCGGGCAAATCGATCTCGGCCAGATAGACAAGCCGTGTCCGGTCGTCCTGGTTCAACCCGTAATAGGGCGTGAAGGACGCGTCGTCGCTGATCCATCGGACGACGCCGTCCAACGGGTCGTCCAGCCCGTCGATACGCACCTTTAGCGCGTCGCCGGGTTTCAAATTGACGCGGTGCGGTTCGGGGACATAGACGCGCGCATAAGGTGTCTGGCCGGTGACCATCACGGCAACGGGGCTGCCGGAGGTCACACGCTCTCCAAGGTTCCACGGCAACGAGTCCAGCACGCCATCGCGGGTCGCCACTACCGTCAGATCGTCCAGAACGGTCTGTTCGGCGTTGACCGATGCTTCTGCGGCACGCACGTTGGCCTCGGCAACCGCCAGATCTTCGGGGCGGGTGCCGTTTTGCAGTTCCCTCAGGGATTCCTGAGCGCTGGCCAATTCCGCCCGCGCGGAATCGCGCAAGGCCAGGTCATTCGCAACCTGCGCCTCGGTCACGACCGAGTTCTCGACCAGTCTGGCGTTTCGGTCATAAATAGCCTCGGCATCGGCCAGCCGCGCGACAGCGCCTGCGACTTTGGCCTCGGCAATCGCAATCTCTTCCTCTCGCGGTCCGACCTGTAGCTTCAGAAGGGTGGCCTGCGCCTTTTCAAGCTCGGCCTGCGCCAGACTTAGCTTTGCGGTCTGCAAGGTGGGATCAAGTTGGACAAGCGTATCGCCTGCCTTGACGACAGTCCCTTCGGCCACAGGCAAATCCACAACGATTTCATTGGCCGTCGCCGTCAAGGCCACACGATCCCGCGCCAGTACACCCAGCGCCACGCTGGTATCGGAACCGGAACAACTGTCCAGAAAGGCAGGCAGCGCCGCCGCCAGGATCAATGGGATGGGGATCGACATGTTCAGCACGGCTAACCTCCGGTAACGAGGACCTGAACCTGCGGGTTCAGGTGTCAGACCATACAATCAGGAAACCTGATTTGTGTATACCGTCTGATTAACCGCGCATCCTGATTAACCCCGCATCTGGCCGAGCTTCCATGCCATTGGGAAAGGGATAGCCTCGGACCGATTCAAACGGCAGGGCTTACCGATGGATGAATCCTGGTGGGCGATATCCAAAGCGGCGAAACCGCCAAAAAAGCGCAGACATCACTCGTTATGACTTGGGTCAGATGTAGTCAAAGGCCCACTCGTTATATCCCTGTTCGCCGCGATACCAGATGACCCGGTCCGTGCCGCTTTCCCCATGGTTCCAGCGCTGTTTTTCGCCCTGCATCATTGCCGATCTCACTAGGGCGCGCCGCTTTTGGCTAAGCAGGATGTCGCGGGTAAGCTCAGCCTCGTTCCATTTTTGCGAAACCTCTTTGCGGAAGCTTGCGACGGTGTCCTGATGGGTCTGCTCGTGGATCAGATTGATGCGCTCGTCCGGGTCGTTCGACAGGTCAAACAGCAGGTCTCCATCATGCGAGGAAGAGATGAATTTGAACGCCCCGCGCCGGATCATGAAGATCGGCACCGGTGTCGCCTCGGCCAGATATTCTGCATAGACGGCCCGACGTGGTTCCGGGTCGTCCTGATTGGTCACACTGGCAAGATCCACGCCTTCAAGGGGTTCGACTTCGCATTCCACGCCTGCGATGGCGTTGAACGTGGGCAGAAGGTCAACAAGTGAGGTCAGTTCCCGAACCCGTTGGGGCTCTATCCATGGCGCTGACATTATCAGCGGAATCCGCAGGGATTTTTCAAAGAAGTGTTTCTTGAACCACATACCGCGTTCGCCCAGCATTTCGCCGTGATCCGAGGTGAAAACCACCACAGTGTTTCTATCGGCGCCGGTGGCCCCAAGCGCATCCAAAACCCGGGCCACAAGGCTGTCGATGTAACTGATCGACCCGTAATAGGCGCGGATTGCGCGACGGATATCTTCATCGCTGAACTGAATGCCCAGCATTCCGAAATCGCGCAGAAGACGGGCAGAGTGCGGGTCATGTTCCTGCTCGGGCAGGGCGCCGACGCGCGGCATCGGGATATCCGTGCCTTCGTACAGGTCCCAGAATTCCTTTCGGCACAGGTAAGGTTCGTGCGGATGGGTATAGGAGACCTGTAAAAAGAAGGGCCGGTCATCGTCCGAGCGCGCCATATCATAAATATGCTGGACGGCCCTGAAGGTGACCTCTTCATCATAGTCGATCTGAACCGAACGCTCGCATATCCCGGCAATCCGAACGGCGCGCGGGTCGTTGGTGTCGCGTTTGCCCTCGTTGCCCCAACTGGGCACCCAGGCGAAATCTGCCGGGTAGAGGTCGGCGGTCAGGCGCTTTTCAAAGCCATGAAACTGGTCCGGCCCGATGAAGTGCATCTTGCCGGACAGCGCAGTCTGATAGCCCGCCGCGCGCAGGTAATGCGCATAGGTGGGTATTTCGGCAGAAAACTCGGCTGCGTTGTCATAGGCCCCGACAGCCGAACAAAGCTGGCCCGTCGCCATGGAAAATCGCGAGGGCGCACACAGCGGGAAGTTGCAATAGGCGTTCTCGAAGACCACACCGTTGTTTGCCAGCGCATCCAGCGTGGGTGCGTGGCAGATCGTATCGCCATAGGATCGCAGCGCCGATGCGGTCAGCTGGTCCACCTGCAGAAACAAAATGTTAGGCCGGTCAGACATCGGTCTAGGCCTTCCCGATCAGGGCACGCACAGCGCCCACCGGGCCGGTTTCGTACCATTTCTTGTGGTTGCGTTCGCGGGCCGAGATGCCGAAGCTTTGCGAGGTACGGTCGATGACGATGGCCAGAAAGACAATTCCCAGCCCGCCGACCGTGGCAAGGCCCATGTCCAGACGCCCGATACCCCGCAGCACCATCTGCCCCAGTCCGGTGACCGAGATCATCGAGGACACAACAACCATGGACAGGGCCATCATGATGGTCTGGTTCACACCGGCCATGATCGTGGGCATCGCCAACGGCAATTCGATTTTGTACAGCGTTTGACGGTTTGACGCCCCAAAGGCGCGGGCCGCTTCGACCATGTCCGGACGCACCTGCCGGATACCCAGATTGGTCAGGCGGACAACCGGCGGCAGCGCGTAGATAAAGGTCACGATCACGCCCGAGACGTTGCCGATTGAAAACAGCATGACGATCGGGACCAGATAGACAAAGGACGGAATGGTCTGCATCAGGTCCAGAATGGGCTGCAACACGGTCCAGAACCGGTTGTTCTTGGCCGCAATCACGCCCAATGGAATACCGATGAGCGAGCAGAAGACGACGCATGTCAGCACGATGGACAGGGTCGTCATGCTTTCTTCCCACGCGCCCATCAGACCAATGCCCAACATGCACGCCGTCGAAACCAGCCCCAGTTTTCGGCCACCTGCCTGCCACGCGATCAGAATGATCAGTGCAAAGATCAACAGGTCCGGGGCCTGTGTCAGAGCATCCTCCAGACTGGTCAGAACGATTTCGAACGGGACTTTGATGGCCTGAAAGATAAAGCGGAAATTGGTCACCACCCATTGCAAGGCGTTCTCGACCCAGGTGCCGACCGGCACCCATTCAGTATCGAAGATATTCCAGAGATCCATGGTGCCTCCCTTAACCGCGCAGCGCCGTCAGTGCGGCTTTGATGGTGATTTGACCCACAGCGGGGCCGTCCGGGCTGACAACGGTCACCGGCAATTGGTCGTCCATGAAATGTTCGATGATTTCGCCAAGCTCGGCATCGGTACGAACCTGTTTCGCGGTTGCCTCGCGACCGTCCAGCTTGTCCATGATGGTTTCGGCGCGCACCAGACCGACGCGGCTGATGCCTTTGACGAATTCGGCGACATAGTCGTCGCGCGGATTGGTCACGATCTCTTCCGGCGTGCCGATCTGCACGATCTCACCGTCGTTCATAATGGCGATGTGATCGCCCATTCGGATGGCCTCATCCAGATCATGCGTGATGAACAGGGTGGTTTTGTCCAAATGGGCGGACAGGTTCAGGAACTGGTCCTGCAACTGGCGGCGTATCAGGGGGTCGAGGGCTGAAAACGGCTCGTCCATCAACAGGATTTCGGGGTCGGCGGCCAGCGCACGGGCAAGGCCCACACGCTGCTGCATTCCGCCCGAAAGCTGATCCGGGTAGTGATCGATCCATCCGCCAAGGTCCATAGCCTCAAGCGCTTTGATCGCTGCGTCGCGACGCTGTTGTGCCGTGATACCACGTACCTCGAGGCCAAAGCCCACATTGTCGCCCAACGTCCGATGCGGCCAGAGCGCCATGTGCTGAAACACCATCCCGATGGTTTCGGCCCGCAATTGCCGCAACTGAGATTCGTCCATCGTATCAACGCGCTGCCCGGCGACGTGGATTTCACCCGAGGTCGGTTCGATCAGACGGTTCACGTGCCTGACAAGGGTCGACTTACCTGAACCTGACAGGCCCATGATGCAGAAAATCTCGCCCTTTTGGACGGTGAAGCTGGCATCCCTTACACCCAGAACGCAATCAAAGCGGTCGCGCACCTCTTCCTTGCTCAGCCCTTCGGTCAGAACGGCCTGCATCGCTTCGTCTGCGCGTCGGCCATAAATCTTCCACAGATCGCGGCATTCGATTTGCGCGTCACTCATGGACAGTCCTTTCCGGAAAAGAGAGGGCGCGACACGGGCCGCGCCCACCAGTGACGAGGAGGTATCAATTGGCCTGAGCGGCTTCGGCAACCCAGCTGTCGAACGTGTCCTGATTGGCGGCAACCCAGTCTGCGGCGTGGCGACGGAAATCTTCCAGCGTGTTTTCCCCGTCGCGCAGCTTGACCTGAGCCGCGTTGACAGCCGCGATCGGGATGTCGACCAGCTCAAAGAACCTGGCCGCCGCCGGGTTGTCTTCGAGGAAATCGTTGTTGGCGACGATATAGACGTCGTTCACCGCAAACCCTGCGTCGAAATCGCCGTCGGTCGGTACGCCGATTTGAACGACATCCGTTCCGGGGACCAACACGTCGCTGATCCAGTTCGGAGTCCATGTGTAATACAGGATCGAACCGCCCTCGTTGTAGCGCGTGATCGTGTCTGCCATGATCGCGAAGTAGCTGCCCTGATCATGCTGGACCACATCGCGCAGGTCGTAGTCGTCCAGATGCGTTTCGATGGCCAGTTCGCATCCCCAGCCCGGATTGCAGCCCGAAAGGTTTGCCCGCCCGTCGCCGTCGCTGTCGAAGACGGCTGCCAGTGCCGTATCCGACAACTGACCGATATCCGTAATGCCGTGCTCTTCGGCGGTTTTCTTGTCGATGAAATAGCCCTGACCCGCGCCTTTGATGGCGGGGTTAACGCGGGTCATCACGCTTTCCCCGCCCGACTTGTCGAAGAATTCGTTATGCAGCGGCTTCCAATGGTTGAACGTATAATCCGCGTCCCCGGAAGAGACCGCCAGATGGACGGCAGGGAAATCTGCTTCCAGCGTCTCTTCGACCTCGTAGCCCAGTTGTTCCAGCCCCAACTGCACCACCATGTGCTGAAACCACGCATTGGCAGGCGAGCCCTTGATTGGCGATACCGATACGCCTGTTCCGGGTTGATCCGCTGCCAGTGACGGCAGAGCCAGTGTAGCGCCAAGCGCGGTGGCCAGGGTGAGTTTGGTGAATGTCGTCATGCTGTCCTCCCACATGCGCGGAAAACCGGGGCAGGCCGCGCCGTTGCGCATAATGTTTGGTGAGAATGCCGGGCTTGTGAAGTTCCAAAATGCGTCGCCTTCTGTTAACCATAGCGTTATGGCAAATCTCCGAAACACGCTTACAAAGATACCGCATCTGATCACTTTTGAAGCGGCCAGCCGACACTCAAACTTTACAAGAGCGGCCGAGGAACTTGGCGTCAGCCGGGTATCGGTAAGCCGCCAGATCGCCGATCTGGAAGCCGCTCTGGGGGCCAAGCTGTTCTATCGGGAACACCGAAAAGTCACGTTGACGCAAACCGGTAAGGCACTGGAGTCCGAGGTCTCGCCGGCCTTGCACCAAATCGCATCGGCGCTGAGCAGCGTACAGGCTCGTTCAGGTGGGCGGCGACTGACGGTTACGACTACGTCGGCCTTTGCCACCTATTGGCTGATGCCGCGCGTGGTTGAGTTCAGCAATATCCACCCCGAGATCGAACTGAATTTGATGGTTTCCGACCGCAAGCTTGATCTTGAGGCCGAGGGCGTGGATGTGGCGATCCGATATTCAAAAACGCTGCCCGGCGGGAAGTCGGTAACGCCACTGCTGCAGGAACGTGTTTTCCCGGTTGTCAGCCCGAAGTACCACGCGCGTACCGCATTGCGCGAACCTCAGGACCTGATTCAGGAAAACCTTCTGCACCTGTCCGGCATTTACCGTCCGGGCGCGCGCTGGCCGAACTGGTTCCGCCAGAACGCGATCACCCCGCCGCAAGAATCGTCGGGGGTGGTTCTGAACACCTATATCAACATGCTTCAGGCGGCGATTGCCGGGCATGGCATAGCATTGGCCGGAAACCCGCTGGTTGATCCTTATCTTGAGGATGGATCGCTCAGGAAACTTGACGGGTTTCTCGAGATCGAACGCGATTGGTTTTACCTGATCAACACGACCGAAAACCGCGCCGATGCCGAAGCCTTTTGCGATTGGTTGATCGAACAGGCGCTGGGCATGGTTTGAAACGGTTTGCCCTCTGACGCCCATCTTCGGGCGTTTTGGGCTGAACGGCCTTTCGCGGACTGACAATAAGCGAAGATTATCTTCTGCGGACTTGCAGGCCCAATTCAGTTTCGCCAGTTTGAACGGGACCACAGGGGAGGGCAGGCCATGGGTTGGGAAGAGTATCTGGACACACATCAACCGCGTTTCGTGGAAGAGCTGTGCGATTTCATACGAATTCCTTCTGTTTCAGCCAAACCCGAAAACGCTGGCGATGTTCGGAACGCCGGGCAGTGGGTGGTTGACCGGCTCATTTCGGCCGGAATGGAAAATGTGCAGATGATGGACACCGCAGGCCATCCGGTCGTTTGCGCCGACTGGCTTCATGCCGGGTCGGGTGCGCCGACGATCCTGATCTACGGTCATTTCGATGTGCAGCCGGCGGAACCGTTTGAACTCTGGTCGTCTCCCCCGTTTGAACCAACCATCCGCGGGGATCGGATTTACGGGCGCGGGGCGACCGACGACAAGGGGGCGATGCTGATACCGATCCTCGCCGCCGAGGCGCTGCTGGCAGAGACCGGCAAACTGCCGGTAAACGTGCGGTTTTTCTTTGAAGGGCAGGAAGAGATCGGCTCGCCCGATCTGCCGCCGTTTATCGAAGCCAATCTCGACCGCCTTCAGGCGGATATGATTTTTTCGGCGGATGGCAGCCAGTGGGATACAGAGACCCCGCAGCTGGTTCTGGGCCTGAAAGGTCTCACCTCGCTTGAAATTTCGGTGCAGGGCGCGGCATCCGATTTGCACTCGGGCCTGCATGGGGGAGGGGTCGCAAACCCGGCAATGGCCCTTGCCCAACTGCTGGCCAGCATGAAGTCACCCGATGGGCGGATCACGGTTGCCGGTTTCTACGACGATGTTATAGACCTGACCGATGAAGATCGCGCGGCGATCGCGAAGGTGCCGTGGGATGAAGCGACTTATCTTGCGCAAACCGGTGCCCCCTCGACACTTGGTGAGCCGGGATACACGACACGTGAAAACCTGTGGGCGCGCCCGACACTTGAGGTCAACGGTCTGACCAGCGGCTGGCAGGGTCAGGGCACAAAGACCGTGCTGCCTGCGGTCGCCTCGGCCAAGATCACCTGCAGGCTGGTGGCAGATCAGAACCCCGAGAAGATCTTTGACCTGATTGCCGCGCATGTCGGGGCGCATTGCCCGCCCGGCGTAACCGCCGAGGTGTCGCGGAACCCCGGTCGCGCGGATCCGTTTCTTGTCCCCGCCGGGCACAACGCGACCGCCATTGCGGGTCAGGTTCTGGAAGAGGTTTATGGAAAACCCGCCTACAAGACGCGGGTTGGCGGGTCGATCCCGGTGATGTCAACGCTTCTGGATGAGCTGGGTCTGCACGCCGTGATGTTTGCGTTCGGTCATGAAGATGAAAACCAACATGCCCCGGATGAGTTCTTTCGCGTGCCCACCTTCCGGCGGGGCCAGACGGCATATGCACGGCTTATGGAACGATTGGGAGAGTGAGCGCAGGCCGGGTTCTATCCAGCCGGGGACAGTCATTGTCACGTGGAAAAATGTAAGTTGAAGCGGCGCGCTATCCCTGCGACCTTCATTGCAATAGCTGAGGAGACCACGCATGCCCAACACAGCCCTGATCACCGGCGCGTCCTCTGGCATCGGCCGGGAATTTGCACGCCTGCATGCCCGCAATGGGGGCGATGTCATCATCACGGCGCGCCGCAAGGACGAGTTGGAAGCGCTCAAGACCGAGCTTGAGGCCGAGCACAAGGTGACGGTCACGGCGATTCCGCTGGATCTTGGTGCCAAAGGGGGTGCGCAGACTCTCTATGAGGCAGTGGCCAAAACCGGTGTTCAGGTCGATATCCTGATCAACAATGCAGGCTTCGGCGGCCACGGCAAGTTCGTCGAGCGCGAGTTGCAGGCCGATCAGGCGATGATCGATCTTAATGTCGATGCGCTGGTCGCGCTCTGCCATATGTTCGGCAAGGACATGGTGGCACGGGGCGGCGGCAGGATCCTCAACGTCTCGTCCACGGCGGCGCATATGCCGGGGCCATTACAGGCCACGTATTTTGCCACAAAGGCCTTTGTGTCCAGCTTCAGTCAGGCGCTGGCCGAGGAAATGAAGAACGACCGGGTAACGGTGACGGCGCTGGAGCCGGGCTATGTCAAAACGGGCTTTGCCGATGCCGCCGATCTGGGGGGCACCGGTCTGGTCAAACAAAAGGGAATGACGGCGGTCGAGACCGCCAGGATCGGCTATGACGCCATGCTTGCGGGCAAGTTGACGGTGATAAACGAGGGCCGGTTGGGTTTCGTTTTGAACTGGGTTTTGCCGTTTCTTCCCCAGAAGACCAAGCTGTCTATGGTGCGGAAGATGCAAGAGAAGTAGGTGCCGGACGCGCGCTTGATCCTGACCGGGAAACGCAGGGCTTTGCGCTGGCGGCAAGCGGCGGGGTCGACAGGCCTGCACGCCACATCACTTGGTCGCCAGAAAGCGGGACCCTGTCCAAAACACGCTTTGCTAGCTACGGCAGAAGGGGGCGCAAAAACCGCCTTGGAAATACGGTCGCTAGGCAGAAAAACCGCAAAATACCAACTCTGATTAATCAGTTGCAGTAAATGAGAATCCGCGTTTAACTCCTTAGTATTGCGAGAAACCGCGACGAATATGAACGGTCAACACGGTGGCGAAAATCATGGGCACCCAGAAGCTGCAGGTCGGGAACGCAAGGCCTTTTCTGGTATTTGATGACGTCAAGAAAACCTACGATCAGAAAAATCTGGTCGTAAAGGGCTTTGACATGCAGGTCGAAGAAGGTGAGTTCATTACCCTTCTTGGTCCGTCCGGGTCCGGCAAGACCACCGTTCTGATGATGCTGGCCGGGTTCGAAAGCGTCACCTCGGGCGACATTGCGATCAGGGGGCAATCGATCAACCGCATCGCGCCCTACCGCCGAAACATCGGGATGGTCTTTCAGAACTACGCGCTGTTTCCGCATATGACTGTCGCGGAAAATCTGGCCTATCCGCTTTCGGTTCGGAAAATGTCCAAATCCGAGATCGAGGCCAAAGTGGTCGCCTCTCTCAAGCTTGTTGAACTGGATGGATTTGGGGGGCGTTATCCCGGCCAGCTTTCCGGCGGGCAAAGACAACGGGTTGCACTGGCGCGGTCGATGATATTCGAGCCGACGCTGATCCTGATGGATGAACCTCTGGGGGCGCTGGACAAGAAGCTGCGCGAACAGATGCAGTATGAGATTACGCGCCTGCACGAACAGCTTGGCGTCACCGTCATCTACGTGACCCACGATCAGGCCGAGGCACTTTCGATGTCCAGCCGGATCGCCGTTTTCAACGACGGTGTCGTGCAGCAATGCGCGCCGCCTGCCGAACTTTATGAACGTCCTTCGAATGCTTTCGTGGCCGAATTCATCGGTGAGAACAACTTTATCGAAGGGCAGGTGCAGTCGATCTCGGGCGATGAAGCCAGGATCGTGACGCCGGGCGGCGAAACCGTGGTGGCCGTGGCGGGGGAGGGGCTGGCCGAGAAGGCGCCGTGCCGCGTGTCGGTGCGGCCCGAAAAGCTGTTCATTTATCCCACGACCCATGATCACGACAACGAACTGACCGCGAAATTTATCACCCGCATCTATGTGGGCGATTTCATCCGGTATTATTTCAAACTGGCGAACGGGTCCGAGATCGTCGTCAAAGTTCTCAACGACCTGTCGGCCCCAGAGTTTTCGGATGGACAGGATGGTCGCCTGATGTGGCTGACTTCGGATTGCATTGCGTTCCCGGCATAAGGGCGCGCGAGGCATGTACAGGGAAGGCGGGACCCAAATCTCCCGCGACAATAGGAGGTGAAAGTGATTAGAAAATCTGAATTGCTCACATGCGCTGCCGCTCTGGCACTGGCGGCATCAGGTGCCGCAGCGCAGGACCTGACCGTCACGTCGTTCGGTGGTGCCTATGGGGCCGCGCAGCAAGAGCACATGATCGACCCCTACATGGCCGAGAGCGGCGTCAATGTCCTGTTCGAGGATTACGGCGGCGGCGTGGCCGAAATGAAGGCGCAAAGCGAATCCGGCAACGTTCAGTGGGATGTCGTCGATATCGAGGTGATCGACCTCGAACGCGCGTGCTCGGAAGGCTATCTTGAGGTCATCGATCACTCGATTCTGCCAGCCGGTGACGACGGCACGCCTGCGGCGGATGACTTCATCCCCGAGGCGCTGCACGAATGCGGTGTCGGCAACATCGTCTGGACCATCATCTTTGCCTATGAAAACGATGCTTATGCCGACGGGCCTAAGACGATTGCCGATTTCTTCGACACCGAAGCCTTCCCGGGCAAGCGCGGTCTACGCAAACGTCCGCAGGTGAATATGGAATGGGCCCTACTGGCCGATGGCGTCGCACCTGATCAGGTCTACGACGTCCTGGCCACCGACGAGGGCCAGGCGCAAGCCTTTGCCAAGCTCGACACCATCAAGGACGATATCGTCTGGTATGATAGCTGGTCGCAGGCGCCCGTTCTGTTGAACGACGGCGGTGCGCAGATGGTGCAGTCGGCCAATGGCCGCATCTTTGCTGCCATCAAGGAGGAAAGCGCGCCCTTCACAATGGTCTGGGACAGCCATGTCTATGACCTTGACGTGTGGTCGATCATGAAAGGCACGGATCAGCTGGACACGGCGCTGGAGTTCGTCAAGTTCGCAACCCAGACCGTGCCGCTGTCGGGCATGCAGGACGTGGCCTACGGCCCGACCCGCAAGTCCGCGCAGGCGCTTCTGCCCGAAGACGTCAAGCAGGACCTGCCGACGGCGCACCTCGACAAAGGGGTCAAGGCTGACGGTATTTTCTGGGCCGACTATGGCGAGTCGCTGGGCGAGAAGTTCAACGAATGGCTGCTGCAGTAAGCCTGTGACACCTGCCTGTGCCGGTTGCCCGGCGCAGGCATTTTGACCGGAGATAAGCATTTGCCCGAGGCCACAGGCACAGTTTCAGAGGGTTTGAGCCGCGAAGACGCCCGCAACGCCGCGCGCGAATACCGGGCACGCCGCCGACGGGCGTTTATGTTCGTTGTGCCGCTGCTGGCCTTTATCGGCTTTTCTTTCGTCGCGCCGATTGCTTCGATGCTGTATCGCGGCGTCTACAATCCAACGGTTGCCAGTCTGGTTCCCGACACCCTTGCGCCGCTTGCCGATTGGGACGGTCAGGCGCGACCGGACGACGAGATACTCAATACCTTCGCCACCGACCTCAAGCGGCTTGCCAATGACCGCACATCCGGCCAACTGGCCGAAGAGGTGAACCGCGCCCTTCCCGGATCGTCCAGCGTCATCAAGTCCACCGCCCGCAAGCTGCGCCGGGCCGAGGACAGCGAACTGGCCAGTAACGGCTCCGCGATTCTGACTGAGGCCAATGCCAAATGGGGTGAACCCGAAATCTGGCAGGCGCTGAAGAAAACCGGTCAGGTCTATACCGCCGGATATTACCTTACGGCGCTTGATCTGGAAAACGACCCCGACGGCGGCATCCAGCGCCGCGAGACGCAGATATATGTCAAACTCTATGGCAAAACGCTCTGGATGGCGCTGATCATCACCATCCTGACCGTCGTTCTGGGCTATCCGCTGGCCTATTTCATGGCCAACAGTTCCAGCGGAACCGCGAACCTTTTGATGGTCTTTGTCCTGTTGCCCTTTTGGACATCGCTTCTTGTGCGGACAACCGCCTGGATCGCCCTGCTGCAAACGAACGGAGTGGTCAACTCTACCCTGCTTGCCCTGGGCCTGACCGATGCGCCGCTTGAGATGCTGTATACGCAGTTCTCGACCATAATCGCGATGACGCACATCCTGCTGCCCTTCATGATCCTGCCGCTCTATTCGGTCATGCGCGGCATCGACCCCAGCTATATGCGCGCGGCGATGTCGATGGGCAGCCCGCCAATTGCCGCGTTCCTTCGCATCTATCTACCGATGAGCTTGCCGGGCCTGTCGGCGGGCGCGCTACTGGTTTTCATTATCTCGGTCGGCTATTACATCACGCCGGCTCTGGTCGGCGGCACGGACGGCCAGATGATCTCGAACATCATTGCCTTCCACATGCAGCAATCGAACAACTGGGAACTTGCAGCCGCGTTGGGCTCGCTTCTGCTGTTCCTGATCCTTGCGCTTTACTGGCTTTATGACCGGTTCGTGGGCGCGGGCAACATCAAGCTGGGTTAAGGCGATGCGGAAGTTCCCAGAGTATTTCACCTTTTGGCACATCGCCGGGCACTATGTTTTGCGCTTTTCGGCCTATCTGGTGCTTGTATTTCTGATGCTGCCCATTCTGGTCATCGTGCCCCTGTCCTTTAATGCCGAGCCGTTCTTTACCTTCACCGAAGGCATGCTCTCGCTCGACCCCGAGGCTTATTCCCTGCGCTGGTATCAGGCCATCGCCGAGGATCAGAAATGGACGCTGGCGATCTGGAACAGTTTCGTGGTCGGCATCGCTGCCGCGATTTTGGCGACGGTGCTGGGCACGCTGGCAGCGGTTGGTCTTGCGTCGCCCTGGATGCCGTTCAAACGCCTGATCACCGCGCTGCTTCTGTCGCCCATGATCGTGCCGCTGATCATCATCGCGGCTGGCATGTTCTTTTTCTACACGAATTTCAATCTGGTCAGCACCTATGCAGGTCTGATCATCGCTCACGCCGCGCTTGGCGTACCGTTTGTCATCATCACCGTCACCGCAACGCTGACCGGCTTTGATCGATCTTTGTTCAGCGCGGGCCTCAGCCTGGGGGCTTCGCCGGTAAAGGTGTTCTTCGATGTGGTCATACCGATCATCCGGCCCGGCGTGATCTCGGGGGGGCTATTTGCGTTTGTGACATCGTTTGATGAGGTTGTTCTGGTGTTGTTTCTGGCCGGTCCCGAACAACGCACAATACCCCGTCAGATGTTCTCGGGTCTCCGGGAACAGATCAACCCGACGATCCTTGCGGTGGCGACACTGTTGGTGCTTTTGTCCATCGCGCTGTTGGCAACGCTCGAATTGCTGCGCCGCAGGTCCGAACGCTTGAGGGGGGCCTTTCAGGCGGACGCGGCCTGACACGGCTTCAGTTTTGTCCGTCCGGGTCGCCAACGGGAACACCCAAACCGACTTTCTTTCGCCCCATCACAACGGATGTCCGAAAGCGACGGACGTTTGAATTGTCGAAGAACAGCCGCTGCGTAAGTTCCTGAAAGTCGTCCATATCCTTTGCGGTGCACACCAGACAGAAATCGGCGTCCCCGGTGATGTAATAGCACTGCTGGACCATGGGTTCAGACTGCACCTGGCGCGAAAACGCGTCGATCTGATCCTGACGTTCGCGTTCCAGTTCGACCATGACAATGAAACTCATCGCAACGCCCAGCTTTTTGGGGTCGACGATCGCCACTTCGGAAAGAATAGCCCCCGAGGTTCTGAGCGCTTTCAGCCGCCGTTGGACGGATGCAACGGACAGGCCTGTTTCGGACGCCAAAGCTTCAAGGCCCATTTTCGCGTCGGTTTGCATCAGTTGAAGCAGGTTTCGGTCGAACTGATCGAGTTTCACGAGTTTTCCTTATGATTTGAGAAAGTTTCCCAAAAATTTAGCCAAATTGACCATAAATGATCAAACTTTAAACGTAAATCTCTTCCTATGGAAAACTCTGTCAAACTCGACGTTGCAAAGCCGCTGGCATTGCTGGCTGAATGCCCCGCCTACAGGCCCAGCCCCTTGGAAACCTGCGGTTTTCGGGGGCGGTCAATACTGATCAAGGATGAAACCAACCGCATGGGCCTTGGCGCGTTCAAGGCGCTGGGCGGGGTTTATGCGGTCGCCAAGCTGATCGAAGCGCGCGTTGGTCGCCCGTTGGAAGCCAGCGCCTTTCTGGATGATCCCGTAAGGGAAACTGCCCGCGCGATGACCTTTGTCTGCGCCAGTGCTGGCAATCACGGCATGGCCGTGGCCGCTGGCGCGCGCCTGTTTGGCGCAAAGGCGCGCATTCATCTTGCCGAAACGGTGCCCGAGGACTTTGCCATTCGTCTGCGGGACAAGGGAGCCGAGGTTGTACGATCCGGCGAAGACTACGAGGCAAGCGTAGCAGCAGCCATTGCCGATGCCGAGGCAAGCGGGGCCATCCACCTCGCCGACGGGTCCTGGCCGGGATACACCGAACCGCCCCGGCTGGTGATGGAAGGTTACACCGTCATCGCCGAAGAAATACGCCACAAGCTAAAGGGCGCGGGGACCTGGCCCAGCCATGTGTATTTGCAGGCAGGCGTTGGCGGGCTGGCTGCGGCGGTCGCTTACATGATCCGGTCGAACTGTCCGGTTCAGCCTAAGATGATCGTCGTCGAACCGGACGCCGCCCCGTGCCTCAAAGAAAGCGCGCGGGCCGGAGGGATCGTGACCGTCGACGGCCCGGTGTCGCACATGGGGCGTCTGGATTGCAAAACGCCATCCATGCTGGCTTTGGATATTCTGAAACACTGTGCCGACGATTGGGTGACGATCAGTGATCAGCAGGCTCTGGCCGCTGTTGAGTACGCGCGTGAATTGGGGTTTTCCACCACGCCCTCCGGGGCGGCAGGTCTGGCAGCCTGCTTGACGGATCAGGCGGAATTGCCGTTGATTATCCTGTCTGAAGGAAGTGTGTCCGATGCTTGACCTGACCGCATTTCGCCGTGATCTGCATGCCCACCCGGAAACCGGCTTTGATCTTGACCGGACCCCGCATCTAATCGCAACAGAGCTGGAACGCGCAGGGCTGGAAGTTGCCCGTGGCGTAGGCCGGTCGGGTATCGTTGCCACCTTGCGCCGCGGTCCCGAGGACACCGCAATCGGCTTGCGTGCCGATATGGACGCGTTGCCGATTCAGGAAGCGACCAACTTGCCCTATCGCTCGCAAACAGACGGCAAGTTTCACGGATGCGGTCACGATGGCCACAGCACCATGCTGCTCGGGGCCGCGCTGGAACTCGCCGCAGACACAGCTTTCAAACGCACCGTTCATTTTATCTTTCAGCCGGATGAAGAGAACGGAAACGGGGCCGCTGCGATGATCGCGGATGGATTGTTCGACCGCTTTCCCATGGCCGCGATCTTTGGCCTGCACAATTTGCCGGGAATGGAGCTTGGCCATTTCGCCACGCAAGCAGGCCCGTTCTGCGCGTTCGAGGATAATTTCGAAATCCGCATTCAAGGTCGGGGCGGACACGCTTCGATGCCGGAGGCAGGTATTGATCCGATAGTGACAGGGTCCGCGATTGTGCAGCAGTTGCAGTCGATCGTCTCACGCTCGCTTTCCCCCCGTGAACACGCAGTGGTTTCCGTCACCGAGTTTCTGACCGATGGCGCGCGGAATATCCTGCCGAGCAACGTCACCCTGCGTGGGGATTGCCGTGGGTTCTCTGACGATGTTTCTGCATCAATCGAACGCAGAATGCGCGCTATCGTGGCCGGCGTCTGTGCCGCGCAAGGGGCCGAGGCGCAAGTCGACTACTCGACGTCCTTCCGGCCTCTGGTCAACGATGCCGCAGCCACCGACCTGATCGCGAAAGCGGCCAGCGATGTCGGCCGTGTCGACGCCAATTACGGACGGGTGGGGTTCTCAGAGGATTTTGCCGAGTTTCTTGCCCATCGTCCGGGGGCAATCATCATGATGGGCAACGGGGTCGAGGGGAACAACGCCATGCCGCTTCACAACCCTTCCTACGATTTCAACGATGACGCGATCCATCACGGCATCGCGTTCTGGACCAACCTTGCGCGGCGGGAGTTTTGACCGCGAAGCTCCAGTCGGAAATTGCAGACACAATGCAGACACAATAATGTGTCGCACCGCCGCTTCCAGAGCGCCTGAACAAAGGCCCCCAACACTGCTGAGGGCCTTCGTCCTGTTCTGATCAGGAAATCAGCTGGTCGTCACCAATTCGACCCCAAGCGTGTTCTGAACGTCAAGCAGATGGTTGTGGATCGTGATAATGGGCGAACCCGCAAACAGCAGTCCGACCCCATTCAGATCAAAGTCCATCAGCAAGCTGCCAGAGTCTCCGCCTGCCGCCATTGCCGTCGTCAGGATCTGGTGGCGGAAGGTCGCAACACCTGCGCCGCCGAACCCGACCTGAACCGTTGCATTAGTCGCCAGAACCACTCCGGCGGTCACTTCCGTTGTGCGGCCAACTTTCAGGACGTTCAAAAGCGGGAAGGCCTGACCAACCCCGGTCGGGGCCGCAGCGCCAAGGATCGACGCCGTGACATTACGGCTGTCGGTCGGGCGCGCCACCGCAGCATCGACAAGATTGTACCCGCTTGCGCCAAACACAATCTCTTCGGTCCGCTCGAACGTTGCCACCATGTCCGAGGGGAACAGACCGCCATCCACCGGCCCCGGCTGCAGGATCTTGTCGCCCGGGCGGGCCTGATTGACATCCGCCAGAACGTGGTTGTTGGACAGGATCAGATAGTCGCTTTCGCAGTCTTGACGATACCCGTCGCAGTCACACCCTTTCTCGACTTTGCAACAGCACCGCCGCACGTCCCGGACCAGAGCACCGAACGTGCCGGCCGAGATATTGTAATGCCCGATGCTGTAGCCGGGCAAAGCTGGCCGGACCTTTGCGTTGAACGCAAGCGCCTCGATCTCGCCGACTTCTACGACATCGGTGGGCACGCCATCAATTCTCGAGGGCACTTTTGACGCCTTGTCGAGATTTGCCGACTTTTGTTTTGCGGTGACGTAGACGGTCAGGGTGCTTTGATCCCCCGGATTTCCGCCCTTGACCTTTTTCGAAGCGGCAACGCCGACCACGTTATCCATCGCCAAAAGCTCGGCCTCGTGCTTGTCCTGCACTTCCGCAATACGAGCGATATCACCCATCGCGGCCAGACTTTGTTCATTAGGTGCGCCCTGCTGCTGCTTTGCAAACGCAGTCCACGAATCTGCAGATTTCTGACCGGTTTTCTGTTGAGCACTTGTCCATTTTGAAAGATTTTTGGGCATAATTTACTCCTAAAAATGAAGTTCTTCTGAGAAAATACACGCTCCGTCCCGACCTGAAAAAAGGTCACGGAAGTTTCGTCATTGAATGAGTGGAGCGAGATTCAAGTATAGCAGAAACAACCATAATGCGAAACAGCGGCCACGCTGTCTTGGCGGCAATCCGCCAAGGTGACGAGGCATGCCAGGCCAAGCTCTGGTTGTTTTCTAAGGCGGCGAACTTATATTTGAAAGCCAGAGTAGGGTACGCTTGGGTCGATCAACGGGTTGGCGTCTCCTCAACTGACTTGGGAAAGCATGGTAAGATGATTGCCCAGATTTTGATCGTTGCCATCAGCAACGCGTTTACCGTTTCACCGGCAGATTCCAGCGCAAACGGTTTTCATCTTATTTCCGTTTTGGAGGGGCCAATGACAAAGACACCGGGACCAAATTGGTCAGAAGATCAGATTGCCGCCGGACGCCAATTCGCGGACGGATGGCGGAAATTTGCCGCGGCAAGCGACGCGACACAGCCGCTTGCCGAGGATCGAGCAAAAGTTGCAGGCGTTCTGGCCCGGCACGAGGCCGAGTTGATGGGTTATCCGCATGTGGTGGCCGTGGCGGATGGTGTCTGCCGTGAAGACGATGGCCCGGCTGGTGCGGCCTGTATCGTTATCTACGTCGAAAAAATGGTGGATCAGGAGGAACTGAGCGAAGACGAGCGGTTTCCGGAAGAGATTGAAGGCGTCAGGGTGGAGGTGGTCGAGGTCGGGCAAATCAATGCCCTTCCTTTGGAGTAAAGGCCGGAAGCAAGCCGAACTAACGGTGTCGCTCTAGTACGTCGGGGGCGTCAGTCCCGCCTGAAACCAGCTGACAAGTGACACCATCGAATAAACCGGCAGGCCTGTTGCCTGCTGAATATCCGCCGCATAGGGGCACATATTCGTGCATTCCAGAACAATCGCGCCCAGATCGGGGTGGTTTGACTGCAGGTCAAGGGCAGCCTCGATATTGTCGGCGCGGGCTTTGTCCACATCCAGCGACATCTCATTTCCCAGAATGGCCCGGGTGAATTCATGGCCGCCTTCGGTGGTGCCGATCGGCGTGCCCGGCGGTACCTGCGCCGCCTGCAAGTGATCCCCGGTCAGCGTTGAGGCCGAGATCGTCAGAATACCTGCCCGTTTGCCCGCCGGAAGCGTCCGGTTCACCATGTCGACCTGCATCAGCGAGGATGTGACGACCGGAACCGGAACGGCGCTGGCCAGTTCCTGCTGGAAAAGTGACAGGAACCCACAATTGGTGGTGATACCATCCGCTCCATCTTTGACCAGCTCTTGGGCGGCATCGATGAACGCCTCCAGCATGCCTTCGGCCTTATGGCGCACAACCCTGTCGGGTGAGGCGTCGCGGACAATGCGATAGAGAACCGGGAACGGCCATGTCAGCGCGTTGCCCATGTCACCCGGGATGCGGGGAAACCGGGCGTCCAGCATGAGGATGCCGACAGACGCGCCGTAGATGGATTTTCCGCCCTGCGCGATCATGCCTGCGCCTCCTCGATGATGCGGGTCGAGATGACTTCGGACCCTTCCATGTAGATGCTGGAGATGCCTTGCCGCACGGCGTCCTGCACCTGATCCATCCGTTTGGCGATATGGGCGCCCAGAATGCGCGTGGCCTCATCCGCGTCGCGGTTCAGAAGGGCCTGCATGACCTGTTTGTGCTCGTCTTTCGAGCGGTGCAGTCTGTCCAGGCTCATCGAGATCCAGCGGATATAGCGGATGCGTTCGTTGATCCGGGTCAGGGTCTGCAAAAGCTCTGAATTGCCAGTGAGTTTTGCGATGCCCAGATGGAATGCTTCATCTCGGTTGACGGCGTCCTCGACGGTCAGACCGGTGATGTCGATCCCGGTTGCATAAAGGTCATCCCGCAGTGACTGCAGGTCGTCGTCCGAGGCTTTGGCACAGGCGGCGCGGACAGCCGCGACCTCGATAATCTGGCGCAGTTCGAACAGGTCAAACACGCTTTGCGCATCCAGCGGTCGGCAAAAGAAGCCTTGGCCGGGACGGAAATCGAACAGCCGCTCGGCGACCAGCCGGTTCAGCGCCTCGCGCAGGGGGGTGCGGCTGACGCCCAGCTCTTTTGACAACGCCACTTCATTCAGGCGGTCGCCGGGGCGCAGACGGAATGAGACCGCCATCGCCTTGACCTGATCATAGATGTCATCGACGCGCGGGCCCGCCATGAGTTCTGTCCTTTCGGTTGCGATCCACAGGTGCCACAAGCAGTTCTTGAAATCAATATACAAAACTGTATACAGGCTTGTGTGCAGAATTGATCCAAAGGAATCGCAAGCCATGACAGGAACGAATTATCTGACCGGAGCCGAGGCGATGGTGCGTATGCTTGAAGCGCATGGCGTGACCCATATGTTCGGCCTGTGCGGTGATACCACGCTGCCGTTCTATGATGCGCTGGCGCGGATGGATCATGGCATTCAGCATTTCCTGACACGGGACGAACGGCACGCGGCCTATATGGCCGATGGCTATGCCCGCGTGACCGGCAAGCCGGGGGTTTGCGAGGGGCCGTCCGGGGGTGGGGCGACTTACATTCTGCCGGGGGTGGTCGAGGCCAATGAAAGCTCTGTTCCGATTCTGGCGATCACCTCTGACGTGGCGACGACCAGCCGCGGGAAGTATCCGCTGACCGAGTTAGACCAACCGGCGCTATTCCGACCTCTTGCCAAGTGGAACGCATCGCTGGATGACGCGACACGGTTGCCGGCGATGGTCCGCGCCGCGTTCCGGGCGATGACAACCGGCACACCGGGCGCGACCCATCTGGCGCTGCCGTTTGACACGCAGAAGGCCCAGGTGGACGAGGCCGAGATCTGGGCCGATGCGCGCCATCGCAGCTATCCGGCGGAACGCGCCGGACCGGACATGGATGCCGTTGAGGCAGCGGCAGAGATACTGGCCAAGTCAAAATCCGCCGTGGCCGTCTGTGGTGGCGGGCCGGTTCTGTCCGGTGCCGAAGGCGCGCTGCGCCACGTTGCCAGCTTGTTGGACATGCCCGTTGCCACCACCGTCTCGGGGCAGGGATCGATTGCCGAGACCGACCCGCTTTCCCTGGGTGTCGTCGGATCGAACGGAGGCGTCCCGGCAACCCGCGCCGTGGTGGATCAGGCCGATGTGGTCCTGTTTATCGGCTGCCGCGCCGGGTCCGTTACCACTGAACGGTGGCGCAGCCCCGGTCGCGACGCCACCATCATCCACATCGACAGCGACCCGATGGTGATAGGCGCGAATTATCAGACCCAGGTCGCCATCTGTGCCGATGCCCGTCTGGCGCTGGAAGCTCTGGCCGCAGCGCTTGAGGCACGACAGGATCTGCCAAGCCTCGGCGGTGCCGAGAAAGCGCGCGCGGCGTGGCAGGCCAAATTGGCCGCCTTCGCCGCGCTTGCCGCAAGCCGTGAGACTCCAATCCGGCCCGAGGCTGTTATGGCATCCCTGATGGATATCCTCGACGACGATGCGATTGTTGTCGCCGATCCCGGCACGCCTTGCCCCTATTTCAGCGCGCATTATCGCTGGCGCAAGCCGGGGCGGCATTTCATCACCAACCGGGCGCATGGGGCGTTGGGCTATTCGCTGGGGGCCGCGATGGGGGCGCATGTGGGGCGCCCGTCCGTCAAAACGCTGTCTGTCATGGGCGACGGGTCGTTCGGGTTCACCTGCGGCGAGTTCGAAACCATGGTGCGGCACAAAATGCCGATCACTTCGATCGTGTTCTCGAACTCGGTTTTCGGCTGGATCAAGGCCGGGCAGGAGGCCGGGTTCGGCCAGCGCTACTACAACGTCGATTTCAACCGCACCGACCACGCCGCCGTCGCCTCGGCCTTCGGCGTCAAGTCATGGACGGTCAAAGACCCCGAGGATCTGCCCAAGGTTCTGAAACAGGCCATCGAACATGACGGTCCCACGTTGGTCGACATCCATTCGCAACAGCTTCACGAAGCGGCTGCGCCGGTCTCGGAATGGGTGGCGTAAGCGGCGATTGACGGGGTCAGTTGCGCCAGAAACGCCTGCGCGATGGTCGAAAGGGGCCGCCCTTTGGCGGTGATGATGGCAAGGTCCAGCATCACCGCCGGACGGAACGGGCGGGTCTGATACCCGCTCTCTTCGTCAAAGGTGACGGTGAACGGGTCGATCATCGCAACGCCCATGCCCTGTTTGACGAAACTCAGCAGGTTTTCGGACAGGTGCGTGTGAATCTGGGTGCGCCATGCGCGCCCTGCGGTTTGGAATATGTCGCGGGTTCTCCGGTGGGTCTGATGCTCGGGGCCCATGACGATGAAGGGCTCGTGTTCCAGAATATCCGGGGTCAGCACATCGTGTTTCGCCAGCGGGCTGCCCTCGGGAAAGGTCGCCAGCGTTTCGAACTGAAACACCTGGTAGTTCAGCGTGTCATGCAGGATGGGCATCTCGACAATGCCGATCTCGAACAGACCCGAGATCACCCATTCCTGAATCTTGGACGAATACTGCGATTGAAAACTCACCGACAGGTTCGGGCGGCTTTTGGCAAAGCGCGCAATCTCGCGCGGCATGAAGCCGAAGGACAGCAGATGCGGCGCGGCCACCTGCAACTGACCCGGGTGCTTGTTCTGCAGGTCTGTGACCGCCTGCGCCACGTGATCCAGCCCGCGCACGACCGTATCGACCTCTCGGTACAGCAACTCGGCCTCGGGCGTCGGCAGCAGACGGCCCTTGTTGCGTTCGAACAGCGGCAACCGCGCTTCGCGTTCCAACTGTGCCAGCAGGTTGCTGATCCCCGGTTGCGAAATACCCAGAACCGAGGCCGCGCCGGTCACGGTTCCGGTCTCCATGATGGCGTGAAAGGCCTGTAGCTGGCGAAATCGTAGGGACATCGTTGGGCATCATTTTTTCTGATGAACTCTCAAAGATATAGTATTTGAAATGATATACCGGTCAAGGCAGGCTTGCTTTCGTCAACTGGGGGCGAAATGAGCGGTCTGGACCAGAAAATCATCGGGTTTGATCTGTGGCACCTGAAACTGCCGGTCACGTCGCGGCGGGATCATGGCATTGGCTCGGTTGAAGGGGCCTGTGAGATTGTCGTCCTGCGTCTTACGGCAGAGGGCGGGGCGGAAGGGTTCGGAGAGGCCTCGCCCTGGTCGGTGTTTACCGGCACGCCTGAAGCCACTTATGCCGCGCTGGACCGCTATCTGCGCCCGCTTGTGATGGGCGCAAGGGTCGGGGATCGGTCGGCGATCATGGCGCGTGCCGCCTATGCGGTGGCCCATTGCACCGAAGCCAAGGCGGCGCTTGAAACCGCGCTGCTGGATCTTGCCGGGCGGATCAGCGGTGTGCCGGTGTGGTCCCTGCTGGGGGGCCGGTGTCGTGATACGATTCCGCTGAGCTGTTCCATCGCGAACCCGGATTTCGCGCAGGATGTCGACCTGCTGGCGCGGTTGCAGGAGGATGGTGTCCGGATCGTCAAACTCAAGACCGGGTTCAGGGATCATGCGTTTGATATCATGCGGTTAGAGCATCTTGCTCAGAACTACCCCGAGTTCTCGGTGCGGGTGGATTATAACCAAGGGCTTGGTATCGAAGAGGCTGCGGCGCAGGTGCGGGATGTGGCTCAGTTCAACCCGGACTTCATCGAACAGCCGGTGCGCGCGCATCATTTCGGGATGATGGCAAGGCTGCGGCAGATGATCGATGTGCCGCTTTTGGCGGATGAAAGCGTCTTTAGCCCCGAAGATATGGAGCGCGCCGCCCGCGAAGGGATTTGCGACGGCGTGTCGGTGAAAATCATGAAATCCGGCGGCCTGACGCGCGGCCAGACGGTTGCGCGCATCGCGGCGGCGCATGGGCTGACGGCCTATGGCGGCGACATGTTCGAGGCCGGTCTGGCGCATCTGGCAGGCACCCATATGATCGCCGCAACGCCGGAAATCACGCTGGGGTGCGAGTTTTATCAGGCGTCGTATTTTCTGCAGGAAGATATTCTGGAAGACCCCTTCCAAATCCGCGATGGGCAGGTGGTCGTGCCCTCGGGCCCCGGTTTGGGCAGCAGGCTCGATGTGGCGAAACTGGATCATTACGCTGTGGCCAAGGCGGTGGCTGCATGAGCGACCGAAAGACCATAGCCATCATTGGGGCCGGTATCGTGGGCGTATCGGCGGCGGTCTGGCTGCAACGGGACGGCCATGACGTGATCCTGATCGACAAGGCCGGACCGGGTGAGGGCACATCGCACGGGAATGGCGGTGTTCTGGCCTCCTGTTCCATCGTGCCTGTGACGGTTCCGGGCCTGCTGGGCAAAGCGCCGAAAATGCTGTTTAACCCGTCTCAACCGTTGTTTCTGAAATGGGGCTATCTGCCGAAACTGATCCCGTGGCTGAGGCGATATCTGAGCCACGCCAACGCCGATGACGTCGCGCGGATCGCTGCCGCCCTTGCGCCCATCGTTGGCGACAGCCTGAACGATCACAAGGCTCTGGCCGCCGGCACAGGTGCCGAAACGTGGATCGTGCCGTCTGACTATCTGTTCCTCTACAACGACCGGGCGCATTTCGAAGGGGATGCGTTCGGCTGGGACATCCGGCGCAAGAACGGGTTTCAGTGGGACGAGTTGGAGGGCGAGGCATTTCACGACTACGACCCCGTTTTCAGCGAAGAGATCGGCTTTGCCGCCAGGCTGTCGGGCCATGGTCACATCACGGACCCCGGACGCTATGTGAAAGACCTCGCCGCCCATGTCGAAGCGAACGGAGGCCGGATCATCCGCGCCAGTGTCGAAGACGTGGCGCGCGAAAATGGCTGCGTAACCGGTGTGCGTACAAATGGCGAAACCATCCCCTGTGACACGGCGATCATAACCGCCGGGGTCTGGTCCGGGCCGTTGGCCAAACGGTTGGGAATTTCTGTTCCTCTGGAAAGCGAACGTGGCTATCATCTTGAATTGGTGGACCCTTCTGCGATGCCGCGCAGCCCGGTCATGGTGGCCTCGGGCAAGTTTGTTGCCACGCCCATGGACGGGCGGATACGTTTGGCGGGGATTGTGGAATTTGGCGGGCTGGATGCACCGCCTTCGCGCGCGCCCTTTGAGTTGATGCGCAAGAATGCCCGGACGGCCTTTCCGGGCGTGACATGGAAGGAGGAGGTAGAGTGGATGGGGCACAGGCCCGCACCGGCTGACTCGATCCCGATCATTGGCGATGTTCCGGGGGTTGATGGGGCGTATATGGGTTTTGGTCATCATCACATCGGCCTGACAGGCGGGCCGAAAACCGGGCGTCTTCTGGCGCAGATGATCGCGGGCAGAACCCCAAACACGGATATGAGCGTCTATGCGCCCTCACGTTTCGCAATATAACAACAGGCCGGTGGCAAACATCGGCGCTTTGAAATCAAACAGGGAGACTATGATGAAAAAACTGACACATCTTCTGGCAGCGACCGCTCTGACTGCCGCTGCAGCCGCACCTGCACTGGCCGAGAAATGGGACATGCCGATGGCCTATTCGGCGTCGAACTTCCATTCGGCCACGGGCGCAGAGTTTGCCAAATGCGTGACCACCGGCACGGGCGGCGAGATTGAAATTGTCACCCATCCGTCGGGCTCGCTGTTCAAAGGCGGTGACATCAAGCGCGCGATCCAGACCGGGCAGGCCCCGATTGGCGAACGTCTGCTGTCCGGCCACCAGAACGAAAACGCGCTGTTCGGGTTCGACTCGATCCCGTTTCTGGCGACTTCTTTCGACGACAGCGCCAAGCTGTGGGAGGCTGCGAAGCCTGCAATCGAAAAGCTGCTGGCCGAGCAGAACCTGACGCTGCTTTATGCCGTGCCATGGCCGCCGCAAGGCCTCTATTTCAAGAACGAGGTGAACTCGGTCGCTGACATGAAGGGCATCAAGTTCCGTTCGTACAACAACGCCACATCGCGTCTGGCCGAACTGACGGGGATGCTGCCCGTGACCATCGAAGCGGCTGAGATCAGTCAGGCCTTTGCCACCGGTGTCGCGGATTCGATGGTGTCTTCCGGGTCCACCGGATATGACCGTAAGGTCTGGGAAAGCCTGAACTATTTTTACGAAGTCGACGCCTGGCTGCCGCGCAATTACGTCATGGTGAACTCGGACGTCTGGTCGGGCGTGTCGGATGCCAACAAGAACGTCATCAAGGCCTGCTCGGAACTGGCCGAATACGCCGGCAACTGGCGCGCCAAGGAATACACCGGCTTCACCCTGCAGGGTCTGCGGGATGGCGGCATGACCGTTGGTCCGGCCTCGGATCAGATGGTGGGTGAGTTGAAGGAAATCGGCGTCACCATGACCAATGAATGGCTGGAAGCCGCCGGGGACGAAGGCAAGGCCATCGTCGACGCGTTCAATTCGTCACAGTAACGGCACATGCGGGCGGCGGGGTCCCTGCCGCCCGAAACCTGCACAATCATAACATAACGGGGACGGTATGGCGGTATTGCGAGGGCTTCGGTCCGTACTGGATTTCATCTATCTGGCAGCAGGGGTTCTGGCGGCGCTCAGCCTGATCGCCATCCTGTTGCTGATTGTCGTGCAGATGCTGGCCCGCTGGACCGGCGAGGTCTTTCCGGGCGCGCCCGACTATGCCGGATACGCGATGGCCGCCGCCTCGTTCCTTGCTTTTGCCAATGCCCTGAACCGGGGCAGCCATATCCGCGTCTCGATCCTGCTGAACGCGGTTCCGGATGGCGTCCGCCGCATCCTTGAAATCTGGTGTTTTGCCATCGGCACCGCCGTCATGTGGTATTTCTGCTGGTACGCCTACCGCTTCGTCTACTGGAGCTGGAAGTTCAACGATATCAGTCAGGGGCAGGACAAGACCGCCCTTTGGATACCGCAATCCGCCATGCTGATCGGGGCCGTGATCCTTGCCATCGCGCTGACCGATCACCTGTTCCATGTCCTGTTCAAGGGTGACCACCGGATAACCCGCGATCTGGCCGACCAGAGCCACGGAGAGTAAGCGCATGGAAAACCTGTCCGTCATCATCCTCTTCCTCTTTGTTCTTTTCACCCTTCTGGGCACCGGCGTCTGGGTCGGGCTGGCGCTGATGGGCGTCGCCTGGGTCGGGATGGAGTTGTTCACGACCCGCCCCGTCGGCGACGTGATGATCACCACCATCTGGTCGGCATCCTCATCCTGGACCTTGACCGCTTTGCCGATGTTCATCTGGATGGGCGAAATACTCTATCGAACGCGATTATCCGAGGACATGTTCAAGGGTCTGTCGCCCTGGATGGCGCCGCTGCCCGGTGGTCTGGTGCACACCAATATCGTGGGGTGCACGGTTTTTGCCGCCGTTTCAGGCTCTTCCGCCGCCACGCTGACCACGGTTGGCAAGATGTCGATCCCGGAATTGCGCAAGCGCAATTACCCCGAGCGGATGATCATCGGCACCCTTACAGGGGCGGCGACGCTGGGTCTGATGATCCCGCCGTCACTGACGCTGATCGTCTATGGGGTCACGATCAATGAATCGATCACCAAGCTGTTCTTTGCGGGCATCCTGCCGGGCCTCGTGCTGGCGGCGATGTTCATGGGTTATGTCGCGATCTACTCGAAGCTGGGAAAGGACTGGAACCCGAACAGCGAGGGCAAGCTGACCTTTTCCGAGAAGCTCAGGAACTCGCGTTTTCTGCTGCCGGTGATCCTGCTGATCATGGTGGTGATTGGATCGATGTATCTGGGCTATGCCACCGCGACCGAGGCCGCCGCCTTTGGCGTGATCGGCGGGTTGCTGCTGGCCGCAGGGCAGGGTTCACTGAACTGGAAGACCTTCACCGAAAGCCTGATGGGCGCGACCCGGACCAGCGCGATGATCGCCCTGATCCTTGCGGGTGCTGCATTCCTGTCGCTGTCGATGGGCTTCACCGGCCTGCCGCGGGGCTTGGCCGACCTAATTGCCGGGTGGGAGCTGACACGGTTCGAGCTGCTCATGGTCCTGCTGGTGTTCTACATCATTCTTGGCTGCTTCCTTGACGGGATTTCCTCGGTCGTGCTGACCATGGCCGTAGTCGAACCGATGATCCGCGAGGCCGGGATCGACCTGATCTGGTTCGGCATTTTCATCGTGGTTGTTGTCGAAATGGCTCAGATCACGCCGCCGATCGGGTTCAACCTGTTCGTGATGCAAGGCATGACCAACCACGAGATGAGCTATATCGCCCGCGCCGCGATCCCGATGTTCCTGATCATGGTGCTGATGGTCTTTATCCTGATCTGGTTCCCCGACCTCGCCACCTGGCTGCCCGAGAACCTGCGTCAGAGTCCCGGCGGGTAGGGCGGCGCCTGTGAACCCGCTGCTCTGGGCGGCGCGCAACGGCCCTTATGTCATGGTCTCAGGGCTTGTGGCCGGGTTGCTGCTGCCCGGGCTGGCCGAGCCGATGCTGCCCCTGTTGCCGCCGCTTGTGGTTCTGCTGCTGTTCGTGACCATTCTGCGGATGGAGCCCGCAGCCATTCTGGGATCGCTGGCCGATCTGCGTCAGGTCATGACTGCGGTGATCGCGTTTCAGCTTCTCACGCCGCTGGCCTTCATCGCGGTCGGGTTCGTCGGAGGATGGATAGGGACAGCGATCATCCTGTCAGTGCTGATCATGACCGCCGCGCCCTCCATCTCGGGCAGTCCGAACATGTGCATGATGATGGGCTACCCCGCCGAACATGCCATGCGTCTGGTCGTGGTCGGTACCGCCCTATTGCCGCTGACGGCATTGCCGATCTTCTGGCTGATGCCCGAGCTTGGCGATCTGAGGGCGGTTCTGAAGGCGGCATTCAATCTGTTTCTGACGATTTCCATCGTCACGCTGGTTGCCGTCAGCATCCGCCAGTCCGTACTGCGCAATCCATCGCAAAGAACGCTTTTGAAACTCGAAGGCGTCGCGACGATCACCTTGGCCGTTTTTGTCACTGGTCTGATGCCAGCGGTCAGCGCGGCGGCGCTGACCGATCCGTGGCGTGCCGGGTTCTGGATCGCTTTCGCCTGTCTGGTGAATTTCGGCGCTCAGATCGTCACCTTCCGACTGACACGCAATCGCTTGCCACCGGCCAGCGCGACCGCAGTGTCCGTGATCGCCGGAAACCGCAACGTCGCGCTTTTCTTCCTGGCCCTGCCGCCCGAGGCCACGGCACCGATCATGGTGTTCATCGGGGCCTACCAGATACCGATGTACCTGACGCCTCTGGTCATGCGCCGGATGTATCGCGCGTGATCAGGCGGCGTGCGGTTGGGGCCTTTGTCCAGTCAGTCAACTTTCACGACCATCTTGCCAAAGTTGCCACCGGCCAGCAGTTGATTGAAGGCTTCCGGGGCATTCTCCAACTCCTCAACCATATGTTCCTTGTAGTGTATTGACCCATCCGCCAGCCAGGCGGTCATGTCGCGGACAAACTCCTGATACACGTCGGCACCGAAATTGTCGTAGATGATGAACCCCTGCATTTTGACTTTCATCCGCAGGATCGTGCCCAGGATCGCTGGCCCCATGTCCGGGCCGTCCGGCAGGCCCGGCAAGTTGTACCACGATACAATGCCGCAGACAGGGACGCGCGCGAACGGGTTCAACAGCGGCAGCACCGCGTATAGCACCTTGCCCCCGACATTCTCGAAATACACGTCAATGCCATCCGGGCAGGCCGCGCGCAATTGTGTCGCCAGATCGTCGGAGCGGTGGTCCAGACAGGCGTCAAACCCAAGGTTCTCGACAACATGCGTGCATTTGTCCGAGCCGCCGGCGATGCCGACCACGTGGCACCCTTTGAGCTTTGCAATCTGCCCGACCGTTGCGCCAACCGGGCCTGCCGCAGCGGCCACGACAACCGTCTCGCCAGCCTTGGGCTCTCCGATTTTCAGCAAACCGGCATAGGCCGTGTATCCCGGCATGCCCAGAATGCCGAGCGACCATGACGGGTTGTCCGGGGATTTGCCCAGATTGACGACCTGCGTTCCGTCTGAGACGGCGTAGTCCTGCCACCCGCTTGGATTGAGCACGTAGTCTCCGGCCTCGTAGCCCTCGATGTTCGATTTCACCACCTGTCCCACGACCTGAGCTGTCATCACGCCGCCAATCGCAACCGGTTCAGCATAGGATTTGCCCTCATTCATGCGACCCCGCATGTAAGGGTCCAGCGACATATACACCGTTCGCACCAGCATCTCTGCCGGGCCGGGTTCGGGGATGTCCGTGGTTTCAAGACGCAGCGTATTTTCGTCCGGTTGTCCCTTGGGGCGTTCGGCCAGTACGAAACGACGGTTGGCGGTGGATGTCTGGGGCATTGTGACCTCGTGCAAAGCGGATGTCGTGCAGCAGAAACCGTATGCGGCCGGAGTGCAACCAAAACAGTGTCAGCACTGGGCTTATGAACTTCGTAGCCTCAGAGTCCTTTTAGAAGCGTTTCGCCATCTCACACCGCTTTGATCCTGAGTGCGACCGGGAAATGATCGCTGAAACCGGTCTTGTCCACGTTCTTTCCGGCATTTCCCTTCGGCAACCCGAACCGGCGCGGCCCTTCACCCGTTTTATGGGAAACCATGGCAGGAAAGGCGAACAAGCCCGCACTGCCATCGACATATTTGAAGCCGCTGTCTTTCTTTGCATCAAGAAGCGGGCGATTGATCAGGATCTGGTCGAACAGATTGCCGTTGCTCTTGAAATACAGCGTGCCCTCCAGTTGGCGCTTCTTCCCGTTCAGATCCACGGCGTCCGAGATCAGGTAGTCCCAGGACAGGTTGTAGAACTTCGGGGACGTCGCCCGCCGAACATCGCCGCGTTCCCGCGTGGCCAGCGCGTTCACGGTGACACTTCTGTCCCACGGATCGTCATTCAGATCGCCAAACGCGACGACCGGCGTTCGCTTTTTGAGAGGCGCGGCCTCGAAAATACGGCTGTGCCAGTAAGACAAGGTTTCCCCCGCCGTGGCCCGGAACCCGGCCGAGTCCTGCGCGCTCCCTCCTGACCGCGAGGGCCAGTGATTGGCCATGACCACGATTTCATTGTTATCGGCAACGGCCTTGAACGTTGCCTGCAAAATATCCCGCGTCCCGGTTCGGCGCATGACGAAATGGTTGAAGACCAGCTTCTTGTCGACGCTGAACTGGTTTTGATCATAGATGAACGCGGTGTCGATCCCCCGCGAACTCAGGTCATCCGAGGCAAACACCGTCGCAAATTTCCGGGCGGGCAGCATCGGTGCGAGTGTTGCGATGAGGTCCTTCAGAACCGCTTCATCCTCGGCCTCGCAAACGCCAAGAATATCCGGCCCTGCACCTTCGTTCATGGCCGCGATGACTTTTGCCAGTTGCTTAAGCTTGGTGCCGTAAAGCGCCTTGGTCCAACCCTTCAGATCGTTCTTGACCTGCTTTTGCACCCATTCCGGCCTGTCCGGATGGTTCGACGGGCCAAAGAGGTTTTCCAGATTCCAGAACGCAAGATAATACTCGGCCATTGTCTTTTCTCCCAAAGCCGCTTTTCAAGAAATCCTTTGCCGCCACTTTAGGCACAGCGCTTGGGCTGGCTGCAACAGCTTTGATTAACGTGTCTGGCTGCGGTGCAAGGTTGGGGTGAGCCGTTCGGATTGATTTGACCGCACACATTCCGTCACTCAAAAACTTCAAGCTTAAAATATTTTTACTTGAAAGGACTCATTCCCCGATCTAACCTTTCAGGCAATCAGCTTTTGGGGGGATATCATTTCATGCGCATTGCATGTCTTGGCGGTGGTCCCGCAGGTCTCTATTTCGGGATATCCACGAAGTTGCGCGATCCATCTGCCAAGGTGGTGGTGATCGAACGCAACCGCGCGGATGATACATTTGGCTGGGGCGTGGTTCTGTCGGATGAAACGCTGGACAATCTGGCCGCCAATGACCCCGTCTGCGCTGAAGCCATCCGCAAGCATTTTGCCTATTGGGATGACGTGGCGCTGGTGCATCAGGGCAAGCGGACGGTTTCAAGCGGCCATGGCTTTTGCGGCATCGGGCGCAAGCAACTGTTGTTGATCCTTCAGGACCGTGCCCGCGAGTTGGGTGTCGAAATGCGGTTTGAGACCGAGGTGGAAAGCGCCTCGGCCTATATGAGCGAGTTCGACGTGGTGGTGGCCGCAGACGGGCTGAACTCGAAAACGCGTGTGGAATTTGCTGATGTTTTCAAGCCCGATATCGACGAACGGCTGTGCCAGTTCGTCTGGCTCGGCACCCATCAGAAATTTGACGACGCGTTCACATTTATCTTCGAGCACACCGACAAGGGCTGGGTCTGGGCCCATGCCTATCAGTTCGACGACGATACAGCGACCTTCATTGTCGAATGCACGCAAGAGACCTTTGATGCCTACGGCTTTGGCGAGATGAGTCAGGCAGAGTCAATCAAGGTCTGCGAAGAGATTTTCCGCGATCATCTGGGCGGCCATTCCCTGATGACCAATGCCAGCCATATCAGGGGCTCTGCCTGGCTGCGCTTCCCCCGGGTGCTTTGCGAAAAGTGGAGCTACAAGAATGTCGTCCTGATGGGAGATGCGGCCGCAACGGCGCATTTTTCGATCGGCTCGGGAAGCAAGCTGGCGATGGAAAGCGCGATTGCATTGGCCGAATATATCGTCAGCGAAAATACGCTCGAGGCCGCGTTCGCCCGCTATGAAGACGAGCGGCGGCTCGAGGTTCTGAGATTGCAGTCAGCGGCGCGGAACTCTCTGGAATGGTTCGAAAATGTCGAGCGTTATCTAGATCTTGATCCGGTGCAGCTGAACTATTCGATGCTGACCCGCTCGCAACGGATCAGCCATGAGAACCTGCGCGAACGCGATGGTGCGTGGTTGAAGCAGGCCGAGGCCTGGTTCCTGCGGCAAGCCGGTGCAGGGGCCAATGCGCCCGTCCGGGCACCGATGTTCGCGCCGCTTCGTTTGCGGGACATGAGCCTGAAGAACCGTGTCGTCGTCTCCCCCATGGCGCAGTACAAGGCGGTCGATGGCGGCCCGACCGACTGGCACCTGATCCATTATGGCGAGCGCGCCAAAGGCGGTGCCGGGCTGGTCTATACCGAGATGACCTGCGTTGCCGCTGATGGACGGATCACCCCCGGCTGCCCGGGGCTCTATGCGCCCGAACACGAAGCCGCGTGGAAGCGTTTGACCGATTTTGTCCATGCTGAGACCGAGGCGAAGATTTGCTGCCAGATCGGTCATGCGGGGCGTAAGGGGTCGACCCGTTTGGGGTGGGAGGGCATGGATCAGCCGTTGGAGACGGGCAACTGGCCGATCATTTCAGCCTCGGCCATTCCCTGGTCCGAAGGCAACGCCGTGCCAAAGGCGATGGACCGCGCCGATATGGATCGGGTCACGGCTGAATTTGTGGCCGCCGCCGAAATGGCGGATCGCGCGGGCTTTGACATGATCGAACTGCACGCGGCACACGGCTATCTGATCTCGTCTTTCATCTCTCCCCTGTCGAACAGGCGCGACGATGCCTATGGCGGCGCGCTGGAAAACCGGATGCGCTATCCGCTTGAGGTTTTCAGCGCAATGCGTGCCGTCTGGCCCGACGCAAGGCCAATGGCCGTGCGGATTTCGGCCAGCGATTGGGCAGGGGATCACGGGGTGACGGCTGAGGAAGCGGTCGGGATTTCCAGGATGTTCGCCGCCGCGGGGGCCGATATTGTGGACGTGTCTGCGGGCCAGACCTCGACCGGGGCCAGGCCTGTTTACGGGCGCATGTTCCAGACCCCGTTCTCGGACCGTATCCGCAACGAGGCCGGGATCAGGACAATGGCGGTGGGCAATATCTATGAGCCGGACCATGTAAATTCGATCCTGATGGCGGGGCGGGCCGATCTTGTCTGTCTGGCGCGCCCGCATCTGAACGACCCTTATTGGACGCTGCACGCCGCGACCGCCCTGGGCGACCGGCAGGCGGTGTGGCCGAAACCTTATGAAGCGGGACGGGATCAGGCGTGGCGACTGGCGGATCGGGAAGTGGAAATGGAGTTGAAGGCATGAGACGGGTTCTGGTCACGGGTGGCGGCACAGGTATTGGTCGGGCGATTGCTCGCGCGTTCGCCGAAGAAGGCGATGATGTCACCATCTGCGGCCGTCGGTTGGAGCCGTTGAAGGACACTGCCGAAGGCTTTGAAATGACGGTGAAACAAGCGGACGTGACGGATGAGGACTCGGTCGCGGAGCTGTTTGAAAGCCCCTTTGACGTCGTGATCGCCAATGCCGGGATCGCGCGCACCGGGAAAGTGAAAGACCTGTCGCTAACCGATTGGAACGACACGTTGAACACCACGCTGACCGGAGTTTTCCTGACCTTCCGTGCTGCGCTCAGGGGCATGGATCCGGGGGGGCGGCTGATTGCCATCGCCTCGACCGCGTCTTTGCAGGGTGGCGCGACGCTGGCGGCTTATTGTGCGGCCAAGCACGGGGTTCTGGGTCTGGTCCGGTCGACCGCCAAAGAAGTCGCCAAGGGCGGGATCACCTGCAACGCCATCTGCCCCGGCTTTGTCGACACCGAAATGGCAACGAATGCGGCGCGCGGTGTGGCCGAGAAATTCAATGTGGATGAGGCAACCGCGATGGAGAAGATCACCGCCGCCAACCCCATGCACCGCCTGATCGCGCCCGAAGAGGTTGCGGCGACGGCGATTTTTCTGGCCTCGAAAGGGGCGGCGTCGATCAATGGTCACGGCCTCAGCGTCTCGGGGGGCGAGGTATGAGTTCGGGCCTGGCGCAAATCCCGCTGGAGGCCGCATCGAAGGAGCGGTTGCGCCTTTGGCTGCGGCTTCTGAAAACGACCCGCGCTATCGAAGGGCGGCTGCGCGAGAACCTGCGCGATGAATTCAAAACCACGCTGCCCCGGTTCGACGTGATGGCGGCGTTGTCCCGCTACGAGGATGGTCTGAAGATGAGCCAGATTTCGGGTGCACTGCGTGTGTCCAATGGAAACGTGACCGGGATCGTGGATCGGCTGGTCGAAGACGGCCATCTTGAGCGTGTGGCCGTACCGGGCGACCGGCGCGCGCATCGGGTTCGCATGACGCGGCAGGGGCGCGCGGAATTCGCCCGTCAGGCCTCGGCCCATGAGGCGTGGATTGCCGATTTGCTGGGCCAGTTCTCGGCCGAAGAAGCCCGCGCCTTGGCCGCCGAATTCAACATGCCGGAGGATACCGATGCGCAGTGACACAAAGCACTTCCAGTGCCGAATCGAAAACCGGGTTGCCACGGTGGCGCTGAACCGGCCCGAGCGGAAAAACCCGCTGACCTTTGAAAGCTATGCCGAACTGCGCGACTGGTTCCGGGATCTGGGTTATGCCGATGATGTGGATGCGGTGGTCTTTGCCTCGAACGGTGGGAATTTCAGTTCGGGCGGGGATGTGCATGACATCATCAGGCCGCTGACGCGCATGAATATGAGGGAGCTTTTGGCCTTTACCCGGATGACCGGCGATCTGGTCAAGGCGATGGTCAATTGCGGCAAGCCGATCATCGCGGCGATTGATGGCGTCTGCGTGGGGGCGGGTGCAATCATTGCCATGGCCTCGGACCTGCGTATCGCGACGCCCGAGGCTAAATGCGCCTTTCTGTTCACCCGGGTCGGTCTGGCGGGTTGTGACATGGGGGCTTGCGCCATTCTGCCCCGGATCATCGGGCAGGGTCGGGCGGCAGAACTGCTGTATACGGGTCGGTCGCTGACCGCCGATGAGGGCGCGGCGTGGGGGTTTTACAACCGGATCGTTGGTGTGGACGAACTGGACGGCGCAGCGCGCGAGTTGGCCGAACGGATCGCGGCAGGGCCGAACTTTGCGCATATGATGACCAAGACGATGCTGGCGCAGGAGTGGTCGATGTCGATCGAACAGGCCATCGAGGCCGAGGCGCAGGCGCAAGCCATCTGCATGCAGACCGGCGATTTTGAACGGGCCTACAATGCCTTTGTCGCCAAAGAAAAACCGGTGTTCGAGGGGGATTGATGGCGGATCAGACCTTCCTCGACTGGCCTTTCTTTGAGCAACGCCACCGCGACTGGGCAGCGCGGGTGGAAGAGGTTGCGGCAGGTCTGGACGTGGATCATGCCGACACCGATGCCGCATGCCGCCAGTTGGTGGCGCTTTTGGGCGAGGCGGGGCTGTTGAGTGTCACCGCCGACCAGAACGGTCAATTGGATGTGCGCACGCTGTGTCTGGCACGCGAGACATTGGCGCGCCATGACGGGCTGGCCGATTTCGCCTTTGCCATGCAGGGGCTCGGGACCGGGGCGATTTCGCTGTTCGGCTCGGACGCGCAAAAGGCGCGGTGGCTGCCCGAAACCCGCGCGGGACAGGCCATTTCCGCCTTTGCCCTGACCGAACCGCAATCGGGCTCGGACGTGGCAAATTCCACGATGACCGCCACGCCGGACGGCGACAGCTATGTGCTGAATGGCGAGAAAACATGGATATCGAACGGCGGCATCGCCTATCTCTACACGCTGTTCGCGCGGACCGGAGAGGCCCCCGGGGCCAAGGGGCTGTCAGCCTTCATCGTCACGCCCGACCTGCCGGGTTTCGAAGTTGTCGAGCGGCTGGACACCATCGCACCACACCCCCTCGCACGGCTCAGGTTTACCGATTGCCGGGTGCCGGTGACGGCGATGATCGGCGCGCCGGGGCAGGGGTTTCGCATTGCCATGTCGGTGCTGGATGTCTTCCGCTCGACCGTGGCAGCGGCGGCTTTGGGCTTTGCCCGCCGCGCGTTGGACGAGGCGCTGCAGCGGGTCACCACTCGGCAGGTTCAGGGCGCGCCGCTGTTCGATCTGCAGATGGTGCAGGGCCACATCGCCGACATGGCGCTGGATGTGGACGCAAGCGCCTTGCTGGTCTATCGCGCGGCCTGGGCCAAGGACAGCGGCGCGCCCCGGATTACCCGCGAAGCCGCCATGGCCAAGCTGTATGCCACGGATCAGGCCCAGCAGGTGATCGACAAGGCGGTTCAGCTGTTCGGCGGCGAGGGCGTCCGCTCGGGCAAATCGGTCGAGCGGCTTTACCGGGAAATCCGCGCGCTGCGCATCTATGAAGGCGCGTCTGATGTGCAAAAGGTCATCATCGCACGCGCGGCACAGGCGGCACATTTGGGAGGTTCGTGATGCTTGGTCCTTCGGCCCATACCGACACATTCGCACGGGACAACCTGCCGCCGCAGGATCAATGGCCGGACTTCCTGCTGGACGGGTTCGACTATCCTGATCGGTTGAACGTCGGCTACGAACTCACTGATAAAATGGTTGAAAAAGGCTTTGGCGACAACACCGCGCTGATCGGCAATGGCCGCCTGCGCACCTACAAGGAACTGACCGACTGGACCAACCGTCTGGCCCATGCGCTGGTTCAGGATCTGGGTGTCGAACCCGGCAACCGGGTGCTGATCCGGTCGGCCAATAACCCGGCCATGGTTGCCTGCTGGCTGGCCGCGACCAAAGTGGGCGCGGTGGTGGTGAACACTATGCCGATGCTGCGGGCCTCTGAGTTGACCAAATATGTCGACAAGGCCGAGATTCAGTTCGCGCTGTGCGACACGCGGCTGATGGATGAGATGTCGACCTGCGCCAAGGGCAGCCAATATCTAAAGAAGGTTGTGGGTTTCGACGGCACCTCGAACCACGACGCCGAACTGGACCGGATGGCGCTGGAAAAGCCGGTGAAGTTCGATTGTGTCGCCACCGGGCGCGATGACGTTGCGCTGCTGGGGTTCACCTCGGGTTCCACCGGCGAGCCCAAGGCGACGATGCATTTCCACCGTGACATCCTGATCATCGCCGACGGTTATGCGCGCGAGGTTCTGGGTGTCACGCAAGAGGATGTCTTTGTCGGCTCGCCGCCGCTGGCCTTCACCTTTGGCCTGGGCGGGCTGGCCGTGTTTCCGCTGCGCTTCGGGGCGACGGCAACCTTGCTGGAACAGGCCTCGCCCCCCGGCATGATCGAGATCATCGAGAAATACAAAGCCACCGTCTGCTTCACCGCGCCCACCGCTTATCGCGTCATGCTGGGCGCGATGGACGAGGGCGCGGACCTGTCGAGCCTGCGCGCTGCTGTTTCCGCCGGTGAGACCTTGCCCAAGCCCATCTATGACGACTGGATGGCGAAGACCGGCAAACCGATGCTCGACGGGATCGGCGCGACCGAGCTTTTGCATATCTTCATCAGCAATCGCTTTGACGATCACCAGCCTGCCTGCACGGGCAAACCGGTCTCGGTCTATCAGGCCAAGGTGTTGCGCCCCGACGGGTCCGAAGCGGACATCGGCGAGGTTGGCCGCCTGGCCGTGCGCGGCCCAACGGGCTGCCGCTATCTGAATGATGACCGGCAGGCGGGTTATGTTGCAGATGGTTGGAACATCACCGGCGACAGTTTCTCGAAGGACGCCGATGGCTATTTCCACTTTGCCGCCCGCAACGACGACATGATCGTTTCGGCGGGCTACAACATCGCGGGCCCCGAGGTCGAGGCCGCGCTGCTGTCGCATCCCGCCGTCGCCGAATGCGCGGTGATCGGCGTGCCGGACAAGGAACGGGGCCATATCGTTCAGGCACATGTGGTTCTGGCCGAAGGTGCCGAGCCGTCCGATGCCACTGTCGAAGCGCTGCAAGAGCACGTCAAAGCCGCCATCGCCCCCTACAAGTACCCGCGCAGCATTGTTTTCTGCGACGACCTGCCAAAAACGCAGACCAGCAAGGTGCAACGGTTCAAGCTTAAAGCAGAAGCGGTTGCAAGCTGATGAAACCTAACCATAATCGCCGGGATTGGGGCGTGAAGCCGATAACCAACAAGGGGAGACTGAAATGAAAAAACTACTTATGGCCGCTGCCGCCACGGCGCTGTGCACCTCATCGGCACTGGCCGAGGTCAAGGTCGGTATGATCACAACGCTGTCCGGCGGCGGGGCCGGGCTGGGCATCGATGTGCGCGACGGCTTCATGCTGGCCATCGCACAGTCGGGCCGCGACGATATCGATGTCGTGATCGAGGACGACCAGCGCAAACCCGACATCGCCGTGCAGCTGTCCGACAAGATGATCCAATCCGAGCGTGTGGATGTGATGACCGGCATCATCTGGTCGAACCTTGCGATGGCCGTTGTGCCTGCTGCGGTGAACCAGAACGTGTTCTACCTGTCGCCGAATGCGGGGCCGTCGCCATTGGCGGGCAAGAACTGCCATCAGAACTATTTCAACGTGGCCTGGCAGAACGACAACCTGCACGAGGCCGCAGGGGCGTATGCCAATGGTGCCGGATACAAGAACAGCTTCATCCTGGCCCCGAACTACCCGGCGGGCACCGACGCGCTGACCGGCTACAAACGCTTCTTCGAAGGGGATCTGGCGGGCGAGGTGTATACCCAGCTTGGTCAGACGGATTACGCCGCCGAGCTGGCTCAGATCCGGGCCAGCGATGCCGATAGCGTGTTCTTCTTTCTGCCAGGCGGTATGGGGATTTCTTTCCTCAAGCAATATGCAGACAGCGGCATTGATTTGCCCGTGGTCGGCCCCGCCTTCAGCTTCGATCAGGGTATTCTGCAGGCCGTTGGCGATGCGGCGCTGGGCGTGGTGAACACCTCGCAATGGAACAAGGATATCGACAACCCGACCAACGTGGGTTTTGTCGAAAGCTTCCAGGCGGAATACGGGCGGCTGCCGTCGCTCTATGCAAGTCAGGGATTTGACACGGCAAACCTGTTGCTGTCGGCGCTGGATAAAGCCGATCCTTCGGATGCCGATGCCTTCCGCGAAGCGCTGCGCGCCGCCGAATTTGACAGCACGCGCGGCGATTTCTCGTTCGGGCCGAACCACCACCCAGTACAGACGATCTATGCGCGCGAGGTGATCAAGGACGGCGACGTCTTCACCAACAAGATCATCGGCACCGCGCTGGAAAACCACTCGGATGCCTATGCGGCTGACTGCAAGATGTAAGCCCTTTGCGCGCCCGGTTTCGGGCGCGCAACGTCCGGAGATTTCATGTCCTCGATCCTGATTATCGAACAGGTCCTGAACGGTCTGCAGTTCGGCGTCATGCTGTTTTTGATGGCCGCCGGTCTGACGCTGATTTTCGGCGTCATGGGGCTGATCAATCTGGCCCATGGCTCGCTTTACATGGTCGGTGCCTTTGCGGCTGCGGCGGTGGCGGGTGCGACGGGGTCGTTTTTTCTGGGCCTCGTGGCCGCCTTGGCCGCGGCGGCGCTGGCCGGGGCGGTGATCGAAATGGCGGTGATCCGGCGGCTCTACAAGGCGCCGCATCTGGATCAGGTGCTGGCAACCTTCGCGCTGATCCTGATCTTTTCGGAAGGAACGCGCTGGGTCTTTGGCTCATTCCCGCTGTTTCTGGATATCCCCGAGGCGCTGTCGGGCCCGGTCACGCTGCCCGGTGGGATCGAATACCCGCTTTACCGCCTGACCCTGATCGCCATCGGCCTTGCGGTCGCCATTGGTCTTTGGGCGCTGATTGAACGCACACGTCTTGGGGTGCAAATCCGCGCCGGTGAAAACGACCGCGAGATGATCGCGGCGCTTGGGGTCGATATCTCGAAACTCTACACGCTGGTCTTCGCGCTCGGTGCTGCACTGGCCGGGCTGGCCGGGGCGCTGGTGGGGGCCATCCAATCGGTGCAGGTCGGTATGGGAGAGCCGGTTTTGATCCTTGCCTTCGTGGTGATCGTCATCGGCGGCATCGGCTCGATCCGGGGGGCCTTTATCGGTGCGCTACTGGTCGGGTTGACCGACACGCTGGGCGGGGTTTTCCTGCCCGAACTGTTCAAGCTGTTCATGGACACCGGCGCGGCGCAGAAAAGCGGCGCGGCGATTGCCTCGATGGGGATTTACGTGCTGATGGGGCTGGTGCTGTTCTTCCGACCCACCGGACTGTTCGGAGCGCGTGCATGAGGGTCAATGAACGCTTGCTGAACGCGCTGGTGATCGGCGGTCTTGTGGCGCTGCCCTTGTTTGCGCTGGTCGTGGATGAGCCCTTTACCATCACACTGGTCACGCGCGCGGTGATCCTGGCACTGGCCGCCGTGGGGCTGAACATCATCCTTGGCATCGGCGGCATGGTCAGCTTTGGCCACGCGGTGTTTTTCGGCCTCGGCGGTTATGCGATGGGCATTCTGGCCTATCACGCGCAGACCTATACCACGCTCGATCTGGGGCTGTTTTCCACCGGCGGCACCAATTCCATGCCGGTGATCTGGCTGGTGGCCATGCTGGTCTCGGCCATCATCGCCTTTCTCATCGGGCTGCTGACGCTGCAGACCACGGGCGTCTACTTCATCATGATCACGCTCGCCTTCGGGCAGATGTTCTTTTACTTCGCCATCTCCTGGGCTGAATACGGGGGTGAGGACGGGGTGTCGATCTATGTGCGCAACGGGTTTCCGGGGCTGAACACATTGGTCCCGATCCAGTTCTTCGGCATCTGCTTTGTGATCCTGTGTGCGGTCCTATACCTCAACGCGCGGCTGCAGGCGTCGCCCTTCGGTCTGGCGCTGAACGCCGCCCGGCAATCCAGTATCCGGGTCGAGACGGTGGGGATGAACCCGGTGCGTCTGAGGCTGCTGGCCTTCGTGATCTCCGGCGCAATCACCGGGCTTGCGGGTGCTTTGTTCGCCGATCTCAACCGCTTTGTCTCTCCTTCCATGTTCGGCTGGCAGTTGTCGGGCGAGTTGATCGTTCTGATCATCATCGGCGGGGTCGGTCGCCTGATGGCGCCGGTTGTCGGAGCCTGCGTTTTTGTGGCGCTCGAGCATTTTCTGGGCGGGCTGACCGAGTACTGGCACGTGTTTCTGGGCATCATCCTGCTGTGCATCGTCCTGTTCGGGCGTGGCGGATTGATCGGTCTGTTGACCGGCAAGGAGGGCGCACATGTCTGATCCTGTCCTCGCCACCCAAAACCTGAGGAAGAGCTTTGGGGCCCTGAAAGCCACGGATGACGTATCAATCGATCTGAAAGCCGGAGAGATACATGCAATCATCGGACCAAACGGCGCTGGCAAGTCGACCCTGATCCAGCAGATTTGCGGCGGGCTGACGCCGGATTCCGGGCGGGTGTTTCTGCAGGGGCGCGATGTGTCTGCCCTCAGCACACAGGCGCGGGCCCGGGCGGGGATGGGGCGCACCTTTCAGATCTCGGCCCTGTGCATGGAGGATACCGTGCTGGAAAACGCGGTTCTGGGCGCAATCGGGGCCAGCGGGGCCGCCTGGCGGTTCTGGCGTGCTGCGTTGAAGACCAGGGCATTAACCGAACGGGCCGAGGCTGCGCTGGAACGTGTCGGCCTCAGCGATGACCGCAACACCCGTTGCGCCAACCTGAGCCACGGGCAGCGCCGCCAGCTAGAGGTCGCCGTTGCCCTGACACTGTCCCCCCGCGTGTTCGTCATGGACGAGCCGATGGCCGGGCTTGGGGCAGGGGGTTCGAAACGGCTGACCGGTTTTCTGGATGGCCTGCGGGCCGAGGCGCCGATCCTTCTGGTCGAACACGACATGGACGCGGTCTTTGCGCTGGCCGACCGCATCAGCGTTCTGGTCTACGGCAAGGTCATCGCCACCGGTACGGCGGACGAAATCCGCACCAGTGCCGAGGTGCGCGAAGCCTATCTGGGGGAAGAGGCATGAGCTTTCTGACCCTCGACACCCTCACCGCGACCTATGGCGTCAGTCAGGCGCTGTTTGGCGTTGACCTGACAATGGCCGAGGGCGAGGTGACGGCGCTGATGGGGCGCAACGGCATGGGCAAGACGACAACGGTCAAGGCCATCTGCCGCATGATCCGGTCCGAGGGCGGGCTGAGGTTTGACGGCCACGACCTGCACGCGCTTCCCAGCCACAAGGTTGCCCGTTTGGGCGTCGGGCTTGTGCCCGAAGGCCGTCGGTGCTTTGCCGATCTGACCGTGCGGGAAAACCTGATCGCCGCCGCGCGGCCCGGCGCGTGGACCTTGCGCACCGTGGCCGACCTGTTCCCGCGCCTCGGCGAACGCTCAGATCAGCGCGCGGCGTCCTTGTCGGGGGGCGAGCAGCAGATGCTGGCCATCGGCCGCGCCCTCATGACCAACCCACGCCTGTTGATCCTGGATGAAGCGACCGAGGGGTTGGCCCCGATCATCCGGCAGGAAATCTGGGCCGCATTGCGCCGCCTCAAGTCGGAAACCAGTGTCGCCATCCTGCTGATCGACAAATCGCTCAAGGAAATCGCTGCCGTGTCGGACAAGGCGGTGATTCTGGAGCGTGGCAAAACCGTCTGGTCGGGGGTGATGACGGATCTGACCCCCGACATCTCGGAACGGTATGTGGGGGTGTGATGGCGTTTTCCTTTCCGCAAAAAGTGCTGTTCAAACATTGCGACCCTGCCGGGATCGTCTTTTTCCCCCGATATTTCGAGATGATGAACGACTGCATCGAGGCTTTTTTCGACGAAGCGCTGGGCCTTCCGTTCGAAACCCTGCACAAGACCGGCGCTGTGCCCACCGGCCAGATCCAGACGCGGTTTTCCGCCCCCAGCCGCCATGGCGACCATCTGGTGCTGCAATTGGTCATCACCCGGATCGGCACCAGCTCGGTCGATTACCGCATGACCGCCCATTCGGGGGACGAGTTGCGCTTTACCACCACAGCAACGCTGGTTCACACCGGTCCGGGCGGGCGCTCGGCCCCGTGGCCGGACGAAATTCGCGAAAAACTCTCAGCATTCAAGGATGAAACCTCAGGCCCCGCACAGTGATTCATCCGCAAGGCTGGCTGTCGGTCAAGGGCTACGCAAACGGCACGCTGACCCGAGACAGGTCTGAACTGACCCGACGTCGCCACGGGGTCGAACCCTCGCTCTGATATCCATTGTAGTGTAAGATTGCCAAGTATCCGAACACATGTACGGAGGCGACAAGCATGCGCGTCTACCTTTCGTCAACGTTCCGCGACCTTCAATCCTATCGGGATGCCGCAGCGGCGGCCTTGCAGCGGCTGGGTTTTGCCGTCGTTCAGATGGAGCACTACGGGGCCGAAAACCGAACGCCGCTTGCAAAGGTCATGCAGGACATTCGCGGCTGCGACGCCTTTGTCGGCCTGTATGCGTGGCGGCTGGGGTCCAAACCTCCGAAAACGGGGAATAACAATCTGGTGTTGCCCGATGACATCAAGCTTGGCGTGTCCTCTTACACCCAATGCGAATTGGCTATCGCCAAAGAGGCCGGGGTTCACGATTTTCTCTTCGTGCTGGAAGACACGGTCCCCTGGCCGCCCTATTACATTGACGGGCTGGACGAAAATTCGACGATCGAGCCCATCAAGGCGCTTAGAAAGCAGGTACAGGTCAGCAATCTGGTGGCGCAATTCCGCAGCCCCGAGGATCTGGCAACCAAGGTCGCGACCTCGCTGTCCAATTTTGAACCGACCCGCCAGTTTCTGATACTGATCTCTCCGGCGATGGCTATGAACATGAACGATGAGCTTATGCTGGCAAACACGGAGATTAGTGAAAGCAGCCTGAGCGCGATTAGCGAACACTTGGACGACATCGCCACCGCCGTGGCCAGCGATCGAAGCGTTCGCGTTTTCAGGATCAATATCGACAACGTCTGGTGGTCGACACGACTTCTGCTGCTAGCCGCTTTAGGCAGGAAACTTTCCGACATTCAAAGGATCATGATCACCGGAGGTCAGGGGGAAAACGAAGCGTTCGTTGGGCTGATCTCGACCGATACGGTCATCAGCAAGCTCTTGCAGGTTCACCCCGAACTCAAGGACGCCATAGACAAGATCGGAACCCTGACCGACGACAAGACCACCCGTGAGGAAGAAGTTAAGTCCTACATAGAAGAATTCCGGCAGACCTTTTCGCAGAATGCGCCGTCAACCGGGGCCAAAGGCGGTCGCGGCAAGAAATCCGCCCGGTCAAGCAGCGCCAAACCTAAAAATAAAGCCGAGTGGGAACACAGCATCGTTGTCACGCGCGAAATTCTGCGGCGCTGGTTCGGGGATGCGCTTCTGACAAAGCCACTGGTCATCAGCGATGCGGAAAGACCGACGCGCATCGATCTGGCCCTGGTTACGCGCTATCCGCACAACTTTGTCCCCATCGAGCTGCGCCGACCCTATGAGCGCAAGGGTGACAAGAACCCAACCGGATCAGCCCAGCGTTTCTGGGTGATCGATCAGTCCGGATTGTCCGAGACGATGGCCGAGTTCTACCTTTCCGAATTGTTTGCCCGGTAAAATTTCCAGCGTTGGTAGCGACTTGGGTGGCGTAGTTAAAGTCTAGCAACCGGCTTCGTTCAGGATGTCTGGCAATCAAATTCAGCCAAAGAACCAGATCGGTTCGTCTTCTTCGCGCCAAGGTTTGTATTTGTTCATGATCAGCCCAAAGGCTTTGCTATCCAGAAACCGGTCCAGCCACGCGATCAGATTTGGCCAGGGCTGATGGTCAAACCAAGCCCGGTCGATATGAGCAAACTGGCGGACAAACGGCAGCAGCGCCAGATCGGCAAGGGTCGGGCGGTTTCCGAAAAGCCATGGCCGACCGCTTAACTGCCGGTCGAGGTCGATCAGATAGCTGGCCGCCTTGATCCGCTCGGCTTCGTGGTCCAGTTCGGGATACCGGGTGGCGTATTTTGTGTGATCCAGTGCTGCCTTGAACGGGCCATCATTCGTCTCGATCAGGTGCCATCCGTCCTTAGGCATGTCCAGCAAGCGCTTTGGATCGTTTCGCTCCAGCGCCCAGATCATGATGTCCAGGCTTTCATCGAGAACCCGATCCTCCAGACGCAGGGCGGGTACCGTTGCTGTGGCCGAGGTCTCAAGAAAAGCCTGCGGTTTGTCCCTTAGCAGGATTTCCCGCAACTCGACGGTTACGCCCGCGCTCAGGATGCCAAGGCGTGCCCGCATGGCGTAGGGGCAGCGGCGGAACGTCCACAGGATTGGATGCTGCGTCATGCGGCACTCTATCCGTGAAATTTCCGGCGGGGTCAAATCGCTACCGGATGCGCATCTCGAGCCTTGCGGTTGGGAACGATTTAAGGATGGTCTGCGATTGCGCAGCGGGGGCGGCGCAGAGGGCGGTCGACAGGCCGTCCGCAAGCGCTGCCTCGGGTGCGGAAACAGATACGGTGTCCGGTGTCGCCGCCGGACCGTTGGGGTTCAGGATATGGCCCTGGCCATCCGCAAACAGTGTGCCCTTGGCCGATGAGGTAGCAACCGCCCGGTCCCGCAATGCGATTTCCCGGATCACCGTTCCCGCGTCGGACAGACCGACCTGCCAGGGCCGTCCATCTTTGCGATGGCCCATGGCGACAATTTCCCCCATATCCACCATGACATCCCGCAACCCGAAAGATCGCAGTAAGGCCGCGACGCGATCCGTGATCGCGCCCTGCGCGATGCCGTTCAGCGTAAGGGCCGAGATACCGGGCACCGGCAGGCGCACCTCGCGCCCGTCAAACCGGACCCGGTGCCAGCCAACGGTCTTTTGCGCCGCGGCAAGGTCCGAGGCATCGGCCTGCAACGCCAGAGCCTGCCAAACCGGTTGAATGGTCGGGTCGAATGCCCCGTCCGAGGCCGCATGCAGCGCCGAGCACAGGCTCAGGACGTTCAGCAATTCGGGGGCCGGTGCTGTCAGAACCCCGTCCCGGTTCAACTGGCTGAGCTGCGATTGCGGTTGGTAAAGGCTGAAAATGTTCTCCAGGCGGCTCAGTTCGGCTTCGATCGACGAGATGAACGGCGCGGCTTGCGTGTCGTCCATCCCCACCAATTGCAGGCTGGCCTTTGCCCCAAGCGCGGTACCGCGCCAGCGGGCGACGGGTGCAGCGAACGTGATCGTCGGAACCGCAGCGCAGGCGGCGGAAATGGACAGGAAGCGGCGGCGGGACAGGGGGGTCATGCGGGGGTCTCCAGCTTTAGGTCCAGATCGACGGGGCCCAGCACCTCGGCATCCGGGATATCGGACAGGGGCAGGGCCGCGCCGCCATAGTCATTGATGAACGCCTCGGCGGCGGTCGGGTCGGCAAAGGGCACTACTTCTCTTGCGCCCATGCCGCCGGCGACGTTGGAGCCCACCACGAAAGTCGCGCCATCGGCGGCGATCCAGTTGGAAATACCCGGCTGCCGCCAACTGGGGGCCGCGCCCATATCGCTGACATAAACGGCGGTGATGTCCGCATCCCGCTCGGGGCTTTTTAGATAGGCCACCATATCGCGCACTTGGGCAAAGAACAGCGGCGCGGGGTAACCTTCCAGATGGATCTGACCCTTGGGGCCGCCATGTTCGGCGATGTTCATCTGGCAGAAAAAACTCAGCGCGTCGGGGGTCAGGTCGACCGGGTCGGGGACCTCGGCCAGCTCTTCCTTGCAGGCCACCAGCGCGACCAATGCGATCAGGGCAAGGCGTTTCATGGCTCGACCCTCCGGAACGCCAGCCGCGCGAGGGCAAAGCCCAGCACCGGCCAGATCATCAAGGACACGGGCGCGGCCCAGACCGGCAGCGCCTGCGCGGCCCCGGTCATGCCGGATGCCATGGCGACGCCTTCGGTCGCGGCGATGTTCCACAGACGGAACGCGTCGGCCGGGTTGGCCACCATCACCCATGGAAAGACGGATTGGGTGAAGACGCCGCCCTTGTCCATGACGACGGCCCCCAACAGGCCCAGATCATAGAGGACGACAAAGACCAGCCAGAGCCCGGCCGACAGACCCGCCGCCGCCGTGGCCCCCTTTGCCAGGGCGGACAGCAGGTATCCCAGCGCCAGAAAGACAGCGCCCAGCAGGATGGAGGTGAGGATGAGGCGGACCAGTGCCATCAGGCTGTCCGGCCCCGCGCCGCCAAAGAACGCGGCCACCGCGCCGGCGGTACCGAAACCGACCGTCATGGCAAAGGCCAGCGCGGCAAGATGGGCGGTGAATTTGCCCAACAGGATCTCTCCGCGTCCCGCCGGATAGGACAGCAGCAGCGACAGGCTGCCCCGATCCACGTCGCCTGCGATGGCGTCGAACGAGATCATCAGCGCCAGAAGGGGCGCGAGGTAAACCGACAGCGTGGTCATCGACGCAACCGAAACGGTCAGCATGTCAACGCCCAGCGTGCCGGTGGGCGCGCTGCCTGCAAAGGTCAGGGCCAGCGCGAACAGCACCATGATCAGCGTGGCGACCAGCAGCCAGCGGTTGCGGCGCAGGATCAGCATTTCGGTGCGGGTGATGGCGAGGAAGCGGGTCATTGCAAATCCTCCTGTGCGTAGTGGCGATAGAGGTCTTCCAGCTTGGGCGGGGTCATTTCCACATCCGCCACGGCGTCGCCCAATCCGGCGATGCGGCGCAGGGCCTGCATCTTGTCATCGGGGGTGCAGAGCAGTTCGACCGACGCTCCGTTGATCCGATTGCCGCCCAGTTCGGCGGCCAATGCGTCGGCGTTGGCGCTGGCGCGGACCTTCAGGCGGATCGGCAGACCGGCCAGCGCCGACAGGTTGGTCAGTGTGTCGTCGGCCACCATCCGGCCCTTGCGCATGATGGCGATGCGGTCGGTGCGGGCCTCGACCTCGGTCAGTGCGTGCGACGCGATCAGAACGGCGGTGCCCTGCGCGGCCAGCTCGTCGATGATGGCATAAAGATCCTGTCGCGAGATCGGATCCAGCCCGCTGGTCGGTTCGTCCAGCAAAGCCACTGTCGGCTGACCCAGCAGCACCTGCGCCAGACCCAGACGTTGCCGCATCCCCTTGGAATAGGCTCCGATCCGGCGGTCCAGCGCGTCGCTCAGGCCGACGCGGTTCAACAGGCCGGGCACATCGGCCTTTGCACCCGACAGTTGTGTAAACAGGGTCAGTTGTTCTCGGCCCGTCAAAGCCGGGTGAAACGACACCGCTTCGGGCAGATAGGCCGTCTCGCGCCGCGCTTGCGCGCTGCCGGGGGTGGCGTCTCCGATCCGGATGGCGCCGCCATGGATCGGCGTCAGGCCGAGGATGGATTTGATCAGCGTCGACTTGCCCGCGCCGTTATGGCCCAGCAGTGCAACGCGCTGACCAGGGGCAAGAGACAGGGTGATATCGTCCAGAACGCGGGTTTTCCCCCGGTCCTTGCAGACGTTGTTTATCGTCAGGGCCTTATCCGTCATGAGGCACCTTTTTCATAGCTGGGGGTTCAGGGGCTTGCATTAAGGGGTTGCTGTCCATCACGCCCCCCGGCAACAGCGCCGGGAAGGCCGATTGCGACCAGCGCACCAGCTGAACGGCGGGCGAGCCGAGCAGCAGTTTGGCTGCGGGTTGGGTCCACAGCACATGGTCCATCGAGTCATTGGGGCGATAGGGGGCGTCGGCGATGCCGTTGCCATCCACATCAAAAGCGGCGAAATCGGACCAGTAATTGCCGCGGCCACCTTCCGACCACTCGACCCATTTGGTCGAGACGTATTTCACTTGCGTCCTATTGCCGACAAAGGCGTTGCCGACGATCCGATTGCGCTCGGACCCGGCGGTAAAGTGGATGCCGATGCCGCAACCCTGGAACCAGTTGTCGGTGAATTCGTTCTTGTTGGAATTATACAGGAAGGTGCATTTTTCCTTGGCACCTTTCACCACATTGCCGGTGATGGTGCTTTTATTGGCATAGTTCAGCATCACGCCATGCTCGCGGTCGCCGATGGATACATTGTTGGCGACAGTCACATTGGTCGTGAACATCACCGCATAGCCCAGATGATTGCCGATTGAGACGTTATCGCTGACCACCGAATTGTCGGCATACATGTAGTGCACAGCGAACCGCAGGTCGCGGAACAGGTTGCCGGTAAAGGTGTTTTTCTTGGACGAGTTCACAAAAATCCCGTCACGACCAAACCTTATGTCATTGTCTTCAACCACCGATCCCGGCGCATTCCAGACATAAACACCGTTGCCACGCGCGTTCATGTGGCGGTCCTGCCGCCCTTCGATCCGGTTGCGCCGCACGATACTGTCTTTTGCGCCGTGAATGTCGATGCCATAGAGATTGCCCAGCAGCACGTTATCCTCGACCACCGGCGCGGTGGCCGTTTTGGTCAGCTGGATGCCGCTGTCGATCCCGTCATGGTCCGAGCCCGAGCCGATCACCGTCAGCCCGCGCACGGTCACGCCCGGTCCGGTCACGGTGATGACGCTGCCTTCCCCCTGTCCGTCAATCGTCGCCAAGCCCTGACCGTCGATGGTGACAGGCCGGTCCAGAACCAGCGTTTCGGCATAAGTGCCTGGGCGCAGGCGGAGGGTGTCTCCATCCGCCGCCTGCGCCAGTATCTGATTGATGGCCCCCGCCCGGTTGGGCACATCCCAATCCGCCGCCCAAAGGGGCGAGCCGAGCAGGAGCGGTATGAGCAGGGACCAACGCATGTTTATGCGCTCCGCGGCTCAACGAACATCCGGCCGCGCATTTCCATGTGCAGCGCGTGGCAGAACCACTGGCAATAGAACCAGTGCACGCCCGGACGGTCAGCAATGAACGTGACCGAGGCGGTGGCCTGCGGCGCGACCTCCATCGCGATGCCGAAATTCGACAGGCACAGCCCGTGGGTCACGTCATCCACATCGTCCAGGTTGGTGACATAGATGGTCACCTCGTCGCCCTGTTTGACCGTGAACTTCTCCATGCTGAAGATCGGCGCGGTTGAGGTCATGTAGACGCGGACCTTGTTGCCATCGCGGATGGGTTCCTCGGCGCCTTCCTCAAGATCGACACCGTCGGCGGCGGCCTGCTGGCGGGCATCTTCCCACATCGGGTCGTTGCGGTCCCAGACATTGACCGGGTTCACCTTGGAGCGGTGCACAAGGATCGAGTCATGCGGCTCGGCAAAGGTCGGGCCGTCATGGACCACCTTCATCTTGTCGCCCGAAATGTCGATCAACTGCTCGTTTTCCGGCTTCAACGGGCCGACGTTCAGAAAGCGGTCTTTCGAGAACTTGTTCATCGAAATCAGCCACTTGCCGTCAGCTTCGGCCGTTTCGCCCATCGAGGTCGAGTTGTGGCCCGGCTGATAGTGCACATCCACCTTGTCGACGATCGGGTCAACATCCGCCCCACCATAGGCCTCGATGGCTTTGGCGATGTCCCATTTTACCACCTGGCTGTCCAGGAACAGGGTGGTATAGGCGTTGCCCTTGCCGTCGAACGCGGTGTGAAGCGGGCCAAGACCCAACTGCGGTTCCGCCACGATGGCCGAACGCGGGTCGGCATTATCGGCAAACAGCGCGTCGACCTTTTCCACGTCGATCACGGACACGGTCGGCGACAGTTTCCCGTTGATCATGATGTGTTTCTTGTCAGGCGCGGCGTTGACACCATGCGGCGAGTTCGGGATCGGAATGTAACGGGTCAGGTTGCCACCCGCCTCTTTGCGGCCATCCACAACCTTGACGCCGTTCAGTTCCTGAAAGTTCCCGGCAGCAATCGCGTCTTCGATGCCCTTGAGGTTGAACACGACCACATGGTCCAGCTCATTCTCGGTCATCTCGGCCAGGTTCATGCCCATTTCCGAGTTGTACGAGGTCGAGAAGGCGTATTTGCCCTGATAGTCGCAGTCGGTGTTGTCGAGGTTGCCCGACACCATTACCTGCCATGCGATCTCCATCGTGTCGCCGTCAATCGCGGTGAAGATGTTCACGTATTGCGACGGATCGTCGAGGATTTCACCATCGTTGACCAGCGGTGCCTCGTGTTCGCCGTTCGCAAAGACATAACCGGTGCGCGGATATTTCTGCGGGCGCAGACCGTGGATGTCATGGGCGTTCGGGATCTCAATGATCTTGTCGCATTTCATCACGTCGCAGCGCACACGGGCGACGCGGGTGTTGGCCTTGTCGTTCATGAACAGATAGCGGCCGTCATAGGTGCCATCGGTGAAGGACATGTGCGGGTGGTGCAAGTCGCCGTTGTCATAGGTGACCTTGCCGTTTGCGGCCAGATATTCCTTGGTTTCCGGCAGCAACCCTTCGGTCAGGATCTTCAGCGATTCATTGGTCTGACCCCAGCCCGTGGCCGAGCAACGGTTGAACACGGGAATACGCATCAGCTCGCGCATTGAAGGCACACCAAGGATGCGAACTTCACCGGTCTGACCCGAAGACCAGAAGCCGTAGTATTCGTCCAGCTCACCGGGTTCCAGATGCGCATTGGCGGCGGCACTGGCCTCGCGCGCGGTCATCAGGGTTGACCCCAGACCGGTCCCCGCGATCACGGCACCGGTGGCAGTTGCTCCCAGCATCCCGCGGCGGGTGATGTTCAGTTTGTTTTCGTGGTCCGACATGATCGTTCCTCCTTTTTAGGAAACGGATTGCGGTTTGGCGTTCGGATGGTTCGCCGGTGGTTGCCCGAGGGGGGTCTTGATGGTGACCGACCCTGTCTTGGCCCGCCGTTTCAACTGGCGGATAACGACGGGACATGTGTCCTCGGACTGGTAGAGCACCTGACAATGCAGGCAGGTGACGCACTCGTTCGGATTGATCTCGCCAGTGGGGTGGATCGCCTGAACGGGGCATTCATTGGCGCAGGTCTGACAGGGGGTGCCGCAATCCTTGTAGCGGCGCAGCCAGTCGAACATGCGGATACGGGCGGGGATCGCCAGCGCGCCGCCTAAGGGGCAGAGATAGCGGCAGTAGAACCGTTCGATGAACAGCCCGATCCCCAGCAGGGCCAGCGCAAAGACCACAAACGGCCAGTCGCGCATGAATTTCAGAATGATCGCGGTCTTGAACGGCTCGATCTCGGCATATTTCTCGGCCAGCGGGATCGAGACGAAACTGATCCCGAACAGCACGAGGAAGATCATGTATTTCGCAGGCCAAAGCCGTTCGTTCAGGCCCCAGGGCAGGGTCCATTGCGGCACTTTCAGCGCGCGCGCGAGTTTGTTGGTCAGTTCCTGCAGCGCGCCAAACGGGCAGAGCCAGCCGCAATAGGCCCCACGCCCCCAGAACAGCAGCGCGGCGGCGACGGCGAACCATTGGATAAAGACCAGCGGGTCCAGCAGGAAGGCATCCCAAGAGAACCCGGTGCGCAGGCTGCCGGCCAGTGCCATCAGGTTCACCACGCTTAGCTGCGCATTGGCGTACCAGCCGATGAAGAACAGCGTCATGGTCAGGAACCCGATGCGGAACCAATAGAAGACCCGCGCATTCATCGTGGCGTGGAACTGGAAGAAGAAGGTGGCCGTCAGCAGCAACAGCATCGCGCCCAGCACCGCGATCTCGGCCACGCGGTCTTTCCAGATTCGCTGCCACAGGGCGGCCTTGGCGGCGGCCTCGCCGGTCGCGTCATCAACCACTGCGGGGGCGGCGACGGGCAGCAGATACTGTTCCGGCAGCTTGTAGCCCAGATCGAAGGTCAGAAAGGTCTTTTCAACCGCACCCACGGCGCGCTGCACCAGCAGTTGCAGGCGGAAGGGCTCGGCCGGGTCGAACTCGGCATCCGCGGGGATCTTGAAGATATCCAGCTCGGTAAAGCTGGGTGCATCGGGGGCGGCGACCTTGCCCAGACGGCGCTGCTGCTTGTCGAAGAACCGAACCGAACTGTCGCCCTGGATCAGCTGAATCCGGTCGAATATCCCACCGCGCACATAGCCCGATCCCTTGAAGCTGTAGGCGCCGCGCCCCAGCACCAGAATGGCCTGTTCGCCTTCGTCCAGCCAGTCGACAAGGTTCTGGTACTCGGCTTCGCCCAGCAGCGACTTGCCGATCGACGGCACCGAAACCAGCGCCATATGCATGTCGATAAAGGTGTCATCGGGTTCACCCGGTTCGGGGCGCTTGATGGCGCGCTGATCGCCCGTGGCCTCGAACGCCGCATTGACCTGTCCGATATCCAGCGTCAGCCGCCGGACCGAGCCGTCACCGGACAGGGTGGTCCAGTCATAGACCGCATCCTGCGCCATATCGACTTCGCGCTTTGGCCCATCGGCCTGCAAGGGCGACAGCCCGCCCAGCCCCAGCGCCCGCGCGACTTTGATGCCGCCGCGCACGAGGCTGTCATCGATCACCATGATCGTGACCGTCGCACCCGAGATGATGTCGAGGTCATGCCCCTCGCCCCCGGTTTCGGCCTCGACCTTCAGGTCCAGACCCGCATAGCCTTCGGTCAGTTCGACCATGCGCGCGTTGGGGATGCCGATCAGAACGATGGGTTCGGAATGTTTGACCAGTTTCACCCCGGTCAGCACCGCATCACCGTTGATGGCGGCAACCACGTGGATGGGTTTGCCGGAATAGCCCGTGGTGCCCACGAAATCCGAGGTCAGAAAGGCCCAGGCAACGGTGTCTGCGCCCTTCAGCACCGGGGCCACCGGCACGTCATCGCGGACGGGGCCAAAGGCATCGGCACCGGGCACCAGATCGGCGGGGTCTATGTCGGGCAGGAAGCTGGCAAGGCTGTCGGCACGGGCGCTGATCGCCATCAGGCAGGACAGGGCAAGGGCCAGCAGGATATGGATTGCGCGACTTACGACCATGGCGCACCTCCGGTCTTTTGGGTGGGGGCCATGGACGCGCGCAGGGCGCGTTCAGATGTGTCTTGGATTGCTGGCGGAGGCCCACGGGTTTCGGGCCACAACCGTTTCACGCCATCGGGCCGGACTTCACAACGCGGTGCTGCAGGCGCGCTCTGAACCCGGTCGTGCTGCATCAGAACCGGCAGGCCGGGCACCGGGGCCGCCGAGGTGACGGCGCATAACGCGCAGTCGGCGCATTTGGTGCAGGGCACGGTCGGGTCGTGATCTTCCTCCTCTAGGTCTATCTGGACCCAGACCGCCCCTGCGTCCGAGCAGATCTCAACCCACATGCTCTGCCCGGGACTCGCCAGCACCGGGCCAAGCATTTGCATCAACAGCAGGAAGATACCCGCCCATGCACAGGTCGCGCGCAGGGCACGAACAGGGAGACTGTGCAGAGGGTTAGAGGCGGGCATTGAGAATCCAACTCGGCAATCTTTCCTGAGTCCTATGCCTCTCTCTCGATTCGAAACTTGACTTATGTCATTTGTTTTTGAGCGGGCTGAAATTTAATTTCCGGCATTTTTTGATATGAAAACATGCGATTAGAGGGGCGCCTCAGCCATCCGCCTCATCCATCAGCCCGCGCAGCCAGCGGCCCGCCAGCCACGCCGCTGGCACGCCCAAAGGCACGGACCATATCAGCGCGGTGACCGGCGGGATCACCCCGAACCCCGCGCTGTTGGCGATCAGACCGGCCAGAAACAGGTTGATGGCCACCGCCAGCGCCGTGGCGGGATAAAGCAGGAGGGCCAGTTTCCAGACCGGCCAGCGCCCGTCAGTGGCTGGTGCCTTCCGAGAAGGTGATCTTGTTCCAGACATTGTATTTCCCCGAGGGTTTGCGCATCGGCAGGCGGCGGACCTCTTCCAGCGTCTGCGCGTCATAGACAATCACCGCGCCGTCATCTTCCCAGATTGACACCAGCGCGTGGCGGCCATCCTTGGTGAATTCCACATGTGCCACCGTCTTGCCGGGGGCGGGGCGCAGGGTTTTGACGATCTCAAGGCTCTGCTTGTCGATCACATGCATCGCGTCCTTGTTGGGGCCAAAGAACACGTCGGCCCAGACATAAGGCGAGTTTTCATGGCTGCGCATGAAAAAGCCCGGCCCTTCGGTCTTGATCCGTTTGACGGTCTCCCACGTTTCCATGTCGATCACCGACACGGTGCCATCGGTCAGATGCGGCGTCGCCATTACGGTCGTGTCGCCATGTTTCCAGGTAATCCCCGAGCCCAGATGCGGCATCCCCGGCAGGTCCAGATCGGCCACTTTCTGACCGATCACCAGATCGATCACCTGACCGCCCGTTCCTTCGCGGGACGCGCCCATGACATATTCATAGCTCTGGTCGAAAAAGAAATCGTCCAGATAGTCGGGCGTGGTGATCTTGCGCACCGGGAACGGGTCAGGGTTCTTGAACTGACCTTCGATGCGGAAGTCGTGCCCCAGCCCGAATTGCGGCGGGTTGGCACCGTAGAAGACTTCCCAAATCTCGGGCACGTCTTTCAGCGCCAGAACAAAGCTTTCACGCGGCGGCGCCTGATAGACGGCAGAGACCCGGCTGGGAACGCCCTTCTTGCTTTTAACGTCGACAACCTTGGCGACCGACAAATCCTCGGTCGACAACAGAGTCAGAGAGTTGGGCAGATAATTCGCCACCGCCACCCATTTGCCATCCCCCGACATGGCGATGTTGCGGCTGTTCAGACCGGCGCGCACGCGGCCCACCTGCCGCAAAGCCCAGATGTCATATTTTTGCACCCAACCATCGCGGGACATGATGAACACATAGCGCCCATCGGGGCTGAATTTCGGCCCGCCATGCACGGCAAAGGGCGTCTCGAACCGGTCCAGAACCTCGAACGTGTCGCCATCCAGAACGCTGACATGGTGATCGCCGGTCTCGACCGCCAGCGTGATGTTCATCGGATCGCTGTCCCAGATCGGCGCATCCACCGCCACATATTCGTCATCCAGCGAGCGGCTGGCCATGATATCCGCCTCACCCCATTCCGGGTTGGTCTCCAGCGGAGATTTCAGCCACCCCGCCAGTTCCTCGATCTGCAGCGCATCCAGTTCATGCGAAAACGCGGGCATCTGCGTTGCCGCGCGCCCCTCGGCAATCACCGCCGCCACCCGTGGCCCCCGCATCCGCTTGAGCGTCTCGGGGATCAGCGCCGGACCAACTCCTCCCAACCGGTTCTCGCCATGGCAAGAGGCGCAAAACTCCGCATAATCCGAAGGCGCATCCGCCCAGGCCGCACCCACGCTCAGAAGGCAGACCAGCCCCCCCATCTTCATCTTTTCAAGAATACTCCCGCCGGAGGCTCCCGCATTCTCAACCCGAGCAGGGGCTGGGCTGGAACGACCAAGGGTTTCAAAAGAACTGATGCGCCGGATCATGACGTTTCCCCCGGAATGGCGTGACCTGCAGGCGTTCGCCCGCCTCATCCACGCCGATTTCTTCGTTTGACAGGTAACAGGCCGGATCTTCCGCCCAGGGATCGCCGGTCAGTTGCAGCGCGCGAATGCGGGTGTTGCCGCCGCACACGTCCTTCAAGCGGCAGGCCCCACAGCGCCCTTTCAAAGGTCGCGGGCGGGTGCGCAGCATCGCCAGCATCGGGTCATCACCGGTCCAAAGCTCGGAAAATGGCGTCGTTTTCACGTTCCCCACCGTGTAATCCGACCAATAGGTATCGGGATGCACGCGGCCCAGATTGTCGATATTGGCCACGCCCAACCCGCTGGAGTTGCCACCCCACGCGGCCAGATGCGCGCGCACATGGGCCATTTTCTCGTCGTCGAAATGCGCCTGCACCCAGTTCAGGAAATAGCCCGCATCGGCGTCATTGTTGCCGGTCACTACATCCAGCGGACGCCCGCCCGAGGCGGCCTCCCACGCGCGTTCCAGCAACAGGTCCATGCCCTTGCGGGTGCGCAGATGCTCGGCATCCTCGCCCCGGTTCTTGTCGCCACGTCCGGCGTAAACAAGGTGGGACAGGTAGAACTTGTCCACCCCTTCGTCGTCGCACAGCTGCAGCAGGTCGGGCAGGTGATGCTGGGTGCCTTCGGTCAGGCAGAACCGCAACCCCACCTTGATGCCGCGTTTCTTGCATTCGCGGACACCGCGCAACGCGTCGGCAAAGGCCCCCTCGACGCCCCGGAACCAGTCATTCGTGGCCCCGATCCCGTCCAGCGAAATGCCGACATAGCTGAAACCGACATCGGCGATCATGTCGGCGGTTTCATCATAAATCCGCGTGCCGTTGGTCGACAGCGCCAGCATCGGCACCAGTTCACGCGCCCGTTTGGCGATGTCGAAGAAATCGAACCGGTCCAGCGGTTCCCCACCCGAGAGGATCAGGGCCGGGACGCGGAACTGGCCCAGATCCTCAAGGGTTACCATGGCTTGCTCATGGCTGAGCTCACCGGGGAAGGCCACATCCGCCGAGACGGTGTAGCAATGGCGGCACTTCAGATTGCAGCGCCGCGTCAGGTTCCAGATCACCACCGGTTTCACCGGTCCGGGGCGGCGCTTGCGCACGGGAGTTGGGTGAACCAGTTGATGCATGTATTCGGTCAGGCGGAACATGGATCTCAGCCTTTCGCTTTCAGGCGCAGCCCGGTTTTCTTCAGGATGCGCGTGGAATAGAGGATATCTTTAGCCCGGCAGGCATCGCCAAGGATCGCGGCGATTTCGGCGCGTTTCTCTTCGACCTCGGCCTTGTCGGTGCCATGCACCATGGCAAACAGGTTATAGGGCCAGTCGGGCAGGGCGCGGGGGCGTTCGTAGCTGTGGGTGACAAAGGGCAGCGCGCCGATCTGCGCGCCCAACTCGGTGATGCGGCTGTCTTCGACATCCCAGACGGTCATGCCATTTGCGGTCATGCCCAGCTTAAAGTGGTTGGGCGCTGCCGCGATGCGCCGGATGACGCCGCGCGATTTCATGTCGGCCAGACGGAACAGCAGGGTGTCTTCATCCAGACCCAGCCCCTCGGCCACCTGCGCGTAAGGTTCAGGCACCAGGGGCAGACCGCCTTGCAGCGCCGCGATAATCTCTCTGTCTTTTGCGTCGATCATGCTGCCACCCGGAAGCCGATGAAGAATTCCTGAAGTTTGGGGAATTGCAGGACCTTGATCCCGGTTTCCCGTTCGATTGCTTGGGCTGCGCCGGCGATCCCTTCGGGCGTTTCTGTCGCCAGAACGAACCACATGTTCAGCCGGTGCGTGCGCTCATAATTATGCGCGACTTCGGGATGCGCATTGACTTTGGTCAGTACGGTTTCAAAATCTTCCGAGGGGACTGCCATCGCGCACAGGCAAAAGGCCCCGCCCATCGCAGCGGCATCGAAGAAGGGGCCAAACCGGGTGATCACGCGGTCGTCCTTCATGCGGGTCAGTCGGGCCAGCAAGTCAGCCTCGTCAATCCCCAGTTCTTCGGCCACGGCGGCGTAGGGGCGCGAGGTCAGCGGCAGGTCGTCCTGCATCCGGTTCAGAATCGCGCGGTCGGTGTCGTCGAGCGTCATGCGGCCACCTCTTTCGGTTGGATCAGCGCACCGGTCTGTTTAAAGCAACGGGTCGAGAACAGCACTTTGTGCCGCGCGCCCGCCATTTCGGGCAGGGCGGTGGCCCCGGACAGAACCTCGTGCGCCTCGGGGCGCGAGCGGGCGTGGATCATCGAATACAAACGATAGGGCCAGACCCCTTCGACCGGGTTGCGTTCGTAGCACAGCGTGACACCGGGATGCGCCGCAAGGGCGGGCCCAGCAGAGCCGACCTGTTCGGCGGGCATATCCCAGACCACCATCGCATTGGCCGACCATCCCAGCGCACGGTGTCGCACGATGACGCCCAGACGCGAAATGATGCCCGCAGTATTCAGCGCCTCGATCCGCGCCATTACCCCGTCTGCGTCGCGGTTCAGGCTATGGGCCAGCTTGGTGTAAGGGTCAGAGATCAGCTGCAACCCGGAACTGAGGGCCTGCAACAGGTGCCGGTCACCGTCCTGCATGACCGAGCGATCCACCTTGCGCGCGCCGGGAACGTTGCGGGTTTCCCCGGACATCCGGAACCCCAGATCCACGTTGAACGGACGCACCAGCCGCAGATCGAGAACCCGCAGCCCGGTGCGCTGGGCGATCCGGGCGAGCGTGTCATTGACGTGCTGCCGGTCGGGGCCGGTGGCGACGAACCAGAGGTTCCAGTCATCCTCGCGCTGGTAATTGTGGTTCACGCCGGGTTCCGCGTCGATCAGGGCCGCGACCTGTTCCAGCCGGTCGTCTGGCGCGGCGACGGCGGCCAGAGTACTGGCTGAAACGGCGCCGGGTGCGATGGTAGCACCGACGCGCGTGATCCGCCCGGTTTTGCGCATCCTGGCCAGACGGTCCAGCACCTCGGCCTCGTCCAGACCCAGCGCGTTTGCCAGAACCTGAAACGGGCGTTCGGTGATTGGGAAATCGCGCTGGAACTCGTCCAGCAGGCGACGGTCGATCGGGTCGGTGATGTGCTGCATCGGTTACAGCCCCGTTCTGTGCGCGCGGGCGGTGAAGAATATGCCCGAGGGGCTGTCGGCCTCGATCTCGCGCAGTTTCTCGAAAGTCTGCGTGTCGTAAACCATGACCTTGTTCGCATCGCGCACGCTGAGCCAGACCTCATGGCCGCGCGGCGTAAACTCCATATGCAGCACCGCAGGGCCGGGTTGGAGTTCGTGGATGATCTCTTTGCTGACCGAGTCGATCACCTGAATCGTGTCGTTCAGCGGGTGGGCGAAATTCACCCAGACCTGCCGTCCGTCAGGACGCGCCATGGCAAAGACCGGCTGACCGTGGGTCTTGGTGCGACCGGTTTCGGTCAGGGTGTCAGCGTCGATCCACAGAACCTCGTGATGGCCAACGGCGGGCAGCACGAATTCGCGGCCCGTCAGCGCCCAGCCTTCCAGATGAGGCATCTTGTAAACCGGCATTTCTTCCTGTCCGCGCCCGTAGTTCGGCAGCACGCGGATCGGTTCCGGCGTCTCGGCCCACAGGTCCAGCGCGGTCAGGCCGTCTTCGCCGAACAGGCCGGTGATATAGGTGCGGCCATTGGCGGTGATCAGCGCGTCATAGGGGTTCTTGCCCATGTCGGGGATCTTTGTGATCGCGGGGTCACCCTTGGCGAAATCGGCGATCCAGGTCTCGCCCGTGTCCCACATGGTGAACACAAACCGGCGGCCGGGTGCATCGACCAGACCGATGGTTTTGCTGTCGGTGGGAATGTCGGCGACCAATTCCAGCGTGTCGGCGTCAAAGACCCGCACGCCGCCGGGTTCATAGTTCGATACGGCAACCAGTTTGCCATCGTCCGAGATCGCGCCGCCGATGGCGTTGCCCGCCTGCACGACACGGTTCACGATCTGGCGGGTGACGATATCAACCTTGGTCAGCCCTCCGTCCCGTCCAAAAACATAGGCAAACCGTTCGTCGGGCGAATAGACCAGCGAGGCGTGGGACAGATCGCCCAGCCCGTCGATCCGGGCCAGCGCGGCGCGGTCGGATTGATCGACCAGCAGGACCGAGCCCTTGGCCCGTTCGATCACAAGCCCGAGGTCCCCGGTCGCGGTGGGTTCCGCTTGTGCGGTGGTCATCATCAGGGTGGCGGCAAGGGTGAGGATGAGCTGTTTCATTGTGCCTCTGGCTCCAGAAGATAGCGGGCGATCCATTCGGCCTCTTCCTGGCTGATCAGGGGCCGCCATGGGGGCATCGCGGTGTCGGGAATGCCGTCAAGGATCACGCCGGTCAGGACATCCGCGTCGTAGTGTTCCAGCGTCCCGGACCGCAGATCGGGGCCAAGCCCGCCTTTGAGCGACAGCCCATGGCATGAACCGCAATCCTGATGGACAAGGCGTTTCAGCGCATTGGGGTCGAGGGTTTCGGCGGCGAAGGCCGAGGTTGCAACAAGCACTGCGGTCGTCAGAACAGCGCGCGCGGTCCAGCCGGATCGTCCGGCGGGCAACGCCCGGGCCTGCCCCGAACTTCTACATCCAAGCCTAGCCATGAGCCTGCTCCAGCAACTCGGTTACAGGCTGGTCCGCATAAAGCGAGACCACCTTGCCGATGATAAACAGCGTCGGTGCTTTCAGATCGGCCTCGCGCACGTCTGCCGCCAACCGGTCCAGCCGTGAGACAAGGCGGCTTTCATCCGGTGTGGTGGCCTTGCCAACCGCCAGAACGGGGGTCGAGCCGGGCAGGTTCTCGGTCATCAGCCCCATGGCGATCTGGCCGATATTGGCGACGCCCATATAGACGACCAGCGTTGAATCCGGGTCGGCCAGACGTTTCCAATCGAGGTCAAGCACCTTGTCGGCCTGCCGATGCCCGGTGACATATTGCACCGAGGTCGCCAGCCCGCGATGGGTCAGCGGCACGCCGGTGGAACAGGACGCGCCCTGAGCGGCGGTGATACCAGGCGCGTATTCGACCGGGATGCCTCGAGCCATGAGGAAGGCAGCCTCTTCCGAACCGCGCCCGAAAATCATCGGATCGCCGCCCTTCAGCCGCGCAACCGTGTGACCGGCGCGGGCTTCTTCGACGAGGATGTCGTTGATGCGATCCTGAGGCACGGTGTGGCATTTGGGGGCTTTGCCCACGGGGATCAGCCTTGCGCCATCGGCGTGCAGGTTCAGGATGTCGGCCGAGACCAGACGGTCATAAACCACCACATCCGCCTGTTGCAGCATCCTCAGGGCGCGCAGGGTCATCAGTTCGGGGTCGCCGGGGCCTGCGCCAATCAGAAAAACCTTACCGCTCATGTGCAAACTCGCTTGGTCTGAAGCTTTCCGAAGCCCGGGTTACCCGCACGATTCCGCTGAGTTTACGGGACGTTGCTGGGAAGGCCGGGCGTGTCATGGGGGCAGACTGGCGCAATCGAAAACAATCCTCCTTGACATAAGTTAAGGAGCGCGGGTTTTACGCCCGCGCTCCTCTCTCTCGTGCCTGTATGGTTGCCTCGGCTCAGGGTTCGACTGTGATCATTCCGATCATGTTCTGTGTCTCCCAATGCGGCCCGCACAGGTATTCCTGCGGGCCGGGGGTGAGGAAGGTCAGGTCAACCGTTTCTTCGGGGAAAAGCCGGTCGCTTTCGGGTTTGCTGCCGTCTTTCAGCAGCACCGAGTGGCTGGTGCGTTTGTCGACGTTCACCCAGCGCACCGTTGTGCCCGGTTTCACAGTCAGCTCGACCGGGCAGAAGGTGTATTTGTACATCAGCACCACCTCGGCATCCTCAACAGCCGAGGAGGGCTGGCCGAACAGTTCGACATAGCGCTCTTCCGCTTCGGCGCACAGTTCGGCGGTCTCATCCGCCCATGCGGGGGCGGCCAGACACAGCAGTGCGGGAAGAAGGTGTTGGGGTTTCATCGACTTCTCCTCATCCAGGGGAAGGGGCCGGATTGCCCGGCCCCGATCCGTTATTGTTTGACCACGTTTATGAAGGCGCTGTCGTCATCCAGCGCCAGGCTGGTGTCCAGCGTTACGTGGTGGAACCGCGCGGCGGCAAAGTCATCGTGGATGGCAAAGCCCACAGTGTAGGTTTGGCCTGCTTCCAGCGGTACGTCGCCCGGCGCGCCCGAGTTCAGCGGGCGGGTGAACACCACCGTCCAGATGCCGCCGTCCAGGCTGGCCGAGGCGGCAATCTCTCCGTCATTGACCACGCGCTGCTCCAGCAGATAGCCGTTGGTGGCGCTGCCATCGGCATAGACGCGCATCAGGTCCAGATAGGTGCCATCGGCCAGATACTGCTCGATCTGTTCAGCGGCCTGCAGCTTGTCCCAACCTCCCAGCGCTTTGCCGCCACGGCCTTTGATTTCGACCTCGGTCCGGCTTTCGCTGATGTATTTGGTCACGGTGTCCTGTGCGGTCATGCGACCGGCGACATCGCCGTTGGCGGCAATCGCCTCGGCGCCCGGATCAAAGGGCATATAGCTGTTGTCGGCGTGGCACGAGGCCCAGCAACCCACCTGATCACCCATCTCGATACCGGTGCCGGTGATCATCATCGCCACCTTGATCTGGTTGTCGGGGTCCATCTTGCCACCATCGACGAAGGGCGCAGGATTGTGTCCGGCATCCGGCCATTGCAGACGGATATACAGGTTCTCGTCATCATGGGCCGCCTGCACAGAGGCGTCTATCACGCCGCGCTTGCCGGGGATCGGGGTTGGCTCCAGATCGCCGCCCGCCACGATCTTGTTGCCGATCGCATCCAGTTCCTTGGCGTGACAGGTCGTGCACTGATCGCCGCCCTTGGTCAGAGGCCGCGCGCCGCCATGGGATCGTCCGTTCTGCACCCATTCAAACGAGGCCTGACCGGGGTAGAACAGTTTCATGTCTGCGCTCGCAACCGCGTTCCAGTCGATATTGCCTGCGACATCGCTACCGCCGCCTGCGGGCGCCGCCGGGGCGTCACCGCTGGCGCTGGCGCGTTCCTCGGCCAACGCGGCGTCAACTGCGGCTGCAATCTGTGCCTGCACAGCCTCTTGCTGGGCGACGCGCGCGGCTTTTTCGGCCTCGGCTTCGGCGGCTTCCTTGGCTTCGATCCGCTCAAGGCTGGCCAGATATTCAGGCGGAATCTCGCGGATGAAGGCGGGGTTCGGGGCTTCGAGTTCTTCCAGATACTCTTCATCCGCCCGGTCACGGGCATCCGAGTGCGCAATCCCCTTGTGGCAGTCGATGCAGGTCTGACCGACCGTCATCGCGTTCAGGTGCTGCTGACGCGCGCGGGGTTTCTGGAACTCGGGCATCATCGATTCGAAATCGTGGCAGTTGCGGCATTCGCGCGAGTCGGTGGACTTCATCCGCTCCCACTCGTTCATGGCCAGATGCACGCGCTTGGCTTCGAACTTCTCGCGCGTGTTGATCGAGCCGACCATCTTGCCATACAGCTCTCGGGACGCCTTGATCTTGCGGATCATCTTATGCGTCCAGTCCTTGGGCACGTGACAATCGGAACAGACCGCCCCCACGCCCGAGCGGTTCACGTCGTGGATCGTGCCGGTATATTCCTCGTAGACGAAATCGCGCATCTCGTGGCATGAGATGCAGAATTCCTTGGTGTTGGTGGCTTCCATGGCGGTGTTGAATCCGCCCCAGAAGATGATGCCGGCGGCAAACGCCACGGCGATGCCGGCCACGGGCATTCCCCACAGGAAATACCGGCGCCAGATTGGTTTTTTCTTTTCCGGTTCCGAGGTCATATCCGGGCTCCGTTTTGGCTGTCTTGACTGGCCCGGTGTGCCGGGCGGGCGTGTTTGGCTGATGGGTCAAACGTGGAAAGGGCGGGCGAGGGGCCCGCCCTTTCCGGTTTCTGGTGTCATATCCGTCAGGTGACGTGGTTCGACCGGTTGTAGACGTTGAACTTGCCGGTCGGGGCAAACAGACCCTTCACGCGGCCGATCTCTTCCAGCGTCTTGGCGTCGAAGATTACGATCTCACCGTTGGCCTCTTTCGAGGTCGAGCGGTTCCACTTGGAAACCCAGACCTCGGAGCCGTCCTGGTTGAACTCGAAGTGGACGGCGACGTTGCCTTCCTCTTCGGTGATCTGGATCGTTTTCACGATCTCACCGGTTGCCTTGTCGATGACCTGCACCGATTGCTGAATTTCAGGCTCGGGGTGCTTGGTCTGGTCGGCCCAGATGTAGTCCGAGGTCGGGTGTGTCCGGATGAACAGACCGGGACCATCGGTTTCCACCTCATAGCAGACCTTCCACGCGTCATCCGGGCGACCTTCGGGGTCGTTGCCCCAGACGGTGACCGTGCCTTCGCCCAGGTGGGTCGTACCGGCGACGGGACCGCAATTCGGGTCATCCCAGTTCGCGCCCGGGCCGGGGTGCGGCAGCGGTGCGGTGTCGATCATGGCTTCCAGCTTGTGGGTCTGGGTATCGACCACAACCATCTTGTTCGACGCATTCGCGGCGATCTGGAAGAAGCGACCGGACGGATCGAAGAACCCGTCATGCAGGAACTTGGCGCTGTCGATCTTGTCGATGCGCAGGTTCTCGAGGTCGGTATAGTCCACCTGCCAGAGCTGACCGAGTTCCTTGACGGCCACGATCCAGGTCGGTTCGTTCGGGGTGGTGTAGATGGCGGCCACGCGGGCCTCTTCCACGTAATCCCCGTCCACGTTGTAGCCGCGGGTCGAAACGACCTTTTTCGGCTCCATGGTATGGGCATCGACGATGGCGAAATGCGGCGGCCAGTAGGCCCCGCCGATCACGTATTTACCGTCACCCGATACGGCCACGTCGCGGGCGTCATAGCCAATGGTAACTTCCGCGACCAGCATGTTCTCGGGGTTCTGCCACAGGTCGATCTTGGTCATCTTGCCGTCGCGGCCCATGGTGTACCAGAAGCGGCCCGGGTTTTCCGGCTCTTCCAGCTTGTGGTGTTCCGAGGCTTTCAGAACGTGCACCGCATATCCGGTCGGAATATGCGCCAGCACCTCCTTGGTGTCGCCGTCGATCACGGCCACCTTGCCCACGTCCCGTTCGATGACCACAAAGAAGTTTTCCCAGTTGCGGCCATGCAGCGGCTCGGTCGGGTAATCTTCGGGTTCGACATAGACCTTGCGGGTCGCCATCATCTGCTCAAGCGACATTTCCGGCGGCTTGGGCGGCTCCATCTGGATATAGGTCGCCATATCGCGGATTTCGTCCTCGGACATCACGTCCGAGAAGTTGTTCATCCCGCCTTCGGTGCCCCAGGCGATGATCTTTTCAAGCCGCTCCTGACCCAGTTTCAGGGTGCCGGATTCGGTGACGGTGCCATCGGCGTTCTTTGTTTCCACCAATGGCTCGAGGCTTTTGCCCGTCGCCCCTTTGCGCAACACGCCGTGACACCCGGCGCAGCGTTCAAAGTAAAGTTGTTTGGACGATTCAAAGGCTTCCTTGCTCAGGGTTGGCTCTTCGGCAAAGGCTGGCGCGGCAACGCTGCCCAGCAACATCGCCAAACCGACCCCGAAGGCGCGGCCAGTTTTGTTGTAGCTGATTCCAAGTGACATGATCACTCTCCGTTTGCTGGTGAGGCAGGTTCCAGCCTGATACATCGACGCAGGATGGTCCTTGACGAAAGTCAACAGCGCGGCGGTGAGCGTGGCGATTTCCGCAAAAAGATTGCCGTAAAATCTGAGTCTTAGGTTCATATTTCCGCGCCGTTTTGACTTTGGTTAAGCCGCGCGTCCGGACGGCCTGCTAGGGTTGCCAAAACCGTTCAGGAGAGCAGTCATGCCCGCAATCATCACCCGTATATTCGGGGAGGGGTTCCGTGTTTTCTTTTTGTCCGCAGGGCTTTACGGTCTGTTCGTCGGGCTGGTCTGGGGGCTTTGGCTGACGGTGCCCTATATGGCGCCGGATTACGGCATGACCCCACCGATGTGGCACGCGCATGAGATGATTTTCGGCTATGCCACTGCTGCGCTGGGCGGCTTCTTTCTGACAGCCGTGCCCAACTGGACCGGAGCACCCGACGCGCGGGCGCGATTCATCACTCTGGCTGCGGGTCTGTGGCTGGCCGGGCGGATGGCGATGTGGTTTTCGGGGGTGCTGTCGCCGGTGCTTGTGGCAGTGGTCGATCTGGCCTTTGTGCCGATTCTGGCGGCCAAGATCGCAACGCAGCTGGTCCGGCGTCCGAAACCGCAGAACATGATCTTTCTGCTGCTGCTGACCTTCATCTGGCTGGCAGATTTGCTGACCCATCTGGAATGGATCGGCCTTACCGCCGGCACGTTGCAAACCGGGCTGCGCGCGGGGCTGCTGACGCTGTGTTCCATGATCGCGATTCTGGGCGGGCGCATCACCCCGGCTTTCACCCGAAACGCCATGAAACGCGCCGGAGTGCCCGAGGCGGGCTGGCCGATTTCGGTCGCTGGTCTGGACAAGGTGGGGATGGTGCTGGCCCTTGTTTTGCCCCTTAGTGTTCTGGTGCTGGGAGTCGGGCCGGTATCTGGCGCAGTGGCGCTGGTTCTTGGGATTGTGCAGATCCTGCGCATGGCGCGTTGGCGCACGCGCTGGGCCGTGCGCCAGCCGATCCTGCTGGCGCTGCATCTGGGGCTGGCCATGCTGGCGCTGGGGCTGATCCTGTGGGGGCTGGCGGGGCTGGGCATCGGCAATGAGGTCGCCGCTGTCCATATCCTTGGCATCGGCTGCGTGGGTGGCATGACGCTGGCGGTCATGAGCCGCGCCGCTTTGGGCCACAGCGGCCGACCGCTGGTGGCACCGGCGCCAATGGTCGTGGCCTACGGGCTGATGGCGGCGGCTGCTCTGGCGCGCTGGGTCGGCACCGATCTGAACGCAGGCTATCTGGTCGCCATGCTGCTGTCGGATGGTCTGTGGGTCGGGGCGTTTGCGCTGTATCTGATCGCAATGTGGCCCGCGCTGACGGGCCCCCAGGCCGCTCGGGAGGGATGAAGTTCAGTTCCGGTCGAGAGTCTTGACTTTCGTTAAGGCACCCGGACGACCCAACCGCCATTGTCGTCATACTAGCTAATCTGCGCAAAGGAGAGCGCAATGCGAGAAGTCATGACAAAGAGCATGGCTCGTAACATATTCTATGGCGGGTCATTGTTCTTCATACTAATCTTTCTGGCCCTGTCGGCCCATTCCCACCTGTATATCGTGCGATCCGAGAATGCTGCGAAACTGGATGAAAGTGTCATCCGGGGGAAGCACGTCTGGGAAAAGCACGCCTGCATCAACTGTCACACGATTCTGGGCGAGGGGGCCTACTTTGCCCCCGAAGTCGCGAATGTGATGACCCGCTGGGGCGTACTGGACGACCCGGAATCAGCCTTTGAAGCCCTCAAAGGCTGGATGGAGGCGCAGCCCACCGGAATTCCCGGCCGCCGGCAGATGCCACAATTCAACCTTAGCGACGAAGAGCTCCGCGACCTGACCAACTTCCTGATCTGGACGGACAATATCGACGCGCAGGGCTGGCCGCCCAACGAGGCGGGCTGAGAAGGGGACAAGGACAATGAAATACGAATCCCAAAAAATCGCCTATGCCTACTTTGCGGTGGCAATGGCCCTGTTCGCGATACAGGTGATCGGCGGCCTGCTGGCCGGTTTCATCTATGTATTCCCGAACTTCCTGAGTGAGCTTCTGCCGTTCAACATCGTGCGGATGCTGCACACCAACTCACTGATCGTCTGGCTGATCCTGGGCTTCTTCGGGGCCGCCTACTTCTTGATCCCGGAAGAGGCCGAGCGCGAGATCCATTCGACCAAGCTGGCCTATCTGCAGCTGATCATCCTTGTGGTCGGCACGCTGGGCGTTGTGGTCACTTATGTCTTCAACCTGTTCGAAGGCAACTGGCTGCTGGGCAAAGAGGGGCGCGAGTTCCTTGAACAGCCCAAATGGGTCAAGGCGGGTATCGTCGTGGCCGCGCTGATCTTCCTTTACAACGTGTCGATGACCGTTCTGAAGGGCAAGAAAACCGCCATCACCAACATTCTTCTATTGGGTCTGTGGGGTTTGGCGCTGCTGTTCCTGTTTGCCTTCTACAACCCGGGCAACCTGAGCCTCGACAAACAATACTGGTGGTATGTCGTCCACCTGTGGGTCGAAGGTGTGTGGGAGCTGATCATGGCCTCGATCCTGGCCTATCTGATGCTGAAACTGACCGGTGTTGACCGTGAGGTGGTCGAGAAATGGCTTTATGTCATCGTCGCCGCCGCCCTGTTCTCGGGCATCCTTGGCACCGGGCACCACTATTACTGGATCGGTACGCCTGCGTACTGGCAGTGGATCGGGTCGATCTTCTCGAGCCTCGAGGTGATCCCGTTCTTTGCGATGATGGCCTTTGCCTTCGTCATGGTCTGGAAGGGCCGCCGGGACCACCCCAACAAGGCCGCGCTGCTGTGGTCGTTGGGCTGTGCCACATTGGCCTTCTTTGGCGCTGGCGTCTGGGGCTTCCTGCACACGCTGCACGGGGTGAACTACTATACCCACGGCACGCAGATCACAGCCGCACACGGTCACCTGGCCTTCTACGGCGCCTATGTCTGCCTCAACCTGGCGATCTTCAGCTACGCGATGCCGATCCTCAAGAACCGTGATCCGTACAATCAGGTGCTGAACATGGGTTCGTTCTGGCTGATGACCAGCGGCATGGTCTTCATGACTTTCGTCCTGACCTTCGGCGGCACCGTGCAGACACATATGCAACGTGTGGTCGGAGACTACTTCATGGACGTACAGGACCAGATCGCGATCTTCTACTGGATGCGTCTTGGCTCTGGTGTGGTCGTGGTCCTTGGCGCGCTTCTGTTCATCTACTCGATCTGGGTTCCCCGGAAAGAGGTCATTGAACCCGGCGCAGCCGAAACCCCTGCGGAGTGATGGATATGGACGGCTCCATGCAACTGAACGAGGGGGCGGCAAACGCCCCCTTCTATCTGCCCCAGGGCGATGAATGCGATGTGTTCACCGCCGCCTATAACAACGACCTGCCTGTTCTTCTGAAAGGCCCGACAGGCTGCGGCAAGACCCGGTTCGTGGCCCATATGGCCACCCGCCTTAGCCGCCCTCTGTACACCGTGGCCTGCCACGATGATCTGGCCGCCGCCGATCTGATCGGGCGCTACCTGCTGAAAGGCGGCGAGACGGTTTGGGTCGATGGCCCTCTGACCCGCGCGGTGCGCGAAGGCGCGATTTGCTATCTGGATGAGGTGGTCGAGGCCCGCAAGGACGTCACCGTCGTGCTGCACCCGCTGACCGACGACCGGCGCATCCTGCCGATCGACCGCACCGGAGAAGAGCTTGAGGCCGCGCCCGGCTTCATGCTGGTCGCATCCTATAACCCCGGATACCAGAATATCCTGAAAACCCTGAAACCCTCGACCCGCCAGCGGTTCATCTCGCTCGAGTTCGACTTCCCGTCGCCTGACATGGAGGCACAGGTCGTCGCACAGGAATGCGGGCTGGCGCTGGAGCGCTGCAAGCCGCTGATCCGGCTGGCGAACAAGCTGCGCGGGCTCAAGGGTCAGGATCTTGAGGAGGGCGTCTCCACCCGACTGGTCGTCTATGCCGCGACGCTGATTGCACAGGGCATGTCCACCGACCGCGCCATCCTTGCCGCAATGATCGAACCTCTGACCGATGACGAGGATATCAAACGCGGGCTCCTCGATCTTGTCACGGCTGTCTTTGGGTGAGGCCGGCCGATGGTCAAGATCGATTTTGAGCCATGGGAACCCGAAGAAACGATCGGGAAACTGTGGCACACCCTTGCCAGCCGCCTTGATGCACCTTTGGTGCATGATGGAGCCGCGGTCGACCTGTCACAGGTCGCAGGGCGGCTGGCTGTCCTCTTTCGGGGGCTTGGGGGTAGCCCGGGCGTTGAATTGCGCCCGGTCTCACCCGAGATTTCACGCCACCGTCTAAGCTGGCGCCGCAAACTGGCGACCGAGGCGGAACTGATGCCGCGCGCGTCGTTCGATGGCGAAGTGTTGCGCCTTCCCGACCGGCTGGCTGTTTTCCCTGCGCGCGAAGCCAACGGCGCGCTGTATGTCTGGCTGGCCGCCGCTGCCGCCCATGCCGGAACCCGGATTGACGAAGGTGATCCGTTGCGCGCCGACCTGCGAGCCCTGATCGCCGCGCGGAACATGGTCAACGCGACGCTGGACGATGCCCCGGGCCTGCGCCCCCTTTATTCTGAACTGTGCAAGGGCGTTCTGCACCTTCGCGATGTTCCCGGCCTGCCGCCGGTCGAGGCTGCGGTTGAGGAACTGGTCCGTCACATGCTGGGTGATCCTCAGCCGCTGTCGGAACGGGCCGAACAGATGCTGGCGCTGCCCGACGACCTGACCGCCCCGCGTCGCTATCAGCCGATGCGCCCGGTGCCCCTGTGGCCGGACCTGCGCGCCGTGGGCTTTTCCGAACATAACGAGGTCGAAAACCCCGACACCGAAGGCCCGCCCGAGGAATCGGGCGAAAAAACCCACCGCGCCCGCCGCCGCAAATCGGATCAGGCCTCGCGCAGTGACAGCTTCATCCTGCACAAGTTCGAAGCCATCCTCAGCTGGGCCGAGTTCCTGAACATCAACCGGCGCATCGACGATGACGACCCCGACAACGCCAAGAAAGCCGCCGACGACCAAGAGGAGATCGGTCTGGGCCAGATCTCCAAGGCCCCACCGACCAAGCTGAAACTGCATCTGGACCTGGCTCCGGAAGATGTGAACCGCGAACGTCTTTCGGGCCGCATCCTTTATCCCGAATGGGACGTGCGGACGGGGCAATACCTGCCCGATCACGTCAACGTCCTGCTGTCGGATGCCGACATCCGAGAAGATGCCGCCGAGTTTGGCAAGGACCTCGCCACCGCCCGCCGCATCCGCGCCGTCAAACGCCAGTTCGAAGCCCTGCGCCCGGGTCGCGTCATGACCCGAGGCCATCTGGATGGCGACCAGCTGGATATCGAAGCTGCCGTGCGCGCCGAAACCGACCGCCACGCCAGCGGCGAAGGCAATGAACGTGTCTGGATGCAATCCCGCCCCGAAGCGCGCGATCTGGCTGTCTCGATCCTGCTGGATGTCAGCCGATCCACCGAAAGCGCCGTGACAGGCCGCGCCGTGATCGATATCGAACGCGAGGCGCTGGCCGCGCTCGCGTGGGGCCTGAACGCCTGTGGCGACGATTTCGCCATCCACGCCTTCAGTTCCCTGAAACGTCAACGCGTCTATGTGCAGCGCTGCAAGCAGTTTGACGAACCGATGGGCGCTAAAGTTGAACAACGCATCGCCTCCCTGCGCCCCGGTCACTACACCCGGCTCGGCGCTGCGATCCGCCATTGCTCAGCCGATCTGGCAGACCAATCCCGCAAACGCCGCCTGCTGCTGGTGATCACCGATGGCAAGCCCAACGATCTGGACCATTACGAAGGTCGCCACGGCATCGAAGACACGCGGCAAGCCGTCCGCGAAGCCCGCCGCGCCGGGCAGTCGGTGTTCGGCGTCACCATCGACAAAACCGGCAAAAGCTGGTTCCCGCGCATGTTCGGGCAGGGCGGTTTCGCCGTCATCCCCGACCCGAACCGCCTGACCATGGCGCTGCCGCAGATCTACCGCCAACTGGTCGGCGCATGAGCGACACCTCCCTCATCGACGAGCTTCCGGGCGAGTTGCTGATGTGGGTGCTGATCATCTCGGAACTGCTGGTCTTCGGCGCGGGCATGATCGCTTTCATGGGCGTGCGCCTGACCGACCCCGCAGGCTTTGCCGAGGCGCAATCGCACCTCTACCGCACCGGGGCCGCGTTCAATACGGCGGTGTTGGTCACGTCAGGCTACCTCGCTGCCCAGGCCCTGCACTGGCGGCAGACCGCCCGACGCGCCGCCGCCCGTTTGGCGCTGATCGTCGCTGCCGCGCTGGGTGTCGTGTTCCTGATCATCAAAGGCGCGGAATACGCCGATAAAGCCGCGCAGGGCATCACCTACGAAACCCATTCGTTCTTCCTGTTCTACTACCTGCTCACGGGCTTCCACGCCGCGCATGTGCTGGCCGGGGTCGGCATCCTGCTGCTGGTCGCCTGGCGCGACGAACCCCGCAACATCGAGGCGGGCGCGCAGTTCTGGCACATGGTCGATCTGGTCTGGATCATGCTCTTCCCCGTGATCTACCTGCTGGGATGAAAGCGATGCCGGCATCTTCATCTTTTCCCAAATACTCCCGCCGGAGGCTCCCGAACCAACTTACACGCGCCTGGCTCGGCCTTCTTGCGCTCAGCCTCGCATCAGCGCTGCTGACCCTTCTGCCCATCCCACCGGCGGTCCTTGGCGGCGGTATCCTTGCCCTTGCACTGGCCAAATCCCGCATCATCCTTGCGCGCTACCTCGATCTTGCGACAAGCGCTGCCTGGCTGCGTGGCTTCACGATGGTGCTGACCGGCTTCGCGCTAATCATCTTCACGCTCTACCTGATCTGACCAAAGAAAAACGCCGCCTCTTCGCGGGGCGGCGCTTAAGCAGGCGAGGGGCGCTTTGGCGTTATTGGGCCGCCATCGGCATCCGCGCGATCTGACAGCGTTGCCACAACGCCGACAGCGCGCCGACGAGATGGTCGATATCCTCGTCCGTATGCACCGGCGAGGGCGTGATCCGCAGCCGCTCGGTCCCTTTCGGAACGGTGGGGTAGTTGATCGGCTGGATATAGATGCCGAATTCCTCAAGCAGCGTGTCCGAGATGAACTTGCATTTCACCGGATCGCCCACCATCACCGGGATGATGTGGCTGGGGTTGGGCAGATGCGGAATGCCCTCGGCGTCAAGCCGCGCGCGGACCTGCGCCACACGGGCCTGTTGCTGGTCACGCTCGGTATTCGATTGCTTCAGATGCCGGATCGAAGCGGCAGCCCCGGCGGCAATCGACGGGGGCAGGGCGGTGGTAAAGATGAACCCGCTGGCAAAGCTGCGCACGAAATCGCAGAGCGCGGCAGAGGCGGCGATATAGCCGCCGACCACGCCAAATGCCTTGCCCAAAGTGCCTTCGATCACCGTCAGCCGATCCATCAGGCCTTCGCGTTCGGCAATACCGCCGCCGCGCGGGCCATACAGACCGACGGCGTGCACCTCGTCCAGATAGGTCATCGCGCCGTATTTGTCGGCCAGATCGCAAATCTCTTGGATCGGGGCGATGTCACCGTCCATGGAATAGACCGATTCAAAGGCGACCATCTTGGGTGCATCCGGGTCGGCGGCGGCCAGTTTCGCCTCAAGATCCTCAAGGTCGTTATGCTTCCAGATCACCTTTTGCGCGCGCGAATGGCGGATGCCTTCGATCATCGAGGCATGGTTCAGCGCATCAGAAAAAACAATCAAACCGGGGATTTTCGCGGCCAGCGTTCCCAGCGCGGCCCAGTTCGACACGTAACCGGATGTGAACAGCAACGCGGCTTCCTTCCCATGCAGATCGGCTAGTTCGCCCTCAAGCAAGACGTGGTCGTGGGTTGTGCCCGAGATGTTCCGCGTGCCCCCGGCACCCGCACCGCAGCGGTCCAGAGCATCATGCATCGCGGAAATCACAGCCGGGTGCTGACCCATGCCAAGATAGTCGTTCGAACACCAGATCCGCACGTCGCGTTGGGTTGCGCCATCGGTCTGGCGCGCGTTCGGGAAGGCGCCGCAGCGCCGTTGCAGGTCGATGAAGACGCGGTAGTTCCCTTCTTCCCTCAGGGCGTCCAGGCTCTGGGTGAAAAATCGCTCATAGTCCATAACTGGCTCCCCGGCTTGCTGGTGTTGAGCGCAGAATATGCCCGGCTTGCCTCGGGCGACATGACAATAGTCAAGTTGTCCAGCCGAATTGGGCTGGTGGTCGAGAACCGATTTGGCTTAGGCTACTGGCGAAGGATGGGCTGGCCGGACCATCGGCCAGGGAAGAGGGGACCCTTCGTGGCGCATGAAACACAAAAAGCTGTTGCGCGGCAATCGCTTCTGCTCAAGAGCTTGCCGGATCAGTATCTGGACCATTTGCTGAGCCGCGCGATCTGGCGGTCTTATGACCGGGGGGAAACGATTTTCCTGCAGGAAGAAGAGGCCAGGGCCGTGCACGTGGTTCTGTCGGGCTGGGTGAAACTTTTTCGCGTGTCGCCCACGGGGGCCGAGGCCGTCGTCAGCGTCTTCACCCGTGGTGAAAGCTTTGGCGAAGCGGTCGCTTTGCGCAATGTGCCTTACCCGGTTTCGGCCGAGGCCGTGTCTGCCTGCGAGATCATGCATATCCCCAGCCCGGTGCTGTTGTCGTTGATGAAGGAAGACCCAGAGATCGGCATATCCATCTTGGCCTCGACCTTCACGCATCTTCATTCGTTGGTGGCGCAACTGGAACAGCTCAAGGCTCAGACCGGGGCGCAGCGGGTGGCCGAGTTCCTTCTGAACCTGTGCGAGATCGAAGATGGCGGCTGCGACGTGGAATTGCCCTATGACAAGATGCTGATCGCGGGCCGTCTGGGAATGAAGCCCGAAAGCCTGAGCCGCGCCTTTTCGCGGCTGAAATCTGTTGGCGTGAAGATCAACCGCAATCATGCGGTGATTTCAGATGTCATCGAACTGCGCAACTACGCCGAAAACGAAGCCTCATAGCCGGATTGGCAGGGGCGGTTCCTGCCCAATCCGCCGTTGTGCCGTCACGTGTGCAACAGCAGTTCGTAGACCCCACCCAGCGACACCGATTGCGAGGCCGGAGCACCGGCGACAGAAAACGTCATCGTGGTGCCGGAGGCCGAGATGCTCTGGATCGACAGCCCCGAATTTGCGCCATCCCACCAGCGGGCGTTGGGGGTGGTCGTGTCCGAGAAATCCGTGGCAACGGGAGCTGCATAAAGGTCGTCGGCATCCCCGGAATTGACGTTGTTTTCCAGATCGAACCGCCCGTCGGCTTGTTCCAGCGACAGTTCGTAGTGCATCGAAGGCGTCATCTGCTCGTCATTGTTCGAGCCGCCTTCATCCACATGCCAGATGGCCAGACCCGCATCCGGAACCGCAGCGTCGCGCCCTGTCTGCTGGCGGTTTTCAATGATGAAATACTCCGCATTGTTGCGCGGGAAGATGTAAAAGTCATTCTGCCCTGCGGTCACGGACGCGGTCATGCCGGGCGTCAGGGTCGTGATGCTCGAGGTCCATCCGGCAGCGTGTTTCAGATAGGCATCGATCTGCACCGGATTGGTCGGGTTGCCGCTGGAGGACATCAGCGAATAGCGCCCGGTCCCCCGGGATTCCCCGCCATAGTCGTAAAGATCCGGGAAATCGCAGATCATGTGGCCATTCTCGTGGCAGAACGTGCCCAGCGTCAGCGAACTTCCCATATTGGTGAACTGATAGTCGTAAAACCGCCGTCCGCTGGGAAGATTATAAGGCGCGGCTAGCGACCAGGAATGCGGCCAGAGCCCCTCGGACCAGTTGTTCACCCTCGGCCCAACATAGAAGACGTTCAGCGCGTAGATATAATTGCCGCCATCGGCGCTGAGCGGGCTGAAATCGAAGCCGGACGCGACCAGATCATCCAGCGCCTCGGTGATCAACTCGCGCGCGCGGGTGCCGAAAGCGATGGCAGGATCGGTGTAGTAGGACCGGTTGTTGGCCGCCGTGTAATAATGCGTGACGATGTTGGTATAGGTCAGCCTGCCGTCCGAGACGTCAAAGAAATAGTCCCGCACCGAGCCGTTATTGCCAAACCCGGAATAGCCGATCTGGTTGCAGTAATTTTCAACCTCGGTGGGCTGGATGGTTGCGGCCACGTCCGGGAACTCGATCAGAACACATAAGCCGACATAGGTGCCAACAGTCGCCCCCGGAGGCGGAGCCGCGCTGATCCCCATGGATTCGGGCGAGATCGAGCGCAACGCCATGTGCCGCGCAGCCCCGCGTTCCTCCCACCGTCTGCGACCGCTGAGCATGCGGGCATGCGCCGCTTCGGCCTTGGCGGCCTGCGGGCTGGCATGAAGATGTTCGGGCAGGTCCGAGGCTTTGGGATCATCGCGCCCGGGCACAAGCGGCGAAGCCTGCAGGCGCTGCCCGTCGGACGAGGGTTCTGCAAACCGCCACTCGCCGCTGGCGTAATCTTTCACGACGGTATAGCCGTCTTCTGTCTCGAAATGGGCAAAAAACTGATTTCCGCTGCCCCGGACTTTGAACGTGGTTCCGTCCGGGTTTTCGAAGGTAAATTCCTGATCATCAAATGGCATCGGCATGGGGGTCTCTCCCGGAATTGCGAATGGCGCGGGTCAGGGACAACGATTAAGACCGCCGGTCGTCTGACCGCGCTTAGCGTCACTTGCGTGGTTTTTTCGGTGCCGCTCGGCGTCTTGGTGCCTTTGGTTTCGCCTTGGCTTTGGGGTCTTCAGAAACGTCAGACGCGGGAACATTCAGGGGCTCAAGCGTTGGGGCCTCGTTCCGGGGCGCTTCTGCGCCTCCGGTGTCCCAGGGCGGCGGATTTTCGATTGACGATCCCGGCGCAGTGCCGGGCGCTGCGCCAACGCTGCCCGGTAAGGTTTCAGGGCTCGGGTTCAGGTGATCGTCAAGCGCGCTGTCACCATCAAGCGGCGGGTTGGCGATTGTGTCGGGCCGCGACGACGGCCCCTGGGCGGGCGCCGATTGGTCCGGCGGCGGGTTGGTAATCTCTGACATCGGCTCCTCCTTGCAGCATACAGGTGGCTCGTTCCAAGCCGGCGAGGCTGTCAATTGATGATGTAGAGCCTGTTGATGGTGCTGTAGCCCGAGGTTGAGGTCAGATATGTATTCACCCGCTTCGACAGGCTGACCGCGGTAAGCGCGGTGGCCAGCATTTCGCGCTCCATCGCGGGAACGGCGATGAACCAGTTGTGGAAACTGTTATCGGTCGCCCGCAATGCGATATAGATCGTTCCGTTCTCGGCGGGACCGGCCTGTGTCACGTTACATGTTTTCCAGGGCATAGCGTTCACTCCCATTCTGGGTCAAAAATCCAATAAAATAAGACAAACCCGCCTGCGGAATGCGGGCGTTTTATGAAACGTGGAATTTGCTGATTGCAGTTGGAAATATACCTCGATTCGCCGTTTTTCACAACTTGAGGGACTTTTGACAAGCGAACCGACACGTTGGGAACTTGCCCCGCACCGCACCTGTTTCAGCATGGTTCGCAGGGAATATGGGCCGTGTCAGAATGGCTTAGCGTTGGTCGGGCAGGGCTGTTTCGCCACCCGTTGCGATAAGCGGACTTTGACCCATGAATCACGTCGTGAAGTGCCCCGGCGCCCCAAAGACCGGCTTAAGATCTGCTCTGGCTGGGCACATCACCCGGCAAAGATGCCGGTTTGTGAACCGCCACGCCAATCATGACCAGCAGGACGCCGGTAATATCTGCGAGGCTGGGGATCTGCCGCAGAACAATCACGCCGATGATCGTCGCGGTCGCGGGTAGCAGCGCCAGCAGAAAGGCGAAACTGGCACGGGGCAATCGCGACATGGCGAGCTGGTCGCAGACATATGGGATAACCGATGAACAGATGCCAACGCCAATCCCCGCAAGAACAAGCAACGGTGCCCCGAAAACGGCCAGCGCCTGCATCAGGCCGATGGGCATGACAAAGAGGAACGCGGCAGCCATTGCAGCACCGAGCCGCTCGACCCCACCGGATGCGCCACCTTCGGAAACCCTGTGTCCGAGGATGATGTAAAGGACGAACAGCCCGCCATTCAGCGCCGCCCAGAACAGGCCGAGCAGGTCTGACGCAAGCGCCTGCCCATCGGCGGCCAGAAGCGATGGCACATCGATCAGCAAGGCAACGCCAGCGATAGCAACGGCCAAAGCCAGATAGTTTCTGCCGGTGCGCAGACCCCATAGGGCAATGCCGATGGTTCCGACGAACTCGATGGCGGCCACCAGCGCAATCGGCAGCCGGTTCAGGGCCAGATAAAACGAACAGTTCATCAAGGCGAGGCAGGCCCCAAGGGCCAGCAACAGAACGCGCTCGCGATTGCTGGACGTTCGGATAACCCTCCACGGTTTGGTGATGGGGGCAAAAACCAGTGCGGCCGACGCGATGCGGAACCAGGCTGTGCCAAGGACGCCGACAACCGGGAACAGAAGTATCGCAAAGGCGGGACCCAGATAGTGAAACACCGCCGAGACGCCGAACCATGTGTGGTGCGGCACCGCGCCCGCCATGCGTGACAGGGTGCCGGTTGGAGGTTTGATTATAGAACGCGCGGGTGATTGATTTACCATTTGGTTATGATGCAAGGTAACGCGATCAAACTATATGGTTTATCAGCATGCGGAATCCGAAAGTGACGACATATCCGAAGGAAGAAACCGACTTTGGCATTCGATCCGAAGTTTCGGGTTTGGACAGTATTGATGCAAAGATTCTGCGCGAGCTTTGCACCGATGCCCGCATTCCCCGGGCCGAGTTGTCGCGCCGCGTCGGCCTGTCCGCGCCCAGCGTTGCCGAGCGTGTCAGACGCCTTGAGGATGCAGGGATCATCACCGGCTATGGCGCGCGGATCGATCCGTCGCGCCTTGGTTATGGCCTCACGATCCTGATCCGCGCGCGGCCATTGCCGGGTGAGGTGAAAAACATGATCGAGGCAATCCGCGAGACTCCGCAGATCGTGTCCTGCGACAGGGTTTCCGGTGAAGACTGCTTTGTCGCCCGCGCACATGTCCGCGACGTGGCAGAGATGGAAGCGGTGATAGACCGGATCGTACCCTTCGGCGCGACCAACAGTGCAATCGTGCAGTCCTCACCGGTGGAAGAGCGTTTAGTGAAACTTTAAAAGATCCGTGTATCTGTTTAATATAATTTGAGAAAGGCAGAATGGTTCCAAGCGGACCGGTCGGCTACAAGGCAATGAAGCCGCCGCAGGTCATGCTTGAACTAGGGGCTGCGATCAGAAACGCTCAATACGCGATGGACCTGCACCGGGCTGGCGATCCCTTTCAACTCCACACTGCCCAGCTCATCGGTTTGGGCGATGCCTTCTATGTCCATCAGCGCCCTTTGGTTGATCAGGATCTGCCCATCTTGTGAGACATCGCAAAGTCTGGATGCAGTGTTCACGACGCCACCAATCGCGGTGTAATCCGCGCGGCCATGGAAGCCGATCAGCCCGAGGGTGGCGTATCCGCTGCTGATCCCGATGCCCAGCCCCATCGTGTGGCCAAGCTTTTGCCAGGGTGCGCGGATGCCTTCGAAAGCCTCCCCAATGGCCATCCCCAACCGCACCGCTTCCAAGACCGGCTGGTCGCAGGGAACCGGGTCGTTGAAGAACACCATCAGCCCGTCCCCGGCGCGGTAGCCAATCGTGCCCTTGTGCCGGGCGACAAGGCTGCCGACCTCATCGTGGAAGCGCTGCAACAGCGTGATGACGTCTTCTGGTTCAATAACCTCGGACACGGCGGTAAAGTTCCGTATGTCGCAGAACAGGCAGGCGATGTAGCGGCGATGGGTCTTGAGCAGCTCGTCGCTGTCTTTCTCGACCACCAGCTCCGCGACCTGAGGGGCAAGGAACTGCTTTAAGCGGCCAAGCCTGTCGATTTCCGTTTCCTGCCGTTTCACCTTTTCGGTCAGCTTTTCGTTCAGCGCTTCGATCTGGTGCGTTTGGGTGCGGACAGTGTGGTTCAGGGTATCCAGAATGAAGTTCTGGTTGAGCAGGGCGGCGATCACCAGAAGCACATAGGCCAGCGCCTCGACCCGCTCATCATAGCCAAAATACAGCGTCACGATCAGGATCAGCGCTGCAAGACCGCCGAGGACAAGCGGAAGCTCTTTCGAGTGGCGCTTTCTGTCCCGCCAAAGGAAGGCCACCGCCAGCAGCGCCAGCGCCCACATCAGTACAGCCTGCGCGTGCGGGTTTTTCGAAAACGCCTGAAAGCCGAAGAGATAGGTTGCCAGTATCCCGGAATAGCACGTCGCCAATGAGGCCAGCGCGGCTATCACGGCCCCGATGCCGATGGGCATCGATATCCTGAACTCTTCGGTCGCCGCCCTAAACCCCTCGGCCACCGCATGGGGCGGAGGGGTTGAAGCCGTGCGATTTGTGTTCTCTGGATCTGGCATTGGTCCGGTCAGCTATTGGATGGTCCGAGACTACGGTTGAATTGTGATTGCGTCAAAAAACCCGAAGCCTTCCCGTCCCACGTCAAACGCCCAGACCAGATGCCGCATCCGCCAGTATTTCGCGGAACTGCGTGCTTGAGGCCGGGACAAGCGCCAGAATGTGCTCTTGCCGCAGGTCCGGATTTCGGCGGCGGGCCTCGTTCACCCACCACTGCGATCTTTCGGTATTGCCGTTCAGCCAATTGCTCATCGCGGCGAAAAAGGCCATCCCGGCGTGGGACCATGGTGTGCGGGCGGCAATTTCCGCCCATTTCGTCGCCTTTTCCAGATCGCCATGCGCGATATACACCCACATCTTGTTGCCCGTCATGCCGGGCCGGAACGGGTCAATCGGGCTCAGATCAATTGCGCGGTTGGCGTTTTCCATGGCGGTGTCGAAATCACCGGTGAATACGCTCGCCCAACTGGCACCGTAATGGCCCCACGTGTAGTTCGGGCACGAGGCGATAGATTGCGCGAACCATTGCTTGCTGGCTTCGGGGTCGTGGTCCAGCCAGTGACAGCGCCCCATCATGAAGTTGGCAAACGGGTCGCGCGGCTGCAGTGACAGGCTGGTTTCCGCAAATCGCCGCGCGCGTTCGGCTTCGGATTCCGTATCCGGCGAATAGCGCATAAAGGCGTTCTGAAAGTGAACGAAGGCCATTCCGGCGCTGGCACGGGCCAGATGAGGGTCCAGCTCCAGCGCGCGGCTCAGCATGGTCCTGGCCATCTCATTGCCGCTGCGGCTGAACTGGCTCATGTACCGAAATCCAAGATGCATGGCGGACCAGGCATCCAGATTTTCGGCCTCGGTCTGCGTCAGTGTCGAGGCCTCGTGCTGCGGGATCTCCAGTTCGGCCACCATGATGACATTGGCGGCGATTTCCGCGCGCAGGGCGTGAATATCGTCGATGTCGGCGCTTTTGCGCAGGGCCCAGATGACCTGAGAACTGCGGGTGTCGGACAGTTCGGTGTCGATGGTGATCCGGTTGCCGGTCAGATCGATAACGCCCGTCAGGCAATAGCGCGCGTTCAGGATTTGGTTCACCTGCGCCAGATCGATCTGCTTGCCACGGAACTTAAAGGCGGACCCGTGCGAGACCACCTTGATCCACCGCAGGCTTGCCAGCGTCATGATCAACTCGCGCGGGATCGCCTCTTCAATGGCCTCAAACCTGTCCTGATCGCCGTTTCTTTGAAAGGGCAGCACAGCGATCGAGGGTTGCGCGCGATTGCCGGTCATCAGTGGCTGGTCTGTGGTCGTCTGCGCGGTGGGTGTTGCCGCCGCAGGGGCCGCGCGCAAGGTGACATTGCCAGCGAACCGGAACCCGTGGCCGCGTACCGTGCGCACAAGGGCCGCGTCCTGACCGGCCTCTGCCAGAACGCGTCGAAGGTCCCGAATGCGGCTGGAGATTGCGTCGTCAGAGACGATGCGCCCTTTCCAGACCTTTTCAACAATCTCATCCCGGCTGATCACGCGATGGGCGTTTTCCACCAAAAGGGACAGAAGATCAAAGACCTGCGGCTGCAGGTGAACCGGCTGTCCGGCGCACCATAATTCACGGCGCGCATCGTCCAGCAGAAAAGGTTCGAACGCATATTTCACAACGACCGTTCGCTTCTTGAAATCCGTCTTTCAAGCATACCGGGATTGGGAAACCCTGCAATATCCCGGTTTTCTCCCCTTTGTCTCCAAGCAGCGGGGGTGAAATCGGTCTAGGGCTGACAGATCGAACCATTTCAACGGAGATAGATTATGTCAGATTTTGTTACGAACCCTGCACTGCCGCTGGCCAGTGACGGTTACTTTTTGACCGATGGCGGAATTGAAACCACGCTGATCTTTCACGACGGCATCGATCTGCCTCTGTTTGCATCCTTCGTCCTGCTGGAAACCGAAGACGGACGGCGGGCGCTGACCGAGTATTTTGAGCGCCACATCGCCGTGGCCCGCGCGCATGGGCTTGGTTTCATTCTGGAAAGCCCGACCTGGCGGTCCAGCCGGGATTGGGCGCGGAAGCTGGGCTATAGCGACGCCGATCTTGACAAGATCAATGCCGAGGCGATCTATCTGATGCGCACGCTGCGGAACCGTCACGAAGATACCGTCTCGCCACTGGTCATCAGCGGCTGTGTCGGGCCCCGGGGTGACGGGTATGTGCCGGGTGAATTGATGAGCGCGACCCAGGCGCAGACCTATCACGCGCCCCAGATTGCCGTCATGGCCAAGGCCGGGGCGGATATGGTCACCGCGATCACGATGAACAACACGCCCGAGGCCACGGGAATTGCGCTGGCCGCCAAGGATCAGGGCGTGCCCGTGGTCATCGCTTTTACCGTCGAAACAGACGGCGCGCTTGCCACCGGTCAAACACTGGCCGACGCTATTCGCGAAGTCGACGCGGCCACTGGCGGCTATCCGATCTACTACATGGTCAACTGCGCGCATCCCGATCATTTCGAGCATGTCCTGCGGGATGGCAGCGACTGGCTTGGGCGGATCGGTGGGGTCCGGGCCAACGCCTCGCGCATGTCCCATGCCGAACTGGATGAAAGCGAAGTGCTGGATGACGGAAACCCGGCGGAACTGGGGGAAGATTATCGCAGGCTGATGAAGTTTCTTCCCAATCTGCGGGTCATGGGCGGGTGCTGCGGCACCGATCACCGCCACGTTGATGCCATGGGTCGGGTGTGCACGCATGCCAGTCCTGTTGCCGCACAGTAATCGCCCTGAATGCCAGATCGATCCGGGCCAACGCCCGGATCACATTGTTTTAAAAAGGATTTAACACCATGGACTTTACAATTCGCGCCGTCGCTGCCGAGGACACGAAATCCGTCGCAGTGATCCTGTCTGATCCAACCGTCATGCTGGGCACCATGCGTCTGCCCTTTGTGCCGGATGCGCTGGTGGCCGAACGGACCGTAGCGGAACCCGGACTCTACCGTCTGGTGGCAGAGGTCGAGGATGAGGTCGTCGCATATTGCCAGATGCGCACCTTCCCTGAAACGCCGCGTCACAATCATGTCGGTGAAATCGACCTGATCGCCGTGCGCAGCGGGTTTCAGGGGCAGGGGATCGGCAAAGCGCTGATGGCCGCCGTTCTCGATCTCGCGGACAATTGGCTGCAGTTGCAACGCACCGGCCTGCTGGTCTGGTCGGACAATGCCCGCGCCATCGCCCTGTACGAAGCCTTCGGGTTTGAAATCGAAGGCACCCTGCGGCGCTATGCAAGACGACCGGGCGGGTTTGCCGATGCGTACACGATGGCACGGCTGGTCGATGATCCGGCGGGTGTTGTGGCTGTGTCCACAGTCGGTGACCAATCCCCGTTTGACCGACCGAGTTCTGAGCGCAACGGGGAAGCCCCGCAAACCGTCCCCGGTTGAAGGGTCACTTAGGTGAGGTATCTGGCGGGCGATCCGTACAGGGTCGCCCGCTCTTTGCGTCGTTAAAGCAAAAAACACTGGACAAGATCGGTTTTCCGTTTATTGATAGCGCTAACAATCGACCGTTAGTGGTCGAAAGGGTGGATTCGCTTGGGCGCTTGAAACCAGCCCGGCGTGCAGAAAAGAGAACGGTGCGAACGGCACCTTGTCGGGTGGAACCCCCGACTTGCCATCGGAGGAGGCAAGCCACACGCCGGGATTAAGTGCTCGCGCTGCGGGGTTTAGAAGTATCCAGATGGTTATCAGTAAGTATGGACTCGGTATCAGCCGAATGCCATGCTGGCCCTATGTAAAGAACAGAGCACCCTGAAAAAGGGGCCGAGCAATAGAGTACGCATTTAGGGAGGAAACAAGAATGCGCAATCTAATCAAGACAAAATCGCTGATTGTGGCGGGGCTTCTTTGCACGACGAGCATCGCGCAGGCCGAAGAGGTCGAAGTTCTGCACTGGTGGACCTCGGGCGGCGAAGCCGCGGCGCTGAACGTTCTTAAGCAAGACCTGGAAGGTCAGGGCATCGGCTGGACCGACATGCCGGTTGCCGGCGGTGGCGGAGAGCAGGCGATGACCGTTCTGCGGGCACGCGTCACGGCTGGAAACGCGCCGACCTCGGTGCAGATGTTGGGCTTTGATATTCTGGATTGGGCGGATCAGGGCGCGCTGGCAGATCTGAATGAGGTCGCGGCCAAAGAAGGTTGGGACGAGGTTGTTCCCGACGCGCTGAAAGCCTTTGCCAAGCATGACGGCAAATGGGTGTCGGCACCGGTGAACGTGCATTCGGTGAACTGGGTCTGGGCCAACAAGAAGATCTTTGACGACAACGGCATCGCTCCGCCCCAGACATGGGACGAGCTTGTCGCGGCAATGGAGAAGCTGCAGGCCGCAGGGATTACCCCCTTGGCGCAGGGCGGTCAGCCCTGGCAGGAAGCGACCATGTTCGACTCGATCGTGATGGCGACCGGAGGCCCCGATTTCTACAAGGCCGCCTTTATCGATCTGGATGAAGAAGCCCTGGGTTCCGACACCATGAAAGAGGCATTTGATCGCCTCGGGGTGATGCGCGCCAATACGGACGAGAACTTTGCAGGCCGTGAATGGAACCTTGCAACCGCGATGGTCATCAATGGCGAAGCGGCGTTTCAGGTCATGGGCGACTGGGCCAAGGGCGAGTTTGTGAACGCCGAAAAGGTTCCGGGCGAAGACTTCCTGTGTTTCCGCTTCCCGGGCACGTCTGATCAGGTGATGTTCAACGCCGACCAGTTCGCCATGTTCGATCAGGGCGGCGTCGTCTCGGCGGAACAGGCGGCTCTGGCCAGTTCGATCCTGTCACCCACGTTCCAGTCGGCCTTCAACGTCGTCAAGGGTTCGGTGCCCGCCCGCACCGATGTCAGCGATGCGGATTTCGACGCCTGCGGCAAGCAAGGCATGAAGGATCTGGCGGCAGCGGCGTCTTCGGGCAACCTGTTTGGGTCGATGGCACAGGGGCACGCGGCCCCGGCATCTGTCAAAAACGCCTATTACGATGTCGTAACGGCATTTTTCAACGGCGAGTATGACAGCGAAACAGCCGTGGTCGAGCTGGTCGACGCGGTATCTATCGCCAAGTGATCCGGATGTGATCCTGTCGACAGGGCGGCTGACTGACCGCCCTGTCCCGCAGGGGCGGGATAAGCCCCGAAGACAACAACTCTGGAACGAGGAGGGCGCGCCATGGCTGTTTCAGCCGACGCGGACTTCAAGACACGCCTTCAGAACTGGCTTCCCAAACTGGTCCTGTCACCATCGCTGGCCATGGTTTTGGTCTTTGTCTACGGCTTCATCCTGTTTTCGATCTATCTGTCCTTTACAGACAGCCGGATTTTGCCCTCGTTTGGCTGGGTCGGTTGGGAGAATTACGATAAGCTTTGGCGGCTAAGTCACTGGGAAACCTCGCTGATCAACATGGGCATCTTTGCGGGGCTCTATATCGTGATCTGCACCAGCATTGGTTTGGGTCTGGCGATTTTCCTCGATCAGAAAATCCGGGGCGAGGGGTTTCTGCGCCCGATTTACCTGTACCCTATGGCACTAAGCTTCATCGTGACCGGCACGGCGTGGAAGTGGTTTCTGGACCCCGGCATCGGGCTTGAGAACGTCATGCACACATGGGGCTGGACCAGTTTCGAATTCGACTGGATCAAGAATCGCGACTACGCGATCTATACGGTGGTCATGGCAGCCGTCTGGCAAACCAGCGGATTTGTCATGGCAATGTTTCTGGCGGGTCTGCGCGGGATCGACAACGAAATCCTGCGTGCGGCGCAGATGGATGGCGCCTCGAACTGGAACCTCTATCGGCGGATTATCATCCCTCAATTGCGCCCCGCGTTCCTGTCGGCCTTCGTGATCCTCAGCCACCTGGCGATCAAGACTTTTGACCTTGTGATCGCCCTGACCGGAGGCGGGCCGGGCCGTGCAACCGAACTGCCCGCGACCTTTATGTATTCCTACACCTTCACGCGGAACCAGATGGGGATCGGCGCGGCCTCGGCTACGATCATGCTGATGACCATCGCGGCGATCATGATCCCGTACCTGTATGCAGAACTGCGGGAGAAACGCTGATGAGCCAGGCCTCGCAAGATACCGCAATCCGCACCGGCCGCGTCACGCGCACGCTGATCTATCTGGTGCTGGTCCTGTTCGCATTGTTCTACCTGCTGCCGCTTTACGTGATGCTGGTGAACTCGGTTAAACCGCTGGAAGAGATCACGGGCGGCGGCATGATGAACCTGCCGCAGGTCTTCACGCTGGAACCATGGTTCAAGGCGTGGAATTCAGCCCAGATCGGTGTCGAGCCGACCGGTCTTAAACCTTACTTCTGGAACTCAATCAAGATGGTGGTTCCGGCGGTGATCGTCTCGACCATTTTGGGCGCGCTGAACGGCTATGTGCTGACCAAATGGCGCTTCAAGTATGACACCATCCTGTTTGGAATGATGCTGTTTGCCTGTTTCATCCCGTTCCAGATCGTGCTGATCCCGATGGCGCGGATGCTGGGGATCATCGGTCTGGCGGGCACCACTTGGGGTCTGGCGCTGGTGCACGTGGTCTATGGGATCGGCTTCACCACGCTTTACTTCCGCAACTACTATGCTGTGTTCCCGACCGAACTGATCCGGGCTGCGCAGATCGACGGTGCGGGGTTCTTCCAGATCTTCTGGCGCATCCTGCTGCCCAGTTCCGGGCCGATCGCGGTGGTGTCGATCATCTGGCAGTTCACCAACATCTGGAATGACTTCCTGTTCGGCGCCTCCTTTGCCGATGCCAACAGCCAGCCGATGACGGTGGCGCTGAACAATCTGGTGCAGTCGTCAACCGGTGTTAAGGAATACAACGTTCATTTCGCAGGGGCCATTCTGGCCGCCATGCCAACTCTGCTCGTCTACATCGTGGCCGGTCGATATTTCGTCCGCGGCCTGATGGCGGGTTCGGTGAAAGGATAAGACCTGATGGGTTTTCTGGACATAGATAACGCGACCAAATCCTATGGGTCGGTCGAGGTTCTGCACAAGGTGGACATCTCGGTGCAGGAGGGCGAGTTTCTGGTGCTGGTCGGCCCCTCGGGCTGTGGCAAATCCACCCTGCTGAACATGATCGCGGGGCTGGAAGAGATCACCAGCGGCGAGATTCGCATCAAGGATCAGGTCATGAACGGGGTGCACCCGTCGAACCGCAACATCGCCATGGTGTTTCAAAGCTATGCTTTGTATCCCAACATGACCGTCGGGCAGAACATCACCTTCGGGCTTGAGATGCACGGCGTTCCCAAGGCAGACCGCAACACCGCAATGCAGGAGGTCGCCAAGCTTCTGCAGATCGAGCAGTTGCTGGACCGTAAACCGGGGCAGCTTTCGGGCGGTCAGCGTCAGCGGGTCGCGATGGGCCGGGCTTTGGTGCGCAATCCGGATGTGTTCCTGTTCGATGAACCTCTGTCCAACCTCGACGCCAAGCTGCGTGTGGACATGCGGACCGAGATCAAGAAACTGCACCAGAACCTCGGCACCACCATCGTCTACGTGACCCACGACCAGATCGAGGCGATGACCCTGTCCAGCCGCATCGCCGTCATGAACGGTGGTTATGTGCAGCAGCTTGGTACGCCGCAGGAAATCTACGACACGCCCGCCAATATCTTCGTCGCGACCTTCATGGGCTCGCCCGCAATGAATGTCGTGCCCGCACGCGTGGCGGTGCTGAATGGCCGCCCCCATGCCGAGGTCGCGTTGCACGACGGATCAATGGCGCAACTGCCCTTCAGTCAGGACAATCTCTCTGCCTGGGACGGGCGCGAGATTTTGTTGGGCATCCGCCCGGAAACCATCACGGATATGGATGGAGCTGACCGGAAATCGTCGAATATCGCGCCTATGACCAACCGCATCGTGGTCACGGAACCTGCAGGCTCGGACACATTCGTTTCGATGCAACTGGGCGGGCGGGACGTGATTGCCCGGATGCGCTCGGATGCCGAGGTTGCGCCGGGGCAGGATTTCCCTTTCGCCGTGAACATGGAAAAAGCCGTGGCTTTCGATCCCGAGACCGAGATGCGGATAACTCCATGACGAGAGCTGCGCGCCGCTAAGACGCTCTGAGGGCAAGCCGGATGCCTGAAGGATATGATTTCATCGTAATCGGCGGCGGCTCGGCGGGCTCGGTCATCGCCGCACGCCTGTCCGAGGAACCCTCTGCCTCTGTGCTGCTGCTCGAGGCCGGTTCGACCGACCGCCATCCGTTTTTCCACCTGCCCGCCGGGTTTGCGAAGATGACCAAGGGCATCGGCAGCTGGGGCTGGTCAACGGTTCCGCAAAAGCACATGCAGAACAAGGTCTTCAACTACACGCAGGCCAAGGTGATCGGCGGCGGGTCTGCCATCAACGCCCAGATCTACACCCGAGGTGCTGCGCAGGATTACGACGAGTGGCGGCAGATGGGGTGCGCGGGCTGGGGCTATGCCGATGTGCTTCCCTATTTCAGGAAATCCGAAGACAACGACACTTATGAAAACGCGTTCCACGGCACGGGCGGGCCTTTGGGCGTTTCTATGCCCGCAGCCCCTTTGCCGATCTGCGACGCCTATATCAAAGCCGCGGCGCAGGTCGGCATAGCCGAAACGCGCGATGTGAATGGCGCGAAACAGGATGGTGCGGGGTACTACCAACTGACCCAGCGCAACGCGCGGCGCTCATCCGCTGCAATGGCGTTTCTTGCGCCCAACCGCACCCGATCAAACCTGACGGTGCACACGGGCGCTCAGGTCCGTCGCATCCTTGTGGACAAGGGCAGGGCGCGCGGTGTCGAGATGCTGAACGGTGAGAAGATCAGCGCCGCGAAAGAGGTTATCCTGTCCTCCGGGGCCATCGGCTCTCCGCGCCTGTTGCAGCTTTCAGGGATCGGCCCGGCGGAGCATCTGGAAAGCCTGGGGATCAGCACAGTTTACGATCAGCCGCAGGTTGGCGAGAACCTGCAAGACCATCTGGACCTCTATGCAATCTGCGAGGTGAGCGGTCCGCACACCTATGACCGGTTCGCCAGACTGCCTTTCTCGGCCCTTGCGGGTTTGCGGTACCTGTTTACCCGCAAGGGTCCCGTGGCCTCGAGCTTGTTTGAAACCGGCGGGTTCTGGTACGCGGACCCCGAGGCGCGCTCGCCGGACATTCAGATGCATCTGGGGCTGGGCACCGGTATCGAAGCGGGGGTCGAGGCGATGCCGAATGGCGGCGTCACGCTGAATGCGTGTTTCCTGCGGCCCCGGTCGCGCGGCACTGTGCGGTTGCAAAGCACCGATCCTGCGGCGATGCCGTTGATCGACCCCAATTATCTGGCTGATCCTTATGATCGCGAGATGTCCATTCGAGGTCTGAAACTGGTGCAGACCATTCTGGCGCAGGACGCCCTGAAGCCCTTTATCCTTGCCGAACGCCTGCCGGGCCCGGATGTGCGCACCGATCAGGACTATTTCGACTTCATCTGCGTCCATTCCAAAACCTCGCATCATTGTGCCGGCACCTGTCGGATGGGCGGCGATGAGCAGGCGGTGCTGGACCCGCGCTTGCGCTTCTACGGGATCGGGGGGCTGCGGGTTGCGGATGCGTCGATCATGCCGAGGGTCAATTCCTCGAACACCAACGCGCCTGCGATCATGATCGGTGAGAAAGCCGCCGATATGATCAAGCAGGATCACGGGTTTACTTTGTGATCCGCCACGTTGCGCCGCCATCTCTTTTCCATTGGGTGGATTTGTGCCGATTGTGCGGGCTTAGGGCAGCGAAAGGCCCGAAAATCGTCGAATTGTGCTATGGTCGGGGCGCTATTTTCCCATTTTTTCAGCAGCGGGGGATGCCACGTTGCAAGATCATTTCAAACATACCGTCCAGCAAAAGCCCGCAAAACGGACGTATTGCAAACGCCGAAACCTGAATACGCCGAGGGAGATTCTGTCGGCTGCGGATGGCATAGCTGCGCTATCAGATGACGCAAAAACGCTGGTGGTGCCGACCCGGACCGGCATTGCCGTTCTGGATCTAAGCGCCGAGGCTTCGGGATGCAGCCTGGTCTGCATCGATCTGCCCTCACGCGCGCGGGCTTTGTCCATAGCGCCCGACGGCGCGATCTTTGCCCTGTCCAAAGACCCCTGCGCGGGCTGGGCCATTCACCGGGTGCGTGGTGACGACGCGCATTGCGTTCTTGAACTTCCGCTGCCGGTGCGTGATTTCGTGGCCACCCGGCACAGGCTGGTTGTTGCAACCGCCGCATCGGGGTTGGAGCCGCCGGGCCTTGCCGTGTTTGGCCGGGACAGTGGCCGCATAATCTCTCGCGAGGCTGTAAGGCGTCCGCCCCGCCTTCGCCGCGGTAAGCGGGATGAGGTTCTGGTGATGGAGCCGGGCTCGGGCAATCTGCGCCGGGTTGACGTGAACCGCAGGAAGTCTGCCTGCGACCCGTCCGACGATCCGACGCGGCCCGAACGTGATCCGACCCCGGACACGGATCACCGTCCGCCCAAAAAGCCCTGTTGCTGCACACCCGATGACCGGGAGCCGCCGAAAGACGATGACCGGGACCGCGTGCCGCCGCGCCGTCCCGAAGAGCCGCCCGAGACATGCGTACCGGGCGACGATGGCGATTCGGACGGCTGTTTTGTCTATGTGCAGGCCGGGTCGTCGATCATCGTGCAGAATATCTGCGATCCGGGGCAGGGGCCGTGCGCTCAGGACCTTGGCTTTGGCATTGCCGCCGTGCGCAAGGCGGGCCGGTCCGTGGCCGCGTTGTCGGATGATGGCCGTCAACTGACCCTGCTTGGGGCGGAAACTCTGAAACCGCTGTCCACGCTCAGCCTGTCACGCGGCACCACGCCGCTTTTTGCACGCGAAAGTGATACAATTCTGCTGCTGGCCCCGGATGGCGGGCTAGAGGAAGTGGACCCGACGCCTGTGCTGCCCAGCCTTGACCTGCAATTGCAAAGCAACGCGGGCGGGCGCGTCTATATGGGACAGGAATCGCCGGTAATCTGGTCGCGCGGCGGCGTTCAGACCGGGCCGGTTCGCGTACTCATCATCCCGGTTCTGGAACCCGGGCAGGGCGATTTCCGGGGCACGATCAACGAGTATTTCGATCACCCCGATTTCGACGAAGCGCTGGAACTTGTCCGCTCATACTACGCCGAAGTGTCCTATTCCGACGACCGCGAGGCGAATGACGTCGATGTCAGTTTCAGGATCTTTGGCCGCGACACGCCGACGGCCTATTCCGGCCCGCCGGTTGTGCTGGATCGCCCGTTCCGGGAGTTCTGGAACACCGGCTACATTCCGGGCGGGATCATCGCCGAGGCGACATTGCCTGCAAATGGCATCCTGCGCTTTGACGGCGACGAACGCCTGACGCTGGAAACCTTCACGGCGATCCCGACCGTGAACACGCAGTTCGATATCGATTTCCCGGCCGCCTGCATCAAGGTCCGGATACCCGAAAGCACCTCTGGCTATTCCCTTGAATTCAGCGGTGGCAGCGCGCCCGGCCGAAGCTTTTCGCTATCCGGCACCGACCGGACGGGAAGCTCGTTCAACACCAACGCAAACAATTCGGCGCTGAGCGGATCGCAAACCGTCGTGATCCCGAATGTCGAAGCGATCCCCGGCGTGATCGACCAGATCGCCGATATTCTGGAAGAGATGCTAAGCGGCGCCACAGACCAACCCTTTGCGCGGCCAACGGTGGTCTGGCACGATGACGGCGAAGGCTGGGGCAGCCTGAGCGTGACGTTCTTTTTTGCCGGCAGCGGCGGGTCGCCTCAGGTCGATCTGGTGGATTTTGCGAACCTGTTCGTTATGGGCGAATTGGGCAGCCTCACCGCGATTGACGGGGAATTCGACATGTCCGTCACAGGCGATGTGTCGGATTTCGCCAGCTACATCTCAATCGCGCTGGCCCATTCGATGGCGTCGCAGGGTGGTATCTACAACTCATCAACCGGGCAATTCGACCTTGGCCGGTTTCAGGCCCCGCAAGTCAGCGTTGACGGCAACCAGCTTACTGTCGATATCCGCCTGTCACAGGACTATGCCTATTCGCTGGACAAGGACAGCAACAGCGATACCGACCAGTCGCGGATCGAGGTTGCTTCGCAGCAGGGCCTGTCGAAGATCGGCATGGACAGCGCCACACCGTTCATCGGCGAGGAAACCAAGCGGAGCAGTTCGGGCGGGCCGACGCTGGACAAGGCCAATACTCTGTTTGATGTGACCTATACGCGGATGATCGACGCGATTATCCGCGACGGTGGCGGCAACCTGCAAACCCGGATCGACAGGGCCAATACGCTGTTCAACTGTGACGGGCTCAGCGCCATCGAATGCAATGTGTTCGAGCTGATCAATGTGTATATGATCATGCCGGTTTTTCGGCGATACGGCGGCATTTTCGGCCCGGCGTTCGATCCTGACATTGACGACAACGGTACCGACAAACGCCGTTTGCGGGCCTCGGCCCCGATTGTCGCCATGGATGACAAGCCCGCAGACTACAGCGACAAGGACCCGACCCGCACGCTGAAGGCGATGCAGATCCCGAACTCGCGCGGGATGATGGTTACGCGATTGCGGTTCGGCGATCCGCTGGACCCCGACCGGCACCTGTCAGACGCAGCCACGCTGGCGCATGAAATCGGGCATTCGCTTCTGGCCTTTTCCGATCAGTATCAGCAAAGCCAGGACCGCGATGATATGGACTATGCGGGGGCGTATGACCCGATGGCGTCGTCCAGCCTCGCGCTGCCGCATTTCTCAAGTTATCACAAGCTGATTTCGGGGTGGCTGGGCGTTGGCTCGATCATCGATTTCACCCGCCCCCGCGAAGGCGACCGGATCGACGAAGACATTGTTTTGGTCAATATCGAAGGCTGGGACCCGCTGGACAGGGACAATCTGGCGCAGATGGCGCGGGATTTCCTGGACGTCCAGGACGAGTTCCGCATGGGACCCGCCGCGCTGTTGCGGCTGGGTGAGGACAGCACGCAGTTCAACCTGCTTGAACTGCGTGGGCCGGGCAATCAGTTTTCGCAGGAGCTTTCGCCGCCACGGCTGGTCATGCTCAACGCCATCGATCCGCGCGACAGCACCCGCTATGGGGTGGGTGTGGACGACCCTGACACGCCGGAGGATGAAGGCGAGACCGGCCACAGTGTACTGACCCGTTATCGCCGACAGTTACACCTGATTGACGACAGCGTGCGCAATCAGCAGATCACCGGAGGGTCCGGGCCCGGAACGACCTATGACGTGGGCACGCATGATGCGCTCGCCGAAGTGGGGCTGCGATACACGCTTGTGCATCTGGTTCAGGTGGGCCTCGCCGCCCGTACCATCTGGATGGCCAAGGTCCGGGTTGAGTGGGAACGCGGACCGGCGGTTGATGTGGGGTTCGACAGTCAGGTGCCCGAGTGGCAGAGCCCCGATATCGCGGTCCTGTTGCCCGGCGATTTCACCTCGGGGGAGATCGGGGATTTCCCGGACCAGCAGGACCCGCAGGGGATCGAGTATTTCCGCACTCCCGGCGACGGGAGCGATCCGCTGGAACATCAGGTTCTTGTGCGCGTCCATAACTTCGGCGATGCCGAGGCCCGCAATGTCGAGGTTCATCTACGCGCCCGCATCCCCTATGGCAACGGCGACTGGACCAGCGATCCGTTCGACAATGACATGCCGTTCGCCCCGCAAGTGATCGACAGTATTGGCCCGGACGCCGAGGTCGTGATCGCGTTTCCCATGTTCGTCGAAAATGTCGAGGACGCGCATATGTGCCTCAGGGCTGAGATTGCGGATCTTGATCCCGTGTCGGGGGCCTCGAATGACGGAAACTCGAACAATGACTGGACGCAGCAGAACGTCTTTCGGGAAGAGGTCGTGCAAAACAGCCCGCTGCCGCCGCTTGACCGGCTGGTCTCGGTCACCAATGACGGGCCTTATGCCGAGGATGTCTTTATCGCCCCCCGCAACATGGTGCCGGGTGCAAAGCTGACGATCCGCCCGGCGCAGATGCGCATTCCGGGCAAGTCGCGCGGCGTGTTCAGCGTGCGGGCGGAACTGGACGATGCCATGCTCGATGCCAAATGCGGTGGCGATTTTCCGGTGGTCGTCGACGCGTGGATGCAACGGGACCACTATTGGGATCGCTGGGGCGCGACCAAGATTGTGTACCAGCCGAAACGTGACACCAAGATCGACCTGTCCATCAACCTCGCCCCCGGTACGGGCATTCGGCTGTTCGGCGCGGCGACGCCGGACATTGGTGGTGAGGATCTGGACTTCCACGTCGTCCTGCCCGGCGCCGACCCGGTCTGGATTCGCCGCCCGCTGGGGCCTGGATCGACATTTGAGCACGTGATCGAGGGGGCGGTCGGGCCGAACGAGACCGCCTTTGCCACAGCCTATTTCGATGGCAATGACGAGTTCGCGTCGTCGGTGTCACAGACGGTTTCTGTCACGAATGTGATCGCGGGATGATCCGGTTGTCAGGCCGGGGGACACACGACCTCGATCAGAGAGGGTCCTTCGCTCGCCAGCCCGTCGGTTAAGGCCTTGACGAAGCTGTCGATATCTTCTGCCCGCGTTCCCGGAACACCGTGGCCCTTGGCGAGGGCAACCCAGTCCAACACCGGATTTTCCACATCGAACATGGCCTGAGCATTGCGGCCATAGCTTTCGACCCCGACATTCGCAAGCTCGTCGCGCAGGATCTGATAGCCGCGGTTTGCAAAGACGATCACGGTGACGTCCAGGTTCTCGCGGGCCATCGTCCACAAGGATTGCAGCGTGTACATCGCCGACCCGTCACCGGTCAGCGCAATCACCTTTCTGTCGGGGCATGCAATCGCCGCCCCGGTCGCGCAGGGCAGGCACAACCCGATCGCCCCGCCGGTGCCGGAAAGCACCTCATGCGGGTGCGCTGAGGCTGTCGGCGGCATGACATGAAAGCCCGAGGTGACGGATTCATTACAGATAATCGCGTTCTCAGGGATCAGCGCCGCCAGCGCCTGACCGACCTTTGCCAGCGTCAGGCCTCCGGTCGGAATGTCGGGCAGGTTCAGCGCATAGGTTTCCGGCTGGGTTTTGTCCGACACGCCGACCGCATCCGCCAGCGCCTGTATCGTCCATTGGATGTCATCCGTGGGGCTGCACAGGCTTGTGATCGAAGAACCGGCAGGTTCGGGCGTGCTGGGTTTTTTCGGGTAGGCAAAAAAGGCGACCGGCCTGTCGGTGCCCAGCAGGGAAATCGACGAGGTTTGTTCCAGTTGCGCGATCTTGGGCGTGATCGGATACACAAGCTGGTCCAGACGGGCCGCACCGACCCCCTTCGATATGCGCGGGATCAGCGTATCGGCCAACAGGCGGCACCCGGTTGCTGCGGAGATTTTGCCGGCCAACATGCGCAGAGGTCCGAACAGTGCAGGCCCGCCGATCATCAATGCCGCACCTTGGGTCTTCAGGCGCGCGGCTGTAGCCTCGACCTCTTCTGCAGACGGGCGATGCAACTGGGGCAGAGCACTGGCCGTTGCCGGACCGGTGGCAGGGTCCCAGGCGGTGTCCGCGGGCAGGATCAGCGTGGCGATCTGGCCATTTCGCGAGCGTGCGGCGCGGATTGCGGCGGCCCCGTCCGCCGCCACGCTTGAGGCATGATCCGACACGCGGGTCCAATGGCTGACCGACTGGCTGATGCCAACGATATCGCCTTTCAGGGGGCTTTCGTGGCGCAAGTGACGCGTCGCATGATCGCCCACCACGTTCACGAGGCCAGAGTTCGCCTTGCGGGCATTGTGCAGGTTGGCAAAGGCATTGCCAAAGCCCGGTGCCAGATGCAGCAGCGTTCCGGCAACGTCCCGTTTCATGCGATAGTACCCGTCGGCGGCCCCGGTTGTGCCGCCTTCGAACAGGCACAGAACGCAGTTCATTTCGGGGTGATCGTCCAGCGCGGCGACAAAATGCATCTCGGACGTGCCGGGATTTGCGAAAACCGTGTCCACGCCGCTTTGCAGAAAGGTTTTGACCAGAGTTTCCGCGCCGTTCATGTGACCCCCATTTGCTCAGCCATTGCAAGAGACTAGGGGACGGATGATCCGGGTGTCACTTAAAACTTTGGGCGCGCGACTAATTCTGAACCATGCAGCGCAGTCTATCCGTGCCTTGCGGGTTGCCCGACTTTGACCAGATATCCGAGAACAGGGCCTGAACCTCCTGCAGCGATTTCTTGTCGACCAGCACGATGATCCTGTCGGCCGGAACGCGCTGGGCCAGTGCCTTGATCTCGAACTGAATGCCTGTGCTGGACTGCTCGAACCCGCGCATATCGATCAGCACGCGCTGCGCGTGGCTCATCAGCGTCAGGACGGTGGGCCGCCAACTGTTGTCCCGGCAATAGAAATCCCGCATCGGAAAGAGGCCGTCGCTGAGCCGGGTGTCGCCTTCGGCCTCGGCCTGCTTCAGGTCATCGGGGGTTTCGATGAAGATGTCCCGCAGGCGACGCCTGAGAAACGCCGAAAGCTCGGGCGCGTCCAGCGTTTCGGTGGCAAGATCGGCGGACCCGACCAACAGTACCGGGCCCGTTCTACGCCAATCCAGAAGCAGCCCCCGGGCGAGCGAGGTTTGCAACCGCCGTTGTCCGAAAACGCGAAGCAGCAAGTTCACGTCCGTAGCGCCGGAGGTGGGGCGTAGAAGACGGAGCGTGACCCGGTAGGCCACGAAGGCGAGGACATAGGAAAGAGCTAATAGACCGCTTGTGTTCCACGCCAACCCGATCATCCAGATTGTCTGGAACAGCCAAAGAAGATCAAGCTGCATGGTCAATTCACTTGATCCAGTCGATGCCCGGGCAACAATCCGTACAGCAATCAACGCGCAAGCGATGCCGATCGCAAGTGAAATCCCCAAAGCGATGAGGCCGTAGAAAACGGTAACGAGTTGTACCGGAACGAATAAAAGCAGAAAATCCAGAACTCCGCTGATCATCAGGACATAAAGCACATCCAGTGAAAAAACGAACGGCACGACAAGAAAAACTGCGACGACGAAAAGTGGTATCGCCGTTGTTCTGAGGTGTGGATTGCCAACGATCAGCGACATGATAACGGCCGGTCCGACAAACATGCCAATCAAACCCGTGCTTTGGGGTGCGATGAGATTGAGCAGAAACATCCAGAACACGCCAAACAGCAGCACCCAGTACCAGCGCAGGCCCGCCACGTAGAGCGCCATGATCATCACCGGAAACGAAAATGACACGACTACTACGGTAAAGCGGAACGGAAGAAATGCGATCCCGTCGAGGACAAACAGGATCACCACCATAACAATGGCAAACACCACACCGGACGCCAAATACCGAAACGCAAGCCCAAACCGGAAAGGAAGGCGCTGCGCCGCTGGGGAGACGTCGAACTCAAGCGCCGATTTGTTCGGGCGTATCGCTTGTGGCACGTCAAACGCAGATTCCGGCGCGCCTGATCGGGCCATCATTTCTCGTCTAATTGCCTTTCGATAGCGCGCTTTGACAACCATCCCCAGGATTGCAGCCACCGGTACCGCAAGGAAAAACACGAAAGCCAGAAATCCGCTGAAGTTGTATGCGTTAACCATGTCAGCTCCGGTCACGTCGGTTGGCTTTTTCGCATGGGGAAACGTGTCGCCCCGCAAAGGGACCTCAAGGCAGGCTCAGAGGCCGTGCGCCACCCCAATTCGTGATGCAATTCTAAGCCATGCGATCAATCCGGCAAAGCGCCGCTTGGAATGCGCCCTTTGGACCCGGAGGTTCCTGCTAAAGCGCGCGTTGAAACCCAACCGTGGCCTCACCACGGGTTTCCGGCTGCACCGTGTCACAGATGGCTTTGCCGCCGGGCGCGGGGACGCAAGAGATTTTGCGCTGGTGAATATACCCGTTGTCCTGACACGGCAGATTTCCGGGCTCCAGCAGGTCAAGCCGCCCTTCGGAAAACTGCGCCTGAACCGGCCCTTCGCAGGTGATCCCACCGTCGGACCGCATGATCTGGTTGCCGTTACCTTCGGTATCGAAGCACATTTGCCAGTCGCGATAGGTTCGGATGTCTCCGGTATCGACATCGCGGGTGCGATAGGTCGTATCCAGCGCCCAGCAGCCATAGAGCATCGTGAGATCAGCGTTGTCCCAGCCCTCGTCATTCAGCGGTCCGGTCGCATCGGGCGGGGCCTTGACGCATTGCAGGGCGGCCAGTTCCCGTTCAAGCTGGAAAATCCGGCGGTGCAGTTCCTCGTTATACGCGCCCGAGGTGGAAAGGCGTTCGACCGTCGCCAATTCCTCAGGCTGGGGGCACCGGGACAGGTGCCGCAGCAGCGGAATGTTCAACGCACAGGCCTGCAGGATAAGGGCGGTTGCCACACCGGCCAGCCCGATCAGACCGGCACTGGCCAGAACGACGGAAATCACGGATTTAAAAGACATAAACGCTCACAACAACCGCCAGATACCTGCCATACATCGTGTCAGAGTTGCGGATTATCCGGCGCTGGTCAATCCGTTCGCGATGATAGTTTTCGTCACTTTGCGGGACCTTCAATTGCGCTATAGTGACCGGATATTGAGTGTGGAGTAAATTCGTGTCGCGGTTCAGCCAATCCTTCAGGTCCCTGTTTGCCGTCATCCTGTTTGTTGTCCTGGGCGCGGCTGCCCTTGCCCAGCACCAGAGCCCGAACCAGATCACCCGAGTGCTGTGGTTCAGCGGGATGCCGGATATCGGCGCTGATTTCACGTCCCGGCATCGCCAGAAAATGGCTGATTATCTGGGGCAATACGGGGACGGCAAGGTCTTTGCCGTCACTTATACTCGGAACCTTTCGGGGGGCGGTCTGGCTAATGCACTGCGCGGCGGGCAGTATGATATTGTGATCCTCGACATGGCGAACCGGCGCAAACGCGTGAATGGTGCTGATCTGCAGGCCCTGCAACAGTTTTACCAGGCCGGAAACCGGACCCTGATGCTGGATGGCTCGTTCGCAATTCGCAGCTTCAGGCACAATACCACGACCAATTTTCCGGGCCGCAACGGATCGAGTGCGGCGATCCTTGTCAACCAGCTGTCGGCCATGGCCCAGCGGGGCGGTGGTATTCTGATCGGGACGGATCACAACATCTGGCAGGTCAATGCGAATGCGGTCCTCGCGGCGCTACTGCCAGGCGCGCAGTTCCGGGGCACGACAAATCCCTCGACCGATGGCGATTTTATTGGTGTGACCCTGATCGGCGGTCGCGAATCGATCAAAGCGATTGATCTGCTGAGGCATTGGGAATCGGTTCCAAATCAGGGGGAAGCTCCGGTCGGGACGTTTCAGGATTTCACCGGCCAGCAGGTGGTGCTGTATTCGCTGGTCGAAACGGCGGATAAACCCGGCGGCGGGCGCAAACGGCCCTATATCTCGGCCAGCTATTTCCCCGGAGATAACCGCATTCCAATCGACAGCGAAGAAGAGATTTTCGACAATCTCCCCACCCACAAAAGCGGGGGCTGAATCAGGTCGCGCCTTCGCGCAGAACCTCGGCCGGGTCCACCCGCGCGGCGCTTCGGGCGGCAAAGAAGGCGGATGTGCCGACAAACAGCAAGGTCAGCCCGATAATCGCGATTGTCTGCGCGAAGCTGAGAACGACAAGCCCGCTTTCCCCGGTCAGTCCGTTGTCAAACATTGTTTCCGCAACCGCCCCCGCGATCCGGTACAGGGCAAAGCTGACAAAAAGCCCCAGCAAGCCGCTGACCAGCGCCTGAATGACCGGGAACAGCCAAAGGCGGCGCGGGCTGATACCCAACAGCGCCAGCGCCGCAAGTGTCTGACGTTTGCGCGCAACCTCGCCCCAGAAGCCGAAGACCAGCGCCGCTGCCAGCCCGAGGCTGGCCACGACGGCAATCAGGATCAGCGCCAGATTCAGGTTGCGCCCAAGGCTGAGCACACCGCTGACCTCGGCTGTGCGCGCCTCGGTCTGGACACCGAAGCGCTGTTCGACTTTTGACTGTAGTTCAGCCAGTTCGGTGATGTCGCGGGCAAAGATGCGCATGCCTTCGAATTCGGGAACGCGCAGGTTCAGATCGCGCCCTTCGGTGATGCCGTGATCGGGCAGGGCGTATTCGTCATAGAACGCCTCGACCAGATCAAGCACGGCGATGTCGGCCAGAACGGTTCGGCCAGACAAGGCGGAATCCGGCAGAATGGCGATCAGGTTCAGCGGCAGCATCAATTGCCGCTTCCGCTCGCTGGCCTGAGTGAATATCTGCACCGTGTCGCCCACCGTGAAATCCAGCTGACGTGCCAGACTGGCGCTGAGGACGGCCTGATTGGCCGCCAGTTCCATGCCTTTCGGTAGTGTCGGGTCGCCTGTTCCCGAGGGGACAAGTACGGCATCCCGCTTGGCAATCTCACCCTGTTTGCGGACGTTGACGAAATCGAAAACCGACCGCGTTTTGGCGGTGGCAAAGGCGGTCTGGTTCCAGCCAGCAACCTCGGCCACGTCGCTGTCGACAAACGCGCTGTTGCCGGTGGTTTCGATCCGCAACGTCGCGGGGTCGTTCAGAAGCCGACCGATCAGGGCATCGTAAATCCCGTTCTTGGCCCCGAAAATCACCATCAGCGGCACCAGCACGCCGGCCAGGATCGCAACATTGCAGATCAGGTGCGTGCGCTGGCGCAGCAGGTCGCGCAGGGCCAGATCGAACATCAGCTTCATGACGCATCTCGCTTTGGCATGGCATGGGTCTGTCCCTGCAACTGGCTGACAACGGCAGTGGAACCGGGTTCGCTGATCAGGTTCAATGTCACGCGTCGCAGGTCGAATTGATCCAACAAGCCAAGATCATGGGATGAGATGATCACGCCAGCCCCATCCGAGGCTGCCATGTCGATCAAAAGCCCCATCGCGGTTGCGGCGGCATCGGGGTCCAGTGCCGCCGTGGGCTCATCCGCGATCACGAAAGAGGGGCGATGCGCCAGCGCCCGGCAGATGGCAACGCGCTGGCGTTGTCCGATGGACAGCGCGCCGGGGTACAGCGCGGAAATGTCGCCGATGCCAAGGCGATCCAACAGAACGGCGCACCATTGCGGATCGGGTTTCCCGGCGATTTTCTGAGACAGCGCGATATTCTCGGCCACGGTCAGAAAAGGCAGCAGCCCGCCACTTTGCGGCACGAAGCCAAACTGTGTCCCGCGCACAAGGGCAGGGGGCATCTGCCCCGAGTCCCAGACCCCGGCAAGATCAATCCCGCCTTGCTGCGATTCAATCTGAAACCGTTCCACAGCCTGCGGTCGCCGCAGCAGCCCAAGCGTTTCCAGTAGCAGCGTTTTCCCGGTGCCGCTTGGGCCGGTCAGCCCGACAGCCTCGCCCGAGGCCAGATCGAAAGCAGGCACACTCAGCGTAAAGCGGCGGTCCTGATCGGCCAGACTGACCGAAACATCCCTGAGAAACAGAGTCTCGGTCATCAGTTACGGCAGCACATCGAAGGGCATGGCAAAGACATGTTCACCATCTGGCGCGCCATCATAAAGCGGGGTCCAGACGGAACTGTCGAACAGCCATTTGCGGTACTGCGCCAGCTTCTGGCGCATGCCGTCGATGACACTGCGGCGGAACATGGCGCTTTCGGCCCAGCGTTGCTCGCTCATGCCCAGAACCTGACTTTGATAGGGTAGCCGATCGAGAAACTCCATCGCGCCACCCAGCGTATCGGCATCGGCATTGACCAGCAGGTCGGGGTTTTGCGCCATATCCGCGATCAGACCGCGCACCTGCGAGAAGAAATCAAGCGATTGTTCCGAGCTTTGCGCGGTTTCGCCAAAACGGACGAGGTTATCCAGAAACTCGGCCATGCTGGCCATTTCGTTCTTGGTCACCAGCAGGCGGGGTTCGATGGCCAGCCGGTCCGGGGCCTCGACCGCGCGGTTTGACAGCCAGCCCTTGATCACGCTGGGGGCCTGTGTTCCCTTCTGCTCACCCAGCCAGGCAAGCTGCATGGCGCGGCCCAGTTCGACCAAACCCTCTCCCGCCTCTTCGGGGTTCAGCACGGTCTTTTCGCCGCGCACAAGCCGCACGTGGTCGGTCAGGGCGGTAACAACGCGGCTGACCACGCCTTCGAACGCTTCTTCGGAACCGCCCTCAATCGGGAAGTAGTATTCCCGCCCGGCAAAACGCGACAACTCGCGGTACTTTCCGGCGGCATAGGCATGGTTGCCCGACCCGTTCGGGGTTTTCAGGTGCAGCGTCATGATGACGATGTTGCGGCCTTCGGCGTCTTTCTGCAGCTCAACCGTGCCGATTTCGGACCGGGCGTTCGGATCGCGCGGGTCTTTCGGCCCGGCATCGGTGACAAGGATCACGTAGCGCGCATCAATCTTGTCGCCATCGGCCTTGGTCAGATCCCAGTCGATCTTGTCGATGGCGTCCTCAACCCCCGCCAGACTGTCCTCGTTGAAGCCCGGAGAATTGGCCTGCGCCACATTGGTAGCCTGCCCAATCGCGGCCAGAACCGGTGTCTGATCGCTGCGGCGATCGACATCCATCAGCGTTTTGGTGCGGTATTCCAGGTCCGGCACCGCTTCGGTGTTGTCGCGAAAACCGATCACGCCGAAATTCACCAACTCGCCGATTTCCGTGCCTTCGATCTGCCGCACGGTGTTTTGCAGCACCCGCTGCGTGGCGGCGATATAGGGTTCCATCGACTGCGTGGTGTCCAGAACAAAGACGATGCCTACATCAAAGGCCGAGGTTTCGCCCTGCAGTTCCTGCGCGCCCGAGGTATCTTTCTGTTTCGGGACCGACGCGACCTGCATCATCAGGATCTCGTCATAGGTCAACGGGTGCAGCGCCTCGGTGAAGTCGAGGATCGGCATCAGGTACAGCTCATCCTTGATGTTGACGAATTCCTGCGGTTCAACCGAAACCACACCGTTTTCCCCGTTTATGACCCCGGCCGAGGCTTCGGCGACCAGACGTTCCTGAATGTCCCGCAGCGCCTCGTGATTCATCAGCCAGTCCAGATCGCCCTGTGTATCAAACAGCAACTGACGGCTGCGCCCGGCCGAGTTGGTGAAGGCACCGACGATGTTTTGTTTCCACGGAACGGTTCCGTTTTCCTGAACCCACCCTTCCGGCGCGGCGTTGGGGCTGGGCCCGACCTCCAGCCAGTCACCTTCGCGGGCAAACACGTAGAGCGGCTGAAAAGCGGGGTAGGTGACCTGCACAGGCCCATTCGCCGCTGTGTGTCCAGTAGTTCCGGGGCGGGTCAGGACGCGTTGATAGATGGTCTGAGTGCCCTCCAGCAGCAGTGGTTTGCGCTGCTGCGCCACCGCATCCGCCGGAACAAAGACCCAGAGAAGCGCGGTCAGACAGGCCAGCCGGAATGTCAAAGCGAGTTGCATAATATTTGGGCTCCTCAGGTTCACTGGCAATAGTCTTCAAGCGCGCTTTGGGACAGTGTGTCGGATTTCAGCCTGAGCCGGTTGCAGACCGCGTTCAGGTGTGTGGCGGCCTGTTCCGAGCCTGCTGTGGCGGCACGGCTGTAATACTCTGCCGCGCGCGAGGGTTGGTCCGGGAAGGTCAGGCCGATCTGGCCTTCGATCACGTCGTCGGTCACGGTGGCGTCGTACAGCGTTCCGAACAGCGCAAGCGCATCCGCATCGCCGGAATTGGCTGCCTTTTCGACAAACCCAAGCGCGTTGTCGGCGGATACCGAACTGCCGCACTCGCGTATTTTACCAGCCAATGTGGTGAAGCCTTGGGACGACAGTTCCGCCAATTGGGACTGTTCGCAGGGGTCCGTTGCGGGGGCGTTCTGTTCAGGTTCGACAACGGCGGTTTCGGTCGCGTCGGCTTCGGGTTCGTCCGACATGTTCAGGAAGAAATACGCGCCGCCCGCAAGTAGCAGAACCAGTGCCGCAATGCCCGCTATCAGGCCGATCGAGCTGGATTTGCCCTCATCACCTGTGTTGTCCTCGGTCGCGCTATCTTCTTCCGCTGCGGCTTCCTGATCCTCATCAGATGCTTCCGTTGCGGACAGCACGGTTTCGGAATTATCCGCCTCGGGCGCGGCGACCATGACTGTGGGCGCTTTGGCTTCCGGCGTTGCACCGGTGCCGCCGATGCCGCCGATGATGGCCTCGTCCGGACCGGCGTTGATATCATCCGGCCAATACGTATCCCAACTGCCCGCGCCGACCTCGACCCGGATCGGCGTATCCTCTTCGATCTGATTGACGATTTCGGGGCCGACGATCAGACGCAGCACATCACCGTCCTGAATTGCGGATCGGGCGGGAATGGCGGCCTTGTTCGCCTGCCACCCTTCGGGGCTAAGCCACTTTTGCTGGTAGCTGTTGAACACCGCCACCGTCACCGGGTCACCCTCGGCCACGGCGCCAGAGATGGTGAGTTCGGCAAAGCCGCCATGCGGGTGCTTGGAATCTGGCCTGATCTCGATCACGAGGGCTGCTCCGTTCCTGTTGACAGCTCGGTCAGGACGCCGCCAAGTTTGATGTTCTGTTCGATATTCACCGTGCCCGCATCACTGTCCTTAGCGTTTTCAACAAAGAGCGAATCCAGCGCAAAGACCCAGTCGGTCCAGGTGTCGGTTGCCGCGGCGCGCGGGGTTTCGGGCAGGCTTTCGGCTGTGTCGGCCCCAATGCGCGGCGCAAACGCCTTTCGGCTGTTTCCGTCGCCCAGATCGATGTCCAGACCCTTGCCATCCCGTACATCCCGCGCGCCAAGGGTCGTGACGAAACTGTTGATACGTTCGGAACAGACGATTGCCGCCGAGGGGGCCTGTTTGTCTACCGTCAGCCCATAAGAGATCGCCCGCAGCATCCCCATGATGTCGTCCTGGACATTGGTGCGCGACAGCCCGTGGATCATCTCGTTGACCAGATCGCCCGCTTTTTCCTGATTCAACTGGTAGACGGCAAGGCGCTCTTCGTCTTCCTTGAACCGGTTAAGTTCTTCAATCCAAACGGAAACAGCCGTCGACGCCTGAAAGGATTCCGGCGTCATGGTTCGGATAGTGTTTGCCTTTGGCTTGGCGGCTTCTTCCTCGGCGGGGGCCTGTTGCGCCCCCGGGGCCTCTGCCGCAGGTGAAGCCGGACGGGCTGGCGCACCGGGGCGCAGTGGTGCCCCCGGACGGGCAGGGCGCGTGGTTGCGGCGGCCGGGGCTGCCGCCGCAGCGGGTTTCGGGGCCTCGTTCGCCACCGCGTTTGTGATGCGGATCGAGGACGGCACCCGCGAAATCCGATCCTGAACCGCGTCCTGATCCACCGAAAGCGCCTTGAGAAACGCCCCGAACCGGTGGTTCGACAAGGTCAGTTCCAGACTGTCGATGATCCCGGCGGCGGCCAACCGTTTCTCTTCAATGCGCTGTTCGACGTCGTCCGAGACGTAGAACTGGGCCAGTTCCTGATGCAGGGATGCGGCGACGGCCTCGACCTGAGTGCTGATCTGGCGCAGTTTGCTTTCCGGTTTGCAGACCTTGGTGAGTTCGTCGATCAGATAGCTGACGCCACCATCGTTCAGGCCAAGGGCGGCCTCCCACGCACGGTCGGGGTCTTTGAAGTGCTTTAGCACGGGCTCTGCCTGCAGGCATCCGGCCTTGAGTTGCGAGACCCGTTCCACCTTTTCGGGGATGATTTCGACTTCGCGGTCATCTTCGTAGCGGATGAGCGCCTCAATCGGATAGTAGGGATTGCGCAGCCAATAGCAGTTCGTAAAGGGTTCCGATCCGGCCCATTTATGCACCCAGGACGTCGGTACCTTGCCAAACCCCTTGAGCAGCGAGGCGTCCATGCGCCGCTCGAACCGCTCATAATCTTCCGCGCCCGAGGCGCTGTCGATCAGGTGTTTGTCGAATTTGGTCATCACAAAGAACAGGATGCAGTCGTTCTTGGCTCGCTCATCCGGGGTCGCGCCATGGGTCAGTTCGATCCATTGTTCGACCAGCCCCGGCAGGCTGAGCGTTTCCATGTTGCTGTCCGGCACGCAGAGCAGCATCGAGGTGATTTCCTGGTTCGACACGTAGCGGTCGAACAGATAGGCCACCTTGCCGCGCAGAAGCATGTTTGTGACAGCTTCTTCCGGGTTTCGCAGCGTCACCGACAAAGGGGCCTCGAACCGGTTGCGGGCACCGGGGAAGTCGAGCAGGTCGGTCTCGGCAAACAAGGGCGAGGGCTGCTCGTCCATCGGAAACACCAGTTCTGCCGCCAGTGCCGTTGTCACCGCCCGGTTCAACTGACCGTTCTGACCGGCAGCGGTCTGGATCGACAGCATGTCCTCATTTTCGGGGCCGAACAGACCCGACAGGGTGTTCACGTCGATAATCGACGTCTCGCGCGGTTGCAGCGAGTCGAGCGAGGCGTAGATCACCTCGGCATGGCTAATAGTCGCCAGCGCTTTGGACAGCTTGATATAGAGGTTCGTCAGAGGTTCATAACCGCCCCACAGAATCGCAAGAAACTGACCGCGATCTTCGGGTGAAAGCCGGGGGGCCAGTTCCGCCGCCTCGTCCCAGAACCCGCCGAGGTTAAAGGCATAAGACGATTTGCTAACCCATTTCTGCACATAATCGGCGATCTCATAGACTTCTTCATAGTCCAGCCCGCCAGTGGGCGCGCCCTGCGCCTTGCCGGAATGCGCTTTGAAATGCGCCTCAAGCGCTTCGGGCGTCGGGGGTTCTTCGCTCAGGTCGCCGTCTTCGTAGAAGCTGTTGATCAGGGTGCGGGCAATGTCCGCCTCGGTCAGCAGGTTCAGCTGGATCGGATAGCCGTCCGGGGTCGGGGCCTTGGTCATGGTGAAACGCGTCACAAGACCGGTGGATTCGCCATCGCCTGCCGGGTTGACCTGGCTGATATAGTCCAGTTTGCCGCCCGGTCCGTTGAAATCGGCCACCAGTCGCCCTTCGTTCGGGCGCGCCAGAACCGAGACCAGAAAGGACTTACCGGCCTGCGACGGGCCGAAAACACTGACGCTCATCTTGGTTTGCGCCGCGCGGCTCAGCCGTTCGGCCCGCCGTGCGCTTTTGCGCAGAACCTTGGGCAGATGGGCAACCCGGCCTTCGACGGTTTTCTCGTTTTCAGGATCATTGATCCACTCCAGCGCGGCGCGCGACAGGCGGGCGACCTCGGTGCAGCGGGCGGACAGGGCGTCTTGTTGGCTCATTTCATCGTCTCATCTCTTCAAACGGTTCAGACCTGGAATACGCCAGTGTCGATCCAGTATTCATCTTCAAAACCAAGGGTGTGCAGACGCAGGATAACCTCGCTGGATTTCATCGCGCCGCCTTCGCCATCCTCGACCTGATCGATCTCGAACGCTTCGCGCATGGATTCGCGCCGCAGCTTGTCTTCGCTGGTCTCGCCATCACTGTCGTCGAAATCGGTCTTGCGCAGTTCAACCTTGATCGGCAGGGGCCGGGTCTGATTGCCGGTATCCGCAAAATCCAGCCGGAACAGCGGCGTCGTGGTCCAGCGATCCAGCGGCAACTGGCGCGAACCGATATAGACCGGGGAATACAGGTTCACGGTCGCCGTGTCATTGCTGGATCCGTCTGAATCCAGATCAACGTCGCGGAACAGAATACGCGCGTCGGGAATCTGGCCGTTGATGTCCATTTCCCCGACATAGCGCGCGGTGGATTGCATCTGGAACGCGCCGGTTGTGACCTTGAAGTTGGGGATGCGGTTTTCCGACAGCGCGATCAGCATGCCCCCAACGGCCACCGTCGATTTCGGATCGCCGATCTTCTGCGAAACCGGATCACGGAACGGATACCAGCGGCCGGTCTTGTATTGATGCATCGAGATCAGGCGGTGCGGTGGAACCACCAGCATTTCTTCGACAATGGATCGAATGGCGGGCAGGCGCGAGGGCCGCCCGGTCAGCAGAACCACATCGACGCCCAGATGGTCGATCACCTCGCACATGTTGCCCAGAACGCGCTGGAACACTTCGCGGCTGATCGCATCCACATCCTCGCGCGAGGATGTCAGGATCAGATCCGCCAGTTTCCAATCCCGCGCGCCCAGAGCGGCGGCGGCATCTTCGACGTATGACAGGATTTCCGACCCAACTTCTCCGCTGCTGTCGGTTTCAGGGGTGGTCTCGGACGGCGTGTCGGGCGTGGTTTCCTCTTCACCCTCCTGCTCTTCAGGTTCGACCGGTTCGGGCATGCCCAGAATGCGGGCAACCGGCAGGTCGAACCGTTCGAACTCTTCCGAGGTTTCGCAATGGGCCAGCGTGGCCTCGGCCAGTGGCACCAGCACCCTTAGCGAGAATTGCCGTCGTCGTTGTACCGCCTGCTGGTCCTGTCCGCCGATATCGCCGCCGAACAGTTCCCGCAGTTTCTCGGCGACATACACGCCGCCCGCGGCTTCGATGGATTCCTGAATGCGTGGAATGACGATGGCGCTGACGACCCGGTGGACAAGGTCATCGCCGGCAACCCGGAACCCTTCACGGAAGGTCTGCTCGGGGTGCAGAACGCGGTTGGCTTCGTTCCGGTAGGTGGTGATCATCAGGTCGGTCGTGCCGCCGCCCACGTCAATGCTGGCCAGACGCAGCGAGGGTTCCTCGGCCCCCGACGGGGCCATCCGGGGCTTGCCCTTGAGATCGATGAATGTGTCCAGCCGACCGTCAAACTTCTGCGTCAGTTCGCTGTAGAGGTAGACCAGTTGCGTGCACGATGCCTCATCCCAATCAACCTTGACCTCGGGCTTGGTCGAATAGGGTTTCTGGGCGTTGTCCAGACCCAATTGGTGCCAGATCAGGCTCAGCGCGCCCTGCGTGCGGGACCGGATGATCGCCTGTTCCTTGATCGGTGTCGCGGTCGGCAGGCTGAGGATGATGCGGTTCAGGCGTCGGGGCAGGTCCGATTGCGCCCGGCGGGACCGGCCAGCGGGGTCGTTAATCTGGATCAGGGCATGCGCGATAATCTCGCCCATCATGAACCCGAACAGCGAACTGCGCGAGAAACGCGGGCGGATCGCCGGTGTCGTCGGAGTTTCCCCACGACGGCGCAGGCGCTGTTCTTCTTCGTACCGGACCTGTTTCATCACATCGCCCGCCTCGTTCAGGTGGCGCATGGCTGACCGCACCGCCTTGGGCAGGTTGTTCGGGTCCATATGGTTGTGAAACCGCCAGTCCTGCTGCACGGCGGCGCTGTCCCAGAGATAGCGTTTGGGTGAGGACAGGCCCGACAGCGTTTCCGTGCCTTCTTCGCCTTGTACCAACCGCACCGCCTCGGGGCCGATACGTACGAAGCTGGGCCACAGAAACGCATTGCGGCGACCCGACCGACTGGCATAGCGGTCATCGCCGAAACGGACATCCGAAAACTCGACCCGGCTGGGGAACAGGCCGCTATAGTGAAACTCGGGGCGGCTCAGGTCGCGGATTTCCAGCGGGAAGGACCGGGCCAGATCGACCCGGGTTTCGCCGGGAAACTGTTCGATCAGAATGCCACAGGTGCGGCTGTTGCCAACGTCGAGCACAAGATCGACATTCACCGGCGTCACCGAATCGCGGGGGCTTACCGTATTGGCAAAGCGGATGGTCGGCGGGTTCGCGGCCTTTTGCACAACGTGCAAATATGCAAGGTAGCGGGCCCAGTGTTCGAACCGGTGGGGCAGGTCCTCTTCTGCGAACCGGCGACCGGGGCGTTCGGCACGTTTGAAATCCAGAAACAGCTCTTTCAGCCAGTCCGAGACCCAGCGCTGATGATCCAGCATGTTGCCGTTTTCATCCGTCTCGGGGCGGCGCAGGAACCAGCGCATGTCATTGGGTTCAGAGACCAGCCTGAAATCGCGGGCCTTTTCGGCGTCAGACTTTTCAGGCGCAACATAGTTCACGTCCTGCTGCAAATCGACCAACGCCGTATCCAGCGCGATCTGAATGCGGTGGGTGTGCCCGGTTTCCGGATCGGGTTCGGCCAGTTCAACCGTCCGCATCCGCGCCCAGCTTGTCGGGCCGGGATCGAATTGCAATTCACCCGCATGGCCGCGCTGGCTTTTCTGCCGCAGGAACGGAATGGGCACCCATTTGTCCAGAAACGGATCGAGCGCGGCGGTAACGCGGACGGAATACTCGTCATCGTCGTCCTGCCGCGCATCCAGCACCTCGGCATCGCGGGTATCGTCGCCGGACAGGGGGAACAGGGTCAGGATCTTCTCGCCATCCTGCTCTCCGGTCACGCGTTCGATATACCGCAGCGGGCGCATTTCCAGCTTGGCAATGTCAAAGCCGAAGTCCAGCATTTGCGTGCCTGAAAATGGAATCAGAGTGATTTCATCGCGCAAATTCGCGAGTTTACGAATTTGTGGTTTGCGATCTCTGAGCATTAGTTACCCTTTCCGACTTCGTATATAGCGGTCCAGGCCGGTTGGTTTTGGGATACCGAGCCTGTGAACGTTTTGATCTTGCTGCCCTCTTTGACCCGCAGGCGAAACGGTTGCGTCGTGCTTTGGCCGTGTGGGTGGAAAAGAGAGATTGATATGAAATAGGTCCCGTCTGCCGGCGCGTCGAAATACATGCTTTCAATCGCGTTCGGCACGGCAGTGGTGATGTCGTGGTTGCCGCCGATATCGAGCGTTCCGCCACAGGCTGACCGGTTGTCGTAGTTGATGATCTGGCTGCCGGGGCATCGCACATCCATGTGCAAATCCGCAATCGAGTCCCATAGCAGCGAAATCGTCAGCTTCCCTTCGCGCGCGCCGCGTTCGGTCAGTCTGTTGCTATCGACATCGGGGGCGGCCTCGGTCCGGTCTTGCGGGTCGGGGATCGGGGCCAACACCTTTTCAGGCTGGCAGGCCCGGTCGGCAATGCCGATCTGCCGTTCCAGGCTGGCAATTCGGTCCCTTAGCCAAAGCGTGCGGCGTTCCTCTTCCGAAGCCTCCGCAGCCGGAGGCGGGCAGTAGCTTTCCACGCCCGGAAGGCGCAGGGCGCAGGCTTCGACCATCAGATACCAGATCGCAGCGATCATCAGCAGCAGCAACAACCAGCCAAACCACATCAACCACCACAGGTTGAGGGAGCCCCGGTCGGCGGTGGCAACGGCTGCAGGTGCCGTGTCTTGACCGGTTGGCTGAGCGGCGGACGCCGCCGTCGCGGCAGCCTGCGCCGCCGCTTTCTTTTGCGCCCGCGCGGCCCCTTCGGCCCCGCTCAGGTCACCGGTCACGGCGGCCTGATTGTCGGACACCCAGGCCCAGTTCAGCATAACGGGCTGTTTGGTGTCCCCGTCTTCCAGCACATAAACGCAGTCTGGTCCGGGATGCTGCACGGCGTTGCACAAAGCCTCGCCCAGACGCTGCTGGTCGGGGTCTTTGCTGTCCAGCAGCGACTGGCCATATTCGGTGATATCGGACAGCAGCGACTGAAAGTCGTCTTCAATTTCACCGCGCGCGTCTTCGTCGAAACTGTCCAATTGGCGCGGCTCGCCAGCGGTGGTTGCGTACCAGTCGAACCGGTCGCCATATTGCGTCGCCACCGGTTCGGCGAACAGGGCGGCGTGCCGCTCGCCCAGTTTGTCGCGCACGGTGCCGGTGATCAGCTCAAACGACCGCTGCGGTGCGGTTCCAAGCGGGGACAGGCCCTGCGTTGATGTGTTTGCGAGGAAAGCTTCAAACATTACGCCAACTCACTCGCTTTTCGGCGTCAGTGTAGGAAGCTTGGGTAGGGGGGCCTCGGTGCTTTCCGGCACTCCCGAAGCCTGCGCGCTGTCCGGCGGCAGCGGGCGCTGGATCTGTGGCGCACAGTTCTGGGTCACAACCGTCGGCAGCGCGCCGGTGCCGTTCAGAAACTGCATGAGGTCGGGCGTGGACAGGGCAAAGTTCAGGCTGCGCATCGGCCCGACTTTGACATACGTATTCACGCCGACAAGACGGCCGCACATGTCAACAAGCGGTCCGCCGGAGTTGCCCCGTGAGATCGGCGCAGAGTGGACAACCACTTTGTACTGCGGGTTGATCTGCTGTTCGGTCGAAACCGTTCCATCCGTGACGGCCAATTCCGGCACAGCTGTCCGGTCGCCCGCCCGCAATTGCTGAAACCGCGCATCGCTTTGCAACAGATCGCCGGGATACCCGGCTGCGATGACAGATTGCAGGCGCAGGGATTCGTTTGAATCCAAGACGTTGAAGGACGGTTGTTGCGCCCCTTCGACCCGAAGAAGGGCGAAATCCCCTCCGGTCGCTTCCAACGGACCCAACGTCTTGAGGACCTGCGCCTCGCGCAGGGAACCCAGCGCGTTGTTGGTGACATAGATCGTCGAACCGGGGGCCGCGATGACGTGGTAATTCGTGACCAGCAGATCGGGGCCCACAAAGAACCCGGAGCCGCTGCCCAGACCCGCCGGGGAAGGGGCCAGCACAATTGCGGTGCGCTCTTCGATATAGGCCAGCAGCGATTTGGTGTCCTTCGGGCCGTCCGAGTCCGGAACCTGCACGCGCTCGGGATCGGGGGGCAGAATGGCTGTCCGCTCGGCGGGCCGGATCGCGCCGGGGATGTCAGTGCGATCATTGGGGTTTGGCGGCAGCAGCCCTTCGATAGTGCGTCCGTTGGGCATCAGAAGCGTTCCGTCCGCCTCGCAAACGGCACCGTCGATGGCGGTCTGCAACGTGGCCAGCCGCTGTTCCAGCGACTTGTTGGCGTTTGCCACAGCGGCCAGCGCGGCCTCGTCTGTAATGGCCTTGTCGCCCGCCTGTTCCGGGAAAATGCGATTGCCGGGGATCAGCAGCCAGATCAACACAACGCCCGCAATCAGCACCAGAAGCAACAGCGGCAACCATGCCCACAAGGGCACCCGCTGCGGTGCGGCGGCGGCAGGCTGCGGCGCCTGGGGCGGCGGCGGAGGGGGCGTGCCGCCTGTGGCACCAACCGGCGGTGCGACCGAGGCGGAAGCGGGGACTTGTGAAGCTTGGGATGCGGCCTGTGCGGGCGCGGCCACCTCGGGGGGTGCAGCTGCCGCCGCGGCGACCGGCGCTGCCAGCGGCAGAAAACGCCCGAGGGTCTGGGCGTAATGCGCCCTGCGCGTATCCGCATCATGCTTGGAGCCTGCAGGCATCATGCCCCAGTTGATAATGACCGGCGTGCCATCTACGGACCACACATCGTTCAGGTCGGAAATATGCAACGCACTGCCCAGCAGGCCGCTGTTTTCATCACTCAAAGCGGACCGAAGCGGTTCCAGCCTGCGCGACAGTTCTGCCGACAGCGCCGATTGCGAGGCCTCATCCAGCCGCCCGAACGGCGTGGCGTTGCCCTGAACGTTTGTATACCAGGACACCGATGGCGAAACCTGATCATTGCCGCGGCTCAGCAAAGGCTCGGCGAAAAGCTGGGCAGCCTCATCCCCCCCGGCTGACTTGAGGGCGTCCTGCAGGGCCGCAAAAGCCTCGATCGCCAGCTCGCCATCAACCTCGAGGCATTGTTTCAGTTCAATCTGTGTTTTGGTCAGAAAATGTTCGGCCATCAGTTGCCTCTTGTGGATCGGCGGAATTCTACGGTTGCGGAACTTCCGACCTCGGGTTGTGTCACGACACAGTTTGCCGTGCCGGCCTGGTTCAGTTCGCAACTGCTGCGCAGGCGGTAGATATAGCCGCCATCGCTGCAGGACAGATCGCCGGGTTCTTCAATGATCAGCGCGCCGCTGCCGTCAAATGCGCCCGTAACAGGGCCCTCGCAGCTGTTGCCGTTGGCGGCGCGCATCTCTTCGCGGCCAACACCGTTTGCATCGAAACACATGATCCATTGGTTGTACGTGGTTTCAACGCCGGTGGTGCGGTTGGTTGTCACGAAACTGGAATCCAGTTCCCAACACCCTTCCAGCAATCCGATGCGCCTGCCTTCCCAATCCCCGCGATCGATCTTTTCGGGCAGCGGGGCCGGTTCCGGCAGGGCTGCCTGTTGGGGTTCCTCCGGCTGGCACTGTATCAGGGCAAGCTCGCGTTCGCGTTGAAGAATGCGATCCAGCAAAATCTTGTTTTGACCTTCCAGAACCGCCAACTGCGCTTCGGTCTGTTCGGCCTTGTTCACGGGGCACCAGTCGAACCATGTGGCAGCAACACGGTCCCCGGCACCACATGCCGGCACCAGCGCGGCAGCGGACCAGGCGACAATTGCGACAAGCAATGCAGTGCCAAAAAAGACCGAGACAATTCGGAGCAAAACGAAAACACCCCCTACAAATCGAAAGTCAGTAAACGTGACTCAACACTGATGGTCAACGCAATTCTGCGACTGCGATCAGTTACAAAAAATGTCATGCCCACCCGATTACAAAAGCTGTCATTTCAAACGGCTAACCGTACCCGCTACGAAGTTACCAAATGGTAAACACGTATGGGATTTGGGTCATGTTCGACTTTGAAACAGCAGAAAGAAACGAAACTCCGAAGTCGCTTTTGTCGGTTTCCGGAGGCGGCCTGCTTGGGGTCATTCCAGCCGCGATGCTGATGCGTTTCGAGGCGCTTGGAAAAGACGCTTACGGACCTGCCTACCGGCTGTGCGACAGCTTCGATTCCGTTTCGGGGACTTCCACCGGAGCGGTCATTGCCGCCGGGGTCGCGCTTGGGCTTTCGGCCCAGGATATCGCCGACTTCTATCTGCACGACGTGCCCCGTGGTTTCAAGCGGCGCAAGCGCGCTGTTCCCCTGCTGCATGATGTCTTTGACGGCGAACTGCTGCACAGTTTCTTCGAGCAACGCACCCAAGGACGGCTGCTGGACCGCAGCCAGCTGGAATGCGATCTGACGGTGCTGACCAAGGACCTGCAGCGCGGAAAAGCCATTGCTTTTACGACAGTTGACAGCGATATCGATACGATCTTGTCCGCAGAAATTCGCCGCGAAAAACTGCCGCTGTCTGACCTGTTGCGCGCCAGCACCGCCGCACCGGGGTTGTTTTCTCCGATCACACTGAACTTGAAGGGTCTCGGTCAGACCCGGTTGGTGGATGGCGGTTTCAGTCTGTTCAACGACCCGTCCTATCTGCTGACCCGGCTGACCCGCGAAGCGGGGGCCCGCCGTGCGGCTCTGATCTCGCTTGGAACCGGCAGTTCGCGGCCGACCTATTCCGGCAAAGACCTGGTGGACCGGGTCTCGGTTCTGCGCGCCTTTCGCGGTCTGTTCGGCCTGATCAAGGATGCCGAGGCGCTGTCGCAGGAACTGATGCGCGACATGGCGCAGATGTTCGGCCCGTCCCTGCAGCACGACCACTATGACATGAGCCTGACACGCGACACGTTCGAGGCGCTGTCCTTTTCCCTGAAACCCGGCGAGTTAAGCGACATGCGGAAATTCGCGGATTTCGCGGGCAAAGAGCGGCTGTTCGAAGCCGCAGGTCTTTTGGCCGAGCGCCTGATTTCAGAGCCACTGCCGCTGACCGGCAGCGCATTAGTTACTGAAACGGTTGACAGATAATTCCATTTCCGCACCATTTGGGCAGTTGGGAATTTTAGCATGAAAACAATTGATGTCTCATATCTGGGTGGCATTCCCGAAAAAAAGGCCGCGCGCATAGCCATACTGGATGCTCAGAAGCTATCTGTCGCCAGTTCCGGCGAAGGGACCGTGACTGTTCTGGATACAGAAACGCTGTCGGATGAAGATGCGGATGCCCGACTTGCCGAAGTCTCGCAAACTGCATCCCGGATATTGGTTTTGTTTTCCCTGTCGCACGGCGTCAGCTTCCGCAACCGGCGCGACGCACTGCTTGCTCTTGGCGCAAGTGACGTCATGTCGGCGGATGGAACGGACGAAGAGTTTCTGACCCGTGTTCAGGCGCTGAAACTGCAGGCACAGCCTCCGCGCATTCTGATCGTCGAGGATGAAGAGGAAATCGGCGATTGGGCCATCGACGTGCTGCGCGACGCCGGTATGGACGCAACCCGCGTACGCACATTGAAAGAGGCGCAGGACCGGTTCGAGGCCGGTCCCGTCGATGCCCTGATCGTTGATCGTGGCCTGCCCGACGGCGATGGCCTGACCTTCATCAGCCGGTTGCGCGACCTCGGCATCCGCATTCCGGCGCTGCTGTTCACCGCGCTCGACTCCATCGAGGACAGAATTCGCGGTCTCGAAACGGCCCGCGCAGATGACTACATCTGCAAACCGGTGCACGAGGGCGAATTGCGCGCCCGTGTTCAGGTTTTGCTGCGCCCGCTGATCTCAGAGGAAACGATGGTCTTCGGCCCGCTCGAGATCAATCGCAAGGACAGAATAGTACGCTGGCGTGGCACACGGGTCGAGCTTCGGCCAAAAGAATGCGAGATGCTGATCTATCTGGCCGAGCGTGAAGGCCTGCCGATCCCCAAGCGGATGATCTATCTGGATGTCTGGCAAAAGACGTTCATGGATGTGGGTTCGAACCCGGTGACAGCTGCGCGGCACCGGCTGGTGCGCGATTTCAAATCGGCGCTTGGTGAACGTGGCGAAGAGTATCCTGAATTTCTGGCAACCGACGGCGATGCCTATGTGTTTCTGTCCGAAGAACTGTTGCGCATTCCGCCGGTTATAGGATCGGGACCGTGAACAAAAGGGCCGCAGCTTTCCCGCAGCCATTGCGCATGGTGACAGGGCAGGGGCTGTTTTACGCCGCGCTGGGCGTGTACCTGATGCTGGCGGCCGTATTTTGTGTTTCGGTCTTTACAGCCGCCGACAGGGCGGATCAGAGGGCGCTGCAAAGCGTCGAAGCGCAGATGCTGCGCATCCTCGAAGATACAGGGGTCAGCGGGCTGGCCACCGCGTTTGACCGGTCGCGCAACATTGTTCTGCCGGGAACGGATCGGCTGGAACTGGCGCTGTGGCAGATCGGTGGCGGCAAGCGGCGCGTGTTGCTGGAAACCGCCCCCGGCGCAGCAGTGGCGCTTGACAGTGAGGCGACGCAAGCGACCGTCGATGGCATCAATCTGGAACTGCGGTCGGTCGATGTTGCCGCCGCGTCCAGTGACTGGGCCTTGCCCATGGGGGACGTGGCGCTTGTGTTCGGCATCGAAGCCCCCAGCGCTGAGGCCAAACGAGCCCGGCGGCTTGCGCTTGCGACAGGTTTCATCTCGCTGTTTGTCTGCGGGCTGATGGTTCTGCTGCAGGTCGCGCACTGGCAACGCTATCGCCGCAATTTGCAGCGGATCAACACTTTGCTCGACCGTTATTCCTCGGGCGAAACCCGCATTCGGTTCGAGGATGAAAACCCCGCGCCCGAACTGCGCGAACTGGCGCGGCAGTTGAACACGGCGCTGCCCAAGATTGATGAACTGTTTGCCGACTTGCGCGCCCTGTCGGCGCATCTGGCGCATGAAATGCGAACACCGCTGCAGAATATCCGCAGTGGCCTGCGCAAGATCGTGCGTGCCGAAACGGATGAGGAGAGACGCGCGCAAGCCCAGCGTATCGATATGGGCATCGATGCCGCCGATGCGCGCCTGCAGTCGATCATGCAACTGTTCCGCCTGCAGGCGGATGCGGATATCCAGTTCGAGCCCGAGGTCGCCTTGGGCGTCATCCTCGAAGACCTGGTATATGACTTCGAGGAAGACCTGACCGCGCAGGGCCGCGATCTGACAGTACGGATCGACAAATCGGTGCGCGTGACGGGTAATACTCATCTGCTGGAGCTGTTGTTGGCCAATCTGCTGTCCAATGCGGTGAAATACGCGCCCGACAATTCGGATATCTCGGTGGATCTGCAGCAGCGGGCCGGACAGTTTGAACTGAGGATTTCCAATGACGGGTCGTTGCCGGAGGGGTTCACAGACAACGCGTTCGACCGTTACGCGCAAAGCGCCGAGAATCCGGGCTATGGGCTGGGCCTGGGGCTGGTCAAGGCTATTGCGCAAAAGCATGGGTTCAAGGCAGAGTTGGCCAGAGGCGAAGACGGAACCCGCGTCACCGCATATGTGCATGGCGCGGCGCTGCCCCAACCTGCGGAGGACGGTGATGACTAAGACGCACATCGTTTCAACCGTCCTTGGCCTCTGCCTTTGCACCGCAGTTTCGGCGCAACCCGATCACCCCGTCACCCGTGTTGCGGCGGGTCTGGTTCTGGCGGAAACAGCGGTCGAGGCGGAAAACGCGCCGCTGCTGTTATCGGCGCTTGAGATGATCTCGGCCCATTCTCCGCAGGGTGCGGCCGCAGCGCGATTGCTGGGGCAGTATCAGGCCGAGGCTCAGTTTCTTGCGCGCGGCGATCCGGGCTTGATTGACCGCCATGGCAAACTGTCCGGCGAAGAACCGGTTTCATCGCAACACGCGATGATATGGATTCTGGACGGCAGCGACAGCTTCCAGGTGCCCGAAGCGCAGGGGATTACGGCGTTCGCATCGCAATCCGGTGCGCCTGCGGATCAGGTGCTTGGGGCCGCCGGATCAGCCTGCCACCGCGATGGGTTTATTTGGACATGCGCTCCGCCGCTTGTGCAGGGACAGGTGACGATCCGCCCCGAAACATGGGTTGTGATCGAGACCCGCCCGGCAGCGCAATGAGACGTCTGGCCCTTTTGTTCAGCGCCTTGGCCTGTGTTTGCACGCAGGCCGCCAACGCAGAGCACAGGGCGCTGATGATCGGTGTCATGAACTACGCAGCCGATCAGGCACGCGATTTTGGCACGCTGGGCGGACCGGGGCCGGACGTGGCCCTGATGACGCAGGTTTTCGTAGATATGGGGGTCGAGGCGCATCAGATCACCGTTCTGACCGACGCGCCCGAGTTCCTTTCCTCAGAGGGTATCACCCCATCCATTCCCGACCGCGCCAACATACTCGCCGCCCTGAACCGGCTTGCTGAAAACGCAAGGCCGGGGGACCTGATTACCGTCTATCTGGCGGGTCATGGGGCGCAGATACCAGCGCATGCCACGTCTGCAGAAACCGATGGCTTTGACGAGGTGTTCCTACCCGCAGACTTCGGCTTTGACGCGGATGGGGCACCCGTGAACGTGGTTCTGGACGACGAAATCGGTGCCAGGATCGACCAGATGATTGCCGCCGGGGCACATGTCTGGCTGATTGCCGATACCTGCCACTCGGGCAGTTTTCGGCGCGACTTCGGGTCTGAGTTGGTGCCCAGGTTCGTTGACCTGAACCCGGACAACTCGCCCGGGGACGGGGCGGATACATTGGCCGAACTTTCGCCACCAAGCGCGCAGACCTCGGGGCAATTCACAGGGTTCTACGGGGCGGCAGCCGGGGCGCTGGCCTATGAAGCAAAGGTTGCAGGGTCAGAAACGCCTCATGGGCTGCTCACATGGGCACTGGCCCGCGCGCTGCGTGAGGGGCGGGCAAGCACCTTTTCAGACCTCGCGCGGCAGGTGACGTCCACCATCTGGACTGTTGGAAAAGGCCGGGCTGACCCGCAGTTCGACGGAGCGCTGGGCGCGCCCCACGCCTTTGCCGAGCATGCAGCGGGTGCTGGCCGGTTTGCCCTGTCCGTTGATCAGGACATTACCATCGCTGCCGGTCGAATTGATGGCATAACACCCAGCACCGTTTTTTCAGTGCGCGACCAGACCGAAACGGTGTTGTTCGAGGTGGTGGTGAGCGAGGTGTCCCTGACGCACAGCACCGGCTCACTACCCGCCGGGGCGCAGCTGGAACTCGACGGGAAGCTGACATCCGAAGGGCTGGACCCGACCCGTTTCCGTCTGCGCTGGCTACAGGACCGTGCGCCCGTTCTGACGGCCGAAGTAACGTCCCGGCCAACGGAATTGACTTATTCGGTGGCGCTGTCCCTGCCGGGCGTCGATGCCGGGATGTCGAAGCGCATCGCGCAGATGATCGCCGACTTAAGCCCGCGCCTCCGTCTCGGACATGAGAGGGCAGACCTGCGCATCGTGGCCGAAGAGGATAAGCTTGTTCTGCAACCAACCGCACCCGGAGCGCGTCATGCGATGGCGGTTCCCATGGATTCCGCGCAGTTGCCTCGGTTGCAGAACATGCTGCAGCAATATACGAAATCGCGCTCTTTGCTCTCGGTCGCACGGTCTTTGCAGGCAACGGAGCTTGCGACAAATCTGACGGTCGGTCTGCAGCAACGCGCCGGACAGGCGGACGAGGGCGGGGTGTGTAAGGACACCGTTGATGCAAGTCCGAATGCGCAGGACCCATCCCCCGGCGTGCCTCGGATAACGCACTGCGACACCGTTTCCGTCACGGTCCAAAACCGCAACCCTTGGCCGGTCGATCTGACGCCGCTTTATATCGCGCCCGACAATCAGGTGTATTTCCTGCCCGGATACCGGGATGCCGCGAAAGGCGGCTGGCGCATCGGGGCCAACGAAGCGGACACCCTGCGCTATGTCGAGGCGACGCAACTCCCCGATGGATCGCCGCTTGCGACGGGACCGATGCGTCTTGTTATACTGGCCGAGCGTGGCGTTCCCGGTGCTGTTCCGGCCGATTTCCGGTATCTGCAATCGTCTGTCGCGCCGCCCGCCACCAGATCGGCAGACTCCGCGTCGTTGACCGCGCTGCTGACAGAGGCCGGGTTCGGACAATCCGCGCGCCGCTCGATCGGGGATACGGTCATGCGGCAAAGCGGGGCGGTGATCTTGCCGCTCAGAACGGTAGGGGAAGAGGGGAAGGATCGCGTTGCTGAGTAGATACAAGACAGTTGCGATAGGCCTGATTTGCCTGACATCGATGTGTTGGGCCGCTGCGGCAGTCGCACAAGACAACAGGCTCAGCGCACAGGTTGCAGCGCGATGGGCCGTTGAGGCTCGCAACCCGCAGGCTTTGGCCGACAGCCTGTCTGTTTTGCTGGCAGAGGGCAGCACGCTGGATCGCGAAGATCCGTTCTCAGTTTCGCATTTCGCCGATGAACTGGCAGCCATGCCCGGTGGCCCGGACCTGCTAAAGGCCGTTCTGGCCGCAAAATCCCGCGGTCAGTTGGGCGGCGCGGCCCGGCTGGATCTGGAGCTTGCACCGGGCGAGGCGCATGAGGTGGAAGTCGTGCTTGTGGGCCGTGAACTGACATGGGTCGAAGCCCGCCTCTGGCGCGGGTCAGCGGGTGCGGACATAGACGTTGTTCTGACCGGCACAGATGGCACAGGGCTTGCCGCCGACACGCAGCCGCAAACAGGCGTCGAAGGGGTTGCCGCTTTGCTGGATGTCTGGGTCGAATCCTGCACGCGCGCCAGATTGCGGATCACCAACGCCGGGACTGCCGTTGGCCGCGTTGCCCTGTTTGTCCCCCAGACCACCCGCCCGAATTGCGAGGCACCGGGATGAGGGCGATTATCGCGCTGGTAAGCAGCGTCTGCACCACATTGCTGCTGTCAGGTCAGCCCCTGACGGCACAGTCCCGGCCCGAGACGTTGCGTGAGCAAGCCGTTCAGGCGCTGGTCGCGCAGGACTTCACGACCGCCCGGGAACTGGCTGTTCAGCTTGAGCAGATGATAGATCAAGGGCAGCGCCCCGAAGGGGCAAGCGGCGTGTCGCAATATGGACTTGTGGCCGAGATGTTGTTCCATATGGGCGATGTCGAGGGCGCTGAACGCGCCTACTCAAAAGCCGTTGAAGCGGCGCGGACCGAGGGGCTTTGGACCAGTCAGCAGGGTCTCTATGTCCGTTACGAATATGGCAGTCTGCTGTTGGTGCAGGGCCGGACTCCGGCGGCGCTGGCGGTGGGGCAGGCGCTTCTGGCTGATCTCGACCATCTCGGGCAACTGGCCGGTCCCGCCGGTCTGGATACCGCTGTTCTGGTCGGCATGGCGCAGCAGACAATGGGCGACGCCGAGCAGGCGAGCCGGACTTTCAAGGCCGCGGTTGACGCTGCGCAGGAGGGTGGCGAAAGCGGCCAGAAACTCAGGCTGGCGCTTGTGGGTCTGACGAATGCACTGACGGAACTTGGCGCGTTCGAAGCGGCGCTGGACCCGGCCCGTCGGGTTGTTGACATCGACCGGAGGCAGGGCGCGTCGGGCACCGAACAGGGGCTTTTCGCTCGCCTGCGCTATGGCATGGCGCTGGAAGGCGCGGGAGAGTTAACCGAGGGCAGATCCGTCACGCAGGCCATTTTGGACGACGCGCTGCGCAGCCTGCCGCCGGGGCACAACGTGACGCAATTTGCCCGCCACACGCTTGAAAAGATCGAGCGCGCGGAAGGGCGCAAGTTTGCGGCGCGCGCGTTGAACCGGCAGATCACAGACGCCGCCATCAACAGCGAGGACCCATCCGTCCGATTGGATGCGCTGCTGAATCTGGCTGCTCACAATCTGGCCAATGGCGCGTTGGATGGCTACGAAACATCTCTTCTGGCGGCGCTGGCGTTGATAACCGAGCATCCCCAGGCCGCGCCACCAACGCGCCGGGCCGAGATATTGTTCTCGCTGGCGGATTTTCTGGTCAATTACCGTCTGATGTTTGCCGAAGCCAAACCGCTTTATGAGCTTTCGATCGGTATCCTGACACAGGAATTGGGGCCGCATCACCGGGAAACACTGCGCGCAAAGGTGCGTAGGATTCAGGCGAAAGACAAGGAAATTCAGGTCTCGGCCTTGCCAAACGCCAGCGATCAGCCGGTGTTCTGGGACGGAACCGACGCAGGCAAAAAGCCGACAGCGGATGATCTGGATACACTGCGCCGCCTCGCCGATGAGGAAGGCAGGCATGGAACAAGGTTCGAGGCGTATGCCGCACATCTCAAATACGCGTTTTACCTGTCGGAAGCGGGGCAGTTTGACCTTGCGCTGGGCGTGATTGAAATGCAGATCGACAAGCGCCGGGCAGAGCATCCCGTGCCCGACCCGGAAATCGACTACAGGCTGGCCGATGCTCATGGGACGGCGTTGCTGAAAAGCGGGCGCCATGCCGATGCGGCTGAGGCCTTTGGCACTGGCACTGACGCCCTTTTGCTGTATCTGCGCGGTCTTCAATGGCTGGAAGGTCAGGTAAACGCGACGGCGCTGAACCTGCAGGGGCAGGTTTATGGTGAGCTTTACGCCTCGGCTGTTCTGCGCGCGGCGGAGGGCAGCCCATCTGCAGATAAAGAGCGACTGACCCAAATGGCGTTCGAGGCGATGCAACTGGCCGGGTATGGCCCGGCGTCGGTGGCGGTTGCCCGGGCAGCGATCCGTGAGGTCGCCGAGGACCCGGAGTTGGTCAAGCTGGCGGCGGACTGGCAGCAGGCGGTTCTGGACACGCCCGCCGAAGGAGAAAACGCGGATCTGGACCGCCTGCGATCCCGTATGTCCGCCGATTTTGCACAGTATTTCGAATGGCAGATTCCGGCCCCGGCGGACCTGATCGATGTGCAGGAAAACCTTCTGGACCCGGATGAGGCTCTGATCACGCTTCTGACCGCAACGACCCAAAGCGCCAGTGACGGGGCGGTCAAAGGGTTGGTGCTGGCGGTCACACAGGACCAAGCAGTGTTGGCCGAGATACCGTTGGACTGGGCGCAGGTGGTCCAGGACATAAGTGCCCTGCACCAATCGCTCGACCCGAAGGTGCCGGAGCGGATGGCGGCGCTTCGGGCACCGCTGGCCAGTGTTCAGGAGACATCTGACCCCGCACCAAGGCTAGCGGCCCCTTTCGCCTTCGATGCGGCCCAACGCCTGCACGATGCGTTCTTTGGCGAGCCGGAAATCGCGGACCTGATCATTTCCAAACCGGTCTGGACGCTTGTGCCTTATGGCGAGACGATGGGCATCCCCTTTGCCGCCCTGATTGCGGGCGAGGAACGCAGCAACGCCCCGATGCAGCGCCGCACCGCAGACGAACTGCGCCAGATACGGTGGTTGGGGCATGAACGGGCCTTGCAGGTGGTGCCCTCGGTGCATGCGCTGAAAGCGCTGCGCGCGGGCCGGATGCATACGCCCCAGGCCAGCCGATTGGCCTATGTCGGGATCGGTGCGCCCGAGTTTTCCGGCACACAATATGCCGCCTTGCCCAGCACGGATGCGGTCATGCTGCGATCCGCGTCCGAGCGGTTGAAGGCCGTCAGCGCTTTGCCGGCCTTGCCCGGCACGCGGCGTGAAATTGAAGCGTTGGCCGATGTGTTTGGCATGGACCGCAGCGAGGTCCGGTTGGGTGCCGAGGCGAACGAGCTTCAGATCAAGTCGCTCAATGACGAAGGCGTATTGGCGCAGGCCGATATTCTTCATTTCGCAACGCATGGCTTGCTGTCCGGAGCGTTCGAGGGGTTGTCGGAACCGGCCCTGGCGCTGACGCCCGATCTGGCCGCAAATGACGATCTGATGCGGGATCGCGATGGCGTTTTGACGGCGTCCGAGGCTGCTCGGCTGAACCTCAACGCCGATTGGGTCATCCTTTCGGCCTGTGACACCGCAGGCGAGGACACGCTGGGCGGTGAGGGGCTGGGCGGGCTGGTTCAGGGATTCTTCGCGGCGGGCGCTCGTAACGTGCTTGCCTCGCATTGGCGGGTTGATGATCAGGCGGCCGAGCGGCTTATCACCCGCACGGTCGGTCTGTCGCAGAATGGAACAGGCAAGGCCGAGGCGTTGCGCCGCGCCATGGTGGAATTGTCGGAAGATCAAACGCGCGATCAGTCTTTGCTGACCAATGCTCACCCGTCTGTTTGGGCTCCGTTCCTGATGATCGGTGGTGGTTGAGCTGCGCCAACAAAAAATGGCCAGCCCGAAGGCTGACCATTTTGCAACGTCTGTCGATACTGCTTAGTTCTTCGGTGCCAGAACAGGCAGCGTATTCGAGACCGGTACGACTTTCGGCAATGTATGGTTGCCGCCGCTTGCGCGCTGGCTCTGAACCTGCAGCGCGGTGCGGATGACCTGAATGCGCTCGGGCGTTGTGCTGGGCACGAAGACCGGGGTTGCGCCACGCTCCAGCGCGTCCATCGCGTTCACGTACCACGGTGTCGCCGCCGAGGCAGAGGTCTGTACACCAAATCCTTCACGCAGATGGTGACCGACCAGTTCGCCGTAAGGATCGTTCCCGGCTGCCATCATCGTCAACGCGCCGGCCAGTGCCATTTCCGCATTGTCGAGGCGATATCCGATGCCGATGCAAATCTGTCCGTAGACGCCCATCGTTGCAGCATCGCTCAGACCCAGTTGCTGGGCTGTCGACTGCACGTTCGGAATGACCTGGCCTGGAGCTGCGGTGCCAAGACCGGCAATCGTGTCGCCAAACCCTGTGGCAATCTGTTCGCACAAAGCAGTCATTTCATTTTCGGACACCGCATATTGCGACGCCACCGATCCGCCCTGCGTGATTGCAAATCCGCGCGCTTCGCAGAACTTCTCGCTCAGGGCCTGGTTCGGGTCCGTCATATTGGTCGCCTGAACGACGCCGCCCTGAATACGCGTGGTTTGATCCACCAGTTCACAGCGGGCCGCCGCAGATGCCGCAACCTGACCCAGAGGCTGCAACGGCTTCAGTTTCGGCACCGTGCCACCGGCGTTCCCGATGACCTGACCACCCTGAGGCTGTACCTGAGGTACCTGCGCCTGCGGCACCTGTGCCTGAGGCTGAATAGCCGCGTTCTGAGTGCCATTATCGGGCCAGCGGTTGATCGTGCCTTCGTTGTTGGCGCCGTAATTGGTACCCACGAGGTCGCCATAGCGCGACGCATAGTTCGGATCACGACCGATGTTCAGCAGCCCGCGCGGGCCTTCGGCGGCCATGGTGCGCGGATAGGCACCACCGGCACCGGCCTGATATTTCTGCCAGCCATCGATCAGGTTCTGACGTTCCCAATCCGACAGTTGGCCGGTCTGGGGGTAGCCCATGTAACCCTGATAATCACGGATCGCCGCGCGGCTTCGGTTGCCCATCACCCCGTCAACGGTGCCCGCATTCCAGCCGAACCCGTTCAACGCGGTCTGAATCTGTCTGTTCTGCTGACGCGCTGCGGAATTCACGGTCGAGCGGGGCTGTGACCGGGTTGTCTGCTGTCGTTGCTTCTTGCCCTTGCAATTGAGCGCGCCGGATGCACAGCCGATAATGGCCGCAGCCCCTGCGCCGATGATGACATCCGCAAGATCAGCCTGTGCGCGGCCCACTCCGGTAGTGATAAATATGGAGGCAAGAAGCGCGCCACCGATTGATTTACTAATGAACTGAAACCGCATTTCAGCTACCTCCATACCAAATACGTTGCACCGTAATATCTACGTAAACATGTGATTCAATGCATGTTACAAAAATTGTCACCGCATTGCATCCAACCATTTCTGGCGGGTTGCTGAATGTGAACCTGATGCCATGGGTGATTCTTCTGGTTAAGCCTTTGTTAAGAAATTAAAAAGTTGCCTTTTCAGACGCTCCACGCCCGACTTCCTCACGCGTCCGTGATTCGCCTTCATGTTGTAGGGGCGACATAGGCTCTCGAAATGCGTGTGCCAGTGATCGTCCTACCCGAAGTCTCAAAACGATTCGCGGGGAAGAGAGAGTCCACGAAAAGCCAACAACTTACGTTGCTTACCCCGTCCTACTGTATGGCAATCTGCATCAACTGGTCCTTTTCCATGTCCGGAGACTCGAGATACAAGGCCATGTCGTCCCAGAACCGGTTAAGCATATCCAGAAGCTGAAGCTGCTCTGCCTCTGCAAGGTCCTGCGCCAGCACCGAATAGGCGGTCACGCGCATCTCGGTTTCGACGTCCGATCCCAGCGTCTCAAGCGCAGCCCGGTAGGACAGCAGATACGTGTCCCGGCTGGCCCGCAACGCATCCAACCGGTCGAGGTTGAGGTTCAGCGTCTGCATCAACTGCGCCCGCTGATCGCCGACCGTGACCTGAACGGTGTCCAGCAGCCTGCGGCTGTCACGCTCCAGCTGCCGGATTTCCCGGCTGCCCTCGATCAGTGTTTCGACAAAGGCCGCGCCGCTCAGCAAAGTGGACTTGGCCGCCTGAGACAGGGATTCAGCCGCCTCTTCCCGCGCAATGCGGAACTCAAGCTGCAGATCCCCCAGCGCCGAGCGGCGGCGGGGGTCGACTTCGTCTTCCAGCAGCGTTTTCAGGGTGGATAGCGGGTCGGCCTCAGAATCCGTCGACCTGTCGGCCTCTTCCGTCCAGCCGGTGCGGATGGCGTTATACCGGTCTTCCGAGACCACGATTGCGCTGATCACCAGCCGGATGCCAAAATATTCCCCCGCCAGCGCTTTGCCGGTCAGGTTGCTGTACATCGGGTATTCGTTGCGCCGCGCCGTGTAAATCTGCGCGTCTTCCTGATCGACCGAGCCACCCCGGGTCACAAGCCCACCGGGCTGGCCATGGGTACGGCCGATGGCATTCAGGCGGAAGGGTTCCAGCATCAGTTCCTCGGCATTACCGTAGATATCCAGCAGCCCAAGCGGGTTCGGCGTGCGGCGGGCGCCGATGATCGACAGTTTCTTGCTGCCGCTGCCCGGCGCAAGATAGACCGCGTAATCCGTCAAAGACCCTTCGGAAAAGAAGCGCCGCGCCGCAAAGACCGAGGCATCCGCCTTGGCCCCGCCACGGGCGGCAAATTCCCATTCCGGCTCGGTTGGCAGGCGCAGGAACCCGATCCTGTCCCCTTGTTGCGGCAGGCTATCGCGCGCGTTCTGCATCAGCCACTCGGAATAGGCGCGCGAGACATCCACCGCCTGAAACCACGTCAGCCCGCCCTTGGCGCGGGCGTCGACGGGTTTGAAACCGCCCTCGCAATCGCCGGTGATGGCGCGGTATTGTCCTTCGTTCAGTTCATAGCGCGCGATGTAATAGTAGCTGACCTGGGTTTCCGGGTCGTCGAATGCGCCGCGCAGATAGGTCGGCTTCAGGTAATCCGAGAATGCGGTGTCCGCATCGGACTGGCCCATGCGAAACGGCCGGTCGGACAGTGGGCTTGCCACGTCCACCGGGACGTTTACACGCTGAAACGCCATGCCGCCGCCGCAGGGCATGGGCAGGATCAGGTCTGCCGGGCCGTGGAACTTGCTGGACGGGTCCGTCAGAAGTTCGGGCCATTGCGCGTCATTCGCCAGCGCTGGCGCGCACCAGGTCAGGAATACCCCCAGGCAGAAACGGATGGAAACGGGCAACTCGGGATCTCCTTCAACCAGCAGTCCGCATGAACCGCATTGGCCAGTTTTGCACAAATCGGATGAACTTCAACCGACAAGATCGGGGTATTTCGGCTGACTGCGCAGGCTCTTGCGGCGGGTGCGTTCTGCTTTTGCGTGCATCCGCACCGAGACTGTTTCGCGAAACGTTAATTTTTGTTATCGTTGAGAATTATTGTTCATATTTTTTGGAGCACATTATGCGAGTTTACGAAGCAGTTGTCGCTGCTCTCGAAACAATTGGCGTTGATGCAGCGTATGGCGGCGCGGGGGAGAACGCGGCCGGGATGATGCTGGCGCTGGATGCTTCCGACAAAATCCGACCCGTAATCGCGAAGAACGAACAAGGCGCGTCCTTCATGGCCTGCGGTCACGCGATGTTCACCGACAAGCTGGGTTTCTGTTTCGCAACCGCCGGGCCGGGGGCGTTCAATCTGCTCTCGGGTATGTGCGTGGCGCTGACGGACAGTTATCCGCTTTTGGCCGTCAGCGGCTATTCGACGGTCGCCTGGCAGGGGCGGGGCGGGCTGAACGAAACCTCGGGGCTGGCGCGTACGCCGGATTCGCGGATGATGTTCCGCGCCGCAACCAAGAAAGACCCGGCCACCGGTGAACCCGCCGATTTTCTGGTCACGGATCCGGACGATCTGATCGACACGCTGCAAAAAGCCATCGACATCGCGTTCGAAGGGCGGCCCGGTCCGGTGCATGTGGCAATCGCTGAAGATATCACCGACCCCAAGGTCGAAGTTACCAATTTCCGGCCCCTGCGCCTGCCACAGATGGGAGTCACCCCTGAACCCGCCGCGCTGGACAAGGCGGCAGAGGTTTTGGAACACGCGATCAAGACCGAAAAGACCACGGTTTTGCTGGCTGGATTCGGCGCAATCCGGGCCGGAGCGAACGAGATCACCGAGAAGTTCATCGAGCGGTTCCAGATCCCGCTGCTGACGACGATGGACGGCAAGGGGATCGTGGATGAGGAAAATCCTCTGGCCATCGGGCTCTATTGCGATTCCGGGCACAAGGCAGCGTGGGAGCTGTTCTCGGACGCGGATGTAGTGCTGGCGGTGGGAAACTCGTTTGCGCAGCACGCGACTTTTGATTTTCATGACGGGCTTTTCGATGGCAAGACGCTGATCCACGTGAATATCGACGCCGGCGAGTTCGACAAGTTCTACAAACCCGATCACGTGGTTCTGGGAGATGCCAGGCAGGTGATGCAGGGGCTTTATGACCGCATGGACGCGGATATCGGCCCGGTGCCCAAGCGCGACTATCGGCCCAAGGATTATGACGAACGGTTCATCATCTCGCCGCAGAAGCAACTGCATCCGGGTGAGATGGTGCAGAAGATTTCACAGATGCTGCCTCCGGGAGGGATCGTTCTGACCGACGCGGGCGCGCATGCGGCCTGGGCCGGGTATTATCTGGAACTGAAAGAGGGGCAGAATTTCCGCAAACCGGGCACCTATGGCCCGATGGGGATCGGCGTCTGCGGCGCTATCGGCGCGAAGTTTGCCGAAATGAACCGCCCGGTTGTGGCCGCTGTGGGCGACGGGTCGTATCTGATGAGCGGGTTCGAGTTGATGACCGCCGTGCAGTACAACATCCCGGTGATCTGGGTCATCTTCAACGACCGTGAATTCAAGCTGATCAAGCTGTATCAATTGTCGGCCTTCCGAAAGACCGGATTGGTCGAATTCGACAACCCCGACTACGCCGCCTACGCCCGCGCCTGCGGGGCCGAAGGCTACGCAGTGGACCGGCTGGAAGAGTTCGAAGATGCGTTCCGCGCCGCGCTGGCCAGCGGAAAACCCTGCCTGATCGACGCGCGGATCACGCGCCTGGCATTGCCCAATTACTCACCGCATCCCGAAGGCGTGCTGGCAGCGATCTGGTCAGGTGTGCGCGAACGGTTTGGATTGTAAGCAGGAGGTTCCGATGGACGGCAGCCCAAAAACACAGCCGAAATGGCGCGAGGTTTATGTGGGCGGATCGCCCGAGGCCGAGTTGAAGGAAACCAAAGAGCTTGCCCAGATGATGATGGCCGCGCAGCTCAAATCCATGGCGGCGGCCAAGGCGCGGGGTGTGGACCGGGCCTTTCACAAGAAGCCGATTGCGGCGTTCAAAGGGGCCGAGTTGCGCTTTGTCGACGACCTGCCCGAAGACCTGCAGGTCGGTTTCGCCAAGCCCGGCGCGCGCTATCCGGCGATGGTGCGGTTTTCCAGCGCCTCGTCGCAGACTCAATCCGATGAAGACAAAGACCTGCGCGGTCTGGCTGTCCGTGTGACCGAAGCCGAGGGCGTGGATCACGACCTGCTGGCCACCAACTTCGCGGTGCCCCATGCGCGCAATGCGCGGCAATTCGTGGTTTTTGCCCACGCGCTTGCAGGCGGTCGCCTGTCGAAGCTGGTGGGGTTGGTGCGGCTGTGCTTTGTGCTGGGCCTGTCGGAAACACGCCGGATGCTTGGCAATGTCCGCACTGCGCTGCGTGAATGTGAAAGCGTCGCGCTGGAAAGCTATTGGAGCCGGGGCGCGATTGCCTGGGGGTCCGAGGCGGTGCGCTATACGTTCAAACCCGCGCCCGGTAGTTCGGGTTTTCAGGGTGCGTTCACCGGGGCAGGGCGGCTATCGGCGGAATATGCCGCGCGGCAGGCCAGCGGGGACATCACCTTTGACCTGTTTGTGCAGCGTTTCTATGCGGAAGATCAGACACCCATCGAAGACGCGGCCCATGAGTGGAGCGAGATGGTCTCTCCTCCGGTCAAAGTGGCCGAACTGGTTCTGCCCCAGCGTGACCTGTCAACGCCCGAGGCGCTGGCCGAAGCGCTGGAGATCGAGCGGATGGGGTTCAACCCGTGGAACACAACTGATGAGTTCCGCCCGCTGGGCAATCTGAACCGGGCGCGCAAGGCCGCGTATGACGCCTCGGCCGCGCATCGGCAGGGCAAACGCTTCAAGGCGCCGCCGCCACCATTGCAGAACCGGATCTTCGGCACCGCCGCACGGTCGATCCTGCGGGTGGTGAACCGGCGGGTGCCGTGGCACCGGATTCCAAGCGTGCTGTTGCAGATGCTGAACCTCGATGCGTTGCGATACGATCTGCGGCAGAAGAGTCTGATCGACACCGACCCGGAAGAGCCTGTGCCAAGTGCCCGCGCGGTGCCCCCAGAACCCGGGGCCGAACACCGCGTCTATCGCACCCATGACGGCAGCTATAACGACCTGTCCGATCCGAAGATGGGCGCGGCAGGGGCCACGTTTGGCCGCAATATGCCGCCGCAAGTGCAGCCCGACGGCAGCCCCAACCCGATTGAGGTGGCGCGCAAGCTGATGGACCGGCAGGCCTTTATCCCAGCCAAGATCCTGAACATTCTGGCGGCCTCGTGGATTCAGTTTCAGGTGCATGACTGGGTGGCGCATGAGCGGCGCAAGCTGGGTGAGGACGATGATGTGGTGCCCGTTCCCGAAGGATACCCGGACTGGAAGAACCGCCCGGACGGTGATCCGGAACGCGAGATGCGCATCGGTGGCAACGTCCCGAAAGAGGGGGCGGATGACCCGTACCTGTTCGCCAATGAAAACTCGCACTGGTGGGATGGCTCGCAGGTCTACGGTGTGGATGCCGAGGCCGCGCAGAAATTGCGTGTGGATGGTGTTGGCCCCAAGCTTGAACTGACGGACGAAGGCTATCTGCCAGAGAATGTCAAAGGGTTCGAACTTACCGGTTTCAACGAAAGCTGGTGGCTGGGCCTGTCGACCCTGCACACGCTTTTTGCACGCGAACACAATGTGTTGTGCGATGAATTGAAAGCGGCCTATCCGACGATGGGTGACGAGCGTCGCTATCAAACCGCGCGACTGATCGTCTCGGCGCTGATCGCCAAGATACATACGGTGGAATGGACCCCGGCGGTTCTGGGCACCGAGGCGCTGGACATCGGCATGAAGACCAACTGGTACGGCCCGCCGAAATCCTGGCTGACGCGTCTGGGCATCTGGCTGACCGATACCCATGCGCTGAAAGGCATCCCCGAGACCGAGCCGGATCACCACACTGCGCGCTATTCCCTGACCGAGGAATTCGCCACCGTTTACCGGATGCATCCGCTGATCCCGGACGACTACATCTTCTACGATTTTGAAACCGGTCAGGAAAAAGCGCGGCGCAACTTCCTTGAAATCCAGGGAGAGGATACGGACGAGCAGCTGCGCGATCTGGGCCTGCGGGATTGCCTCTACTCGCAAGGCATTGCCCATCCCGGCGCGATCACCTTGCACAACTTTCCGAAAACCCTGCAAAACATGGAACGCGAAGGGGAAATCATCGATCTGTCGGTGGTCGATATCGTGCGCACCCGCGCCCGCCGGGTTCCCCGGTACAACGAATTCCGCAAGGGGCTGCATATGCCGCCCGTGACCGAGTGGGACGACCTGACCGCAAGCCCCGAAACCAACCGCATCCTTAAAGAGCTGTATGGCGACATCGACAAGGTCGATACGGTGATCGGTCTGTTGGGGGAAACGCCCCCGGACGGGTTTGGGTTCTCGGATACGGCGTTTCGGGTGTTCATCCTGATGGCCTCGCGCCGGTTACAGTCGGACCGGTTCCTGACCACCGATTTCCGGCCCGAGATCTACACCCCGCTGGGCATGGACTGGATCGCGCAGAACGGGATGAAATCGGTACTGCTGCGGCACTTCCCGGAATTCGCACCGGTGCTGCCAAAGAACGCCACGGCCTTCGCGCCGTGGTCTGCCGTGTAGGAGGGCCGAGCGATGGCAAAGAACTCTTTTTCAAAGGGTCTGGAATCCTTTGTGTTCGCCAAGACAGCCGAAACCCTGTGGAGCCGGCGCACCAAGCGGGTCAGCCGGGGGTCGAACGTGGTGGCGGGTTCGCTGAGTTGGGAATCCAAGAACGAACGCTCGCCGCTGTCGCCGCTGCAAGAGGCGATCCTGATTGCCGCGACGGGTGCCTCGGGCATGACAATGCCGGACCGGCCGTTTTTCGACGATGAAAGCGGCGATCCGATCATGTCCAAACCCAATCTGGTGATGGAGGGGCGCACGGCAGGCAGCCCCGACAACGCACAGGGCACGCATTTCTTCATGATCAATGACAGCGGCACCTATTTCCTGCGCCGCCTTGATCCATTGGAAGGCGGGACCAACACCTGGACGCCCGAGGTGCTGATCGACCGGGCCGAGCAGGCCAAGGTGCAAATTCTTGACCGCCGTATCGATGTTCCGGGCGACATGCGCGATTTCCCGGCCTATCTGGATTCGAACCGGTTCCTGTCGAACACACCGGGTTCGACTATTTTCTTCCCGGTGGTGGACCTTTCGCACCAGTATATCAACGCGTTGATGTACCTGCTGACGCAGCCGGAAAACGCCCGGCCGGTGATTGTGGATGACCGCAATTTCTATCAGCCCGCAGGCGTCAAGAAGTGGATCGAGAAAGGGTTCCTGAACCCCGACATCAAAATCCCGCTGGGCGTGCTGGGCCAGATGCGCACCCAGATCGAAGCCGACCTGCTGATCCAGAACCTGTTTCTGGTGACCGAAGCACTGGGGTTGGGCGGCTGGATTCACGCGGCAATCTCTCCGCCGGTGCTGATGGGTGATCCCAAATTCAGCGACCGCTATGGCACGATGCTGGGCTTTGACTATGTAACGCCGAAATGGCGGGTGATGGACCTGCTGCGCTGGCACACATTGCCGATTGCGGCGATGAAACACGTCCGCGCGCACGCCGTTGGGCTGCGTCATCATGGCGAGCACCTCATCAAGGGCAAATGCCCGCCGTACTATCCCACCATGTCAGATGCGGTGGACGCGGTGATCGCGGGCAAGTTCGGGCCGGACGGCATCTACAAGAACGAGGCGCTGTTCGAGCGCATCTACAAGGGCGAATTCGGCGACAAATATCTGGAAGAGGCCGGGGAATACGAGCAGGACGTGATCGACTGCGCCCGTGACATCTGCACTTATATCCACAAAACCCACGGCCGCTTCCCCGCCCATTGCGAGGCCATCCATGCGCCCGGCATCTGGTTGCAGACCCATCGTGTCGAAAACGAGTATTACGACACCTATTTCGACAATGGCCTGACTGCCGCGCAACGCGCACATGACGACAACTGGGGGGTGTAACCTCAGAAACCGGCCAGCTTCAGTCCTTCGAGGAAGTGCTGTGTATCGGCTTGCAGCCGGTCGGGCTGAATGTCGGCCCAGCGGGACAGAGAGAAATTCGGATGCACGGCGCGGTGCTTGTCGGCAACCAGCCGCGCCATTTCCAACTCGCCCAGTTGCGCGTAACTGGCGGCAAGCATGCGCTGACCCTCGGTGGGGTTGTGCATTTTGTTCACGGTTTCAATGACATCCCCGTAGCGCTTCAAGTTGAAATACGCGCCGCCCAGATGCCACAGATACTGATCGGGGAAATACGGGTTCAGCCGCATCGCCTGCTTCAGGTGTGAGATCGCGCCCTCATTGTCGCCGGAATGCGCCAGTGCATCGGCGAAGTCCGAATGCAAGTCCGCGTCGTTCGGGTTCAGCGCCAAAGCCCGCTTATAGGACTGAATCGCCGAGTCATGTTCCTTGCGGTAAAGCTGCACAAAGCCCAGCTCACCAAATCCGCGCGCGTCGGTCGGGTCCAGATCAATGGCACGCTGAGCATAGGACAGCGCCTGATCCAGCGCGTTTTCAGCGCCATTGTCCCAGGAATAGCGCCAGTTGATGTTCAGCGTCCGCGAAAGGGCTGCCGAGGCGCGGGCATAGCCATCGTCGCGTTCAAGGGCAAACTCATAGCAGCTCTGCGCCCTTTGATTGTCGTTGCGGGTGTATTTGAAGATATAGTGCTGGCCCTTCAGAACCGCGCCGTAAGCCTCGAGGTCCGAGGGCGTGGCCTGTGCCATCCGCTGCTTTTCCTGCGACTCGATCATCACGGCGGCGGCAGCGACGATACACTCCGTCACCTCGTCCAGTATGTCGAAAACGTCATCGATCTTGCGATCAAAGCGCTCGGCCCAGATGGTGCGTTCCGAGTTCACGTCGATCAGTTCGGCGGTGATCCGGATACGGCTTTGCGACCGGCGGATTTTGCCCCGGGCGATGTAGCGGACGTTCAGCCTGCGGGCGGCCTCTTTCGGAGGCATCGTCTCGGCCTTGAAGAAGAAGGATGAGTTTCGGGCGATGACGAACAGATTTCGGAACTTCGACAAGTTCATGATGATGTCGTCGGTCAGCCCCTCGGCGATCCAGTTGTCTTCGGGGTCGCCGCTGGCGCTGGAAAACGGCAGGACCGCGACCGAGGGCATATCGGGCCGCTGCATGTTGCCCTCATGCAACTCGGGGCGCAGGGTTGCCGCCATCGTTGCGCCTTCGACCTCGCTGCGGACGCAATAGGTCGCCACCGGGGCCAGGATGTTCTTGAGGTGTTTCGGCCCAAGGAATTCATAGCCATAGCGCAGACGATTGCGGATCTGGTCGTACACGACGGCACTGATAAAGACGCGCTCGGGCTCGGCAATCTCTTGCAGGCGAGCGGCGATGTTTACGTTGTCGCCGTGAACGCCCCGTTCGTCGATCAGAACCTCGCCCATATGGACACCGGCGCGGAACTTGATCCGGTGGTCCTTATCGCGCTTCTGATTGTGCTCGGCAGCAATGCGGTGCAACTCGACGCTGAACTCGACCGCGCTGGTTGCGGTGTCGAACAGGGCCAGAATGCCGTCGCCCCGAACCTCGACGATGTTGCCCTGATACTGGGTGCAGGTGTCTTCAAGCCTGGACAGCAGGGATTTTAGCGCGCTGTACGTATCAAGCTCGTTCTCGTTCATCAGACGCGAATACCCGACAACATCCGCAAACAGCACCGCGCCGAGCTTCTGCTTGATTTGTGTGTCTGGCCTGGTGTTTGTCACTAACGGTACTCGGTCGAGATTTTAGCAAGAGTTCAGGTAGTACGGTGCCCCGATATCATCCTGGGCGGTCAGAGGAAGCCCCTGTGCTTTACTTCCCGGCCCGTCTGTGATGGCGCAGGAAAGTACCAAAACTGGGACCGACCACAGTTTCCTGCCATCGATCCGCCCATTCCGGTTTAAGGAATCCCCACCTGAGCATGTCATGAAACGGACCGCCTGCAAACCATGCTTTTCGAGGCGTGGCCAGAATGCCACTGCGTGTTTGCAACCGATTGGCGGGCGTATTAGAAACCTGATTCCGTGACAGATACGGCCTCTGATGCTAAGATTCAGTAAACAGGGCAACGAAAAGTCTGCTCATATTTCGGGCAGACGTGCAGCTTTGTAAGGATTCATAGGTTCAAGATTTTTCGCCATTAAAGATTTCGACAGGAGTTTGCGATGGACCAAACTGCAGAAAACACCCCGGCCCAGCTGATTGATGCCCGGCCAGAACTGCGGGTGTCCGAAAGCTCGGCGTGGCTTCAGGCCTATGAACAGCGGCAGCGTTTTATCGCCGCTATCGAGGCAGAACTTGCACGGCACAATGTCAAGGCGCTGGTGACAAAGTCGATCAATGGCGTTTACCCGCCCTGGCTCAAGGTCGAGGCATGGCTGCCGGACAATTCGGCCCGCCCCGAAGGCAGCGACCCGCGCGTGCGGTGCGAGATGCAGATCATCATCGACACCCGCCCGTATCACGAACACGATGTGGTCACCACGGCGCGGGCCGATGATGGCCGCAAGAAGATCGCCGTTTTCGATCGTTTGCATTTCGGCGAAAAGCAAGCGGCCGAATGGGTCGCCTACACTATCCAGAAAGGGCCGAAGCCAAGCGATTATACGCCCTGGCAGGACAGGCTCGAATCCCTTTTCCTGGCCTTCATTCCTTTTGCCAGAACCCGGCATTCCAATCGCATTCGCGATATCTATCGCAATAAACTGCGGTTCTCGGGGCCTGGATTTCTGCTGATTGCCGGGGCTCTGATCGCCTTTGTCGGATCGGCCAGCGCTATCGCCGTGGTAATCGGGCTGCTGGTGATCGCCGCCGCTTTGGTGATCCTCGCCCGGCGGCAGAAAAAGGTTTCGGTCATCAACACGCCCGATACGTCGCCCCGGGCGCTTTTGTCGGTGGATTCCTGGCAAACGGTTGTACCGCAACTGGGTGAGCGGCTGGCGGATATGAAGGGGCGCATCCTCAAGGCGCTGGGGGACCATGCCGAAGACGGGCTTATGGTCGAGGAAGAAACCTATGGTTTCAGAACGCCCCGCGGCTTTGAAGAGCGTGACCGTATCGTCGTCACCAAGGGGCAGGGTGTGGCGCAGATCCACATCTATCAGTTCGGCAAAGATATCTATGTCGGCTGGGAAAGCTTCGTGAACTGGGCGAAATGGGGAGAGACCAAGGCGATTTCCGCCCTGTCCGACATGACCTCGATTGTCGAGTTCCGGGCCGTGCAGGAAGAGCTGTACATCCCGAACCAGTTCGACCTGATCGACCTGAACAGCCTGTCCGAAGTTGTGCATCGGGACACCTCGGAAGTGGTCAAGGCGATGATGAAAGAGTTCAAGATCGATCAGGAGATCGACTTTCAGATCATCCGGGGCGATCGCGATAGTGCGCTGGACAAAGACCGCTTTGACAAGAGGAAGAAAAGCGAACGCAGCACCAAAACGCGGCGCTGGTCGATCCGCTAAACTGTTGGGTGCGTGATGCATATTCTGACGATTGACCGGCAAGACGACAGTGTCATTCAGGGCGCTTTGCGGGTGGAATTTCCCAAGGCGTCCGACGGTGCTTTTCCGGCCCGCCTTGCGCGTGTCTGGGGGCATATGCGGGTCGCGTTGCGGGGGTTCGCGGGCCTGTCCGCGCTATCTCGGTTTATGGCGGTCGACTCGCAGCCTGACGGAACGGTTTCCTTGACGCTAAGCGCGATATGCGACACCCGGCACGAGGCCGCGCTGAGACATTGCCTGGCGGCCTTCTTCCGCTTGGACGGGCATGGTGAGGTCAGGGTTTCATCCCCGGGCTCGGCCGAGGATTTTGGCGAAACCTATCTGGACCCCGAGGCTGAGCGATGGAGCATTCATACTGACGTGACAACCAGCGATGGCCGCATCCCGTTTTTGTTGCCGATCAGCTTGTCGACGCTGCTGCAGCAGGTGCTGACCCAAGCAGAGCATTTGAGCCTGCCGTTTCGCTATGAATGCGCGCTGGCCCCCGGGCGTCCCGACCCCGACATGGTGCGTCAGGCCCGATACGCGGCCGCCGCGCTTGAGGCGCAAAATGTCCCCGAAGCAATTGTTTCGGATCAACTTGCAAGAAGTGAGGGATTGGCCAACACCACGACCCACGCGGTCGAGGCGTTGATTGCACCGCAAAGCCTGTTGGAAGCGGTCGAAGACGAGGCCCGGCGCGCCGTGTCCGGGCACCCGCTGGGCGCCTCGGGCTACGCGCCAAAGCTTGAACTGTCGGACGAGTTGCAGGCCGAAGCTTTGGCGTATCTGACCCATCCCGGCATTCTGGAACCCGGCGCTGATCTGGATGCGAACGGATTTCTGGACGAGCCCGCGCGATTGGCCCGACTTCTGCTGGACCCGTTGGCGCTTTATCTGGGCGTTTCCGACCCCGACGCAGCCGAGACGCTTGGCCCCATAGCCCAGCCCTCAAAACCGCCGGAACCAGAGATTCTGGGCGAACCGTTCCTGTTCCTGTCTTATGCCCGTGACGACTGGGACCGGGTCGAGCCATTGGTTCTGACCCTGCGGGAAAAGGGCATCCGCATCTGGACCGACGCTCAGATTCAACCCGCACAGGAATGGGACACCGCGCTTGAGGAAAAAGTGCGGGGCGCTGCGGGGATATTCTGCGTGGTGACGGACGCGTTCGTGCAATCCAAATACTGCCGCCGCGAGATCAAGTTTGCCGACGCGCTGGACAAACCCATTCTGGCAGCGCTTGAGGAAACCGCGACCTTGTCGGATGGGCTGGCGATGATATTCGCCTCATGCCAGTACGTGCCAATGGATCACGATCTGATTGCCGACAAGCTTTATGGCGCGGCAAAGGTCATGGTGCAGGAGAGGGATCATGAATGAACCCTCGATGCTTGTTTCATTAATGCCGCTGCTTCTTCTGGCGGTGCTGTACTGGACGTTCAGAGGATGGCGGAAGCGACGGGCAGAGCTTAGCTTTGACGAACCAACGCGCGAGTTGTTTCAGGACAAGGCCGATCGGACGGAACGTCTGCTGCGCACGGGCAAACGGGCCGGGTCGGGGGCGGCAATCGGGGTCGTTGCCCTGCTGATTGCTGCGCTCATGGGAATCGCCGCAATCAGTCGCTATGCCTTCAACACAACGCTTTCTATTCCCTTTGATCTTGTCGTTCTGGTGGCAAATGCGTTCGTGATCGCGGTCGCGATTTGCGGTGTTCGCTTTGCCATTGTTGGCAAAGCCGCCAGCCGCAATGGCACGGCGCTCTGGCTCAACCGTTTAGGGGCCGTTGGGTTCGCCGCGATCCTTGCATACCTGCAGTTTCAGACCGCTGTGGAGGCCTTTCTGACGCGATGGCGGCATGATTATTACAACGTTGAGCTTTTCCCGACATACTTTGCCGTTGCCGTCATCTTCAGTGTCGGTGCGATTGTCGCGCTCCTACGCCTGCTGCGTGGTGAGGAGGGGCCATGATCGCCGATCTGATCCTTCTAATTGTCATTGTATTGGGCATAGGTCTGCCAATTTTCTTCGGCATCTGGCCGCCCTTTGTTTTTGCCATTGGCGGGGCAGTGGTCTTTGTCGCGTCGGGCGTGCCGATGCATATGTTTGTGGGTTTCAGCCAGCAAAGCATCCTCAATGTGCTCAGCAGTTATACGATCATAATCCTGTTCTTTGCCGTTTTTGCCGCCCGCCTTTTTGCAACGCTTTACCTGCCGCCCAAGGGCGAGGGACCCTTGCCCGAAAGCTGGGCTGCCGTCGCGGGCGGTGGCGCGGGCGCGCTGGCGGCTGATGAGGCACCGGCCAGCGCTGAATTCGCCACGGCAGCGCCCTTGTCCCAATATCTGGCGGCCATCGCGCAGTTTGCGCCTTTGGCCGTGGGACCGATTGTGGCCGCCCTTGTGTCCGAATCCAGCATCGGTCTGAGCATCGTCCCGTTTCTTACCGTGGCTGTGGTTTTTGTTTTCCTCACGAAATACCTGGGACCAAATGAAAGCCCGCTGGAGCTAGAGGGATACTCGCGCGCCGACTGGTCGGGATACCTAGCTATTCCGGTGTTCAGCGTGGCCGTTCTGTCGGGGGTTCTGACACCGTCCGAGGCGCTGCCGTTTTCCGTTCTGTGGCTGGCTTTTGTCCTGTATCAACGCGCCGGGTTCGGGGCATTGGCCGAGACACTGAAAACCGGGGCAACCGGTGCCGGTTCGCTGATCGCCACTTTTCTGACGGCCTATTTCTTCGGTCGGCTCGCCATGTTTGGTCTTCCGATCCGAGAACTGGATTTCGGATTGGTGCAGATGATGCCGTATATCTCGCTGATCTTCGCAGCCTTCATGGGATTCTGCGGTGGCCCTATCATTGCGGTTCTGACCATTGTACCTCTGACCATGCCTGTGGTCATAAGCACCGGCGTCACAGGCTATTCCCAGTTCGCGATGGCGGTTCTTGTCGCCGGTGAAGCCGGGCGCTTTGCGTCAACCCGGATCGGGATTTTGTCGGGCAACAAAGGGATCGACGGCGGCTCGGCCGTCTGGATCGCGCTATTGGCGCTTGCTTCGGTGTTGGTTCTGCTGGTCGATTTGGTGTCGCTGTTCAGCGTGGTTTATATCTGACGGACCAACCCGCTGCCGTTCCAACTTACAGCGAACTGACACACGAGAATTTCTGGATCGCCTGACTGCTGAACGGGTTGAACACCGACGAAGTGCGTATGCGCAATTGCACGATCCGGCCATTGATGTCGGCAATCGCGCGATAGGTGTCCCGAGATTTTTCGCGGCGGATTTGCAATTTGTCGAACAAACGAAACAGCGCCCAGCTTCCGGTTTCGTACATGCCGAACACTTTGCCATTGGCGTCGGGCAGCAATTCAATCGAGAGCACACCACTGGCCTCGGGCCAGTTGAAAACATAATCGTTGCCGGGACCGGCGTGCCGGTAGATGAACGGCTCATTGTTCTGGAACTTTATCTCGACCCCGTCGGCCCTTGGATCAAGCGCTTCGACCGATAGCGATAGCGTCACGTTGGCGGTGCCACTTGCGCTGAAATACACGTCGCGGATTTCGGATGCGGTTTCGAACATCCGCAGCGCCGCGTCCGACAGCTGCATTTTTGTCGCCGTAGCACGCCAGCGCCAGGGTTTCTGGCTGCGATCGACCAGGGAATTCAGGTTTGCGTTGAAAAACGAGTCGATTATGCCGCCCGGAGCGAACAACCTGTTGAAATCCTGAATGTTCGTGTCCACCGATGAGCCGGGTGAAAACGGGTAGCGCCCCTGAACCGCAGCCTCACAAAACTCCGACACTTGTACTGTGAAGGCCGACTCCAATCGGGACAACACCGGCAGGTCGAACGCATCCGTGGCCAAAGCCGCAAACTGAATCGACCAGCGGTTCAGCGGAGTGGAAAGGTCCTTGCCGAGCGCGCGCAAGGTGTCAGCCGCTGGCAGGTCAGTGCCGATGGGCTGGGAACTGCCGGACTGGTTCAGGTCGTTAAGTTCCCGGTCAAGAGCGCCGAGTTCAATGTCCACGAAATCTGCCAGCTCAGATGGTTGATCCGGGTTGCCATCGACCATCTGATGCAACCAACGGAAATAGTCATCGACGAACTGACCCGGCAGTTCGACCGCGATTTGCCCTTGCTGCTGTTGCTGTTCTTTCAGCAGCGACGTGACACGGGACAAAGCCCGCGTCTGGGGGATGCTGAGGCGCATTGTGATCTGCGACTCCACCGTAGCCTCGCCGATGCCTGCCGTGGACTCGTCGACTTCCGCCAGTTTTGTTTCGGCGGAAATGGCCCGCATCAGTTCCAGGATTGGTGAGTTCTTACCCGCCGCCAGATTTGTGACCTGGACCGCCTGGGTCAGCGAGTCACCATGAATGATGTCGATGTCAGCCAGCAGTTCCGACCAGAGGCGGACGTAGTCGTTGTAGTAAAGAGACAGGATATCATGCGCGATTGCGGCTTTGTCTGCCTCGGTCGGTTCGAGCAGCGCGTGGTCCCCCAAAACCCAGTTGTGTTTCTGCACATCATCAATTGCACCGGCCAGACCGGTCAGCAGAACCTCGTGAAATCCACGGCGCGTGTATAGCCCTTCAACCCCGGCGGTCAGAGGCTGACCGGAAGCGCGGGTGAAAACCCGCGCGGTGTCGGGACCGCCATGCTCGCTGATGCCCCATTGCGGCAACTTCTTGGCGTCGGGGCCGTCGATGATTTCCCAGTATGCCCGCGATGCCAGCGGCTCGCGCGCCAGCACGGCGCGGACATTCTCAATCAATGGTCGGTTCAGGGGATAGCGGCTGCGGCGGGCGTTATCCAACATGACGTTCAGGTGATTTTGCAGAACCTCCTGATCGCCAAACTGCCCCGGAAGAGAGGTTGCCCAGTCCGCGTGCATCCAGACGCGGATGGTCTCAGCGTTTGTTGGACCGGCCTGACCCAACATCAGGTACACGCGCAGCGCCTGATTCAGATAACGCGGATTGTTCAGGTTTTGCGACATCTGCTGTTCCAGCCGGTACATAAGGCTGGTTCGGAAATGGCTGCCAATCATTTCGTGGTAGTGATCGCGCAGCCTGCCGGCCTCGGAAACCGGGTTCAGCCGGGGCAGAGACAGGAACTTCTCATCAACCCACTGCATTCTCTGGGCCCGGTCCAGAAGCAACCCGGTCTGCTCGAGCCGACGGTCCGGGCCAAGCTGGTTGGCGCTAATCGAGAGGTCTTCCAGTTCCTGCTGCAGCGTTGTCATGGTATCGGCGCTGTGGCGGTAGGAGCGTTCGATGATCCAGAAGCACGCAATGGCAATCAGAATGGTGGGGGCCAATTGAAGCGCGACGTAAAATCGGGTGCGCCGCATCTGGCGGGCGGCTTCGGATTCGGCGCTACGCGGCTTGGTTTCCTTTTTGCGGAACCGAGCGATAAACACGCCCGCGACCACAAGGAAGGCCAGGGTCACAATGCCCGCGATTGCGCCATCTGACAGAAACATTGCGAAAAGAAAAATGAAGACAAGCGCGATAAGCCCTATCAGGACCAGGGCGATCAGCACGCGGAAAAGAAACCGGATCATCGTCAGGATTCCTTTCTCACGATGATTTCAATACGGCGATTGCGGGCGCGACCCTCGGGCGTTTCGTTCTGCGCGATAGCTTCCAGATCACCGCGGCCTTCGGCGAACAGGCGCCTGTCGTCCTGAATGTTGCCTTTCATCGCCTCCAGAACCGATTGCGCGCGGGCCAGCGACAGCTGCGTATTGTCCCCCCGGATGCCGCGCAGAGGCACGCTGTCTGTATGGCCGACGATGCCGATCGGGCCGGGCAGGGTGTCCAACACGCTCGCCAGTTTGTCGATAACGGGGGCGTAGTTTTCGTTTACTTGGTCCGACCCCGAGGCGAACAGGTCCGACGCGCTGAGCGTGATGACCACAAAACTGCCGTCAGGTTGCAGGCTGACGCTTCCATCGTTGATTTCCGCGCTCAGCGCATCGGCCAGACGGGTCAGCGGGTCCTGCTGCTGTCCCTGCGCCGTTTCCGTGTCCTGGACCCCGTAGTCGGTGCGTTGCAGACGCACGACCGCCTGGATCTGAGTGTCGATGGCGTGTTCCTGAAGCTCATCCAACTGAAAGGTCAGGTCATCGCGGGCACCGTTCAGCAGGGCGACGCGGGTTCCGTAGAAAATCCCCAGCAGCACCAGCCCGGCGCAGGCCAGCAGCAGGTTGAAACGGGTCGCTGCCCGCATAATGCTGTGATGCCTCTCGGCTGCCGCTTTGGCGGCAATCAGGTCGGCGGTTTCGGCCTGATGGATCAGGTCGCGCTGCCATTCCAGAATCGCGCTGCCCAGAACGTCATGATAAATCTCGAACCGGTTGCCCATGGTGTCGTCGGCGGCGACGACCTCGCGCAGGATGCGGGATTCCCGTTGGCACAGGCGCTTCAGAACCTGTTCGATTTCGGTGGTGTCGCACTCGGTGTAGTTTGCCAGATCCTCGGCGGAATGGGCGATTTTCGCCCCCGAGGGGGTCACGAGGTAATAGAACACCTTGCGCGCTATGTCCTGTTCGGCAGGGGCCAGACGGTTCAGCACGCGGCCCAGATGGGTGCGCAATATCTCTTGCGCGCCGCCAAGGTCCTTGAGGGTCTGCAGCCGCAAGGCATTTGACCCGGCCTCGCGCTCTTCGCTCCAGATCCGTTGCATGACCAGTTGCAGATAGGGGGTTTCGATTTCTTCGCGGGGCTGCCCCTCGTCCTGCGCGACGCCGCGGCCTCGGTGGCCAAACCCCTGTTGCCCAAGTTGAACCTGACGCAGAACCTCTTCCCGCAGTTCCGGCTCGACGGTCACTTCGGGGTCTTGGTCTCGCTCGCGGTTTTCGTTCCAGCGGTCGACGGGGCCGTCTATGGCCAGCCGCCCGGCTTCGAAATCCAGACGGTCGATGCGCAGATAGTTGGAAAACAGCTTGGGAACGCGGCCCTTGAACCGGTCCATCTGGCTGAGCGCATCGTCGCGTAGCGACACCAGCAGGTTCACCGGCAAATCCTTGGCCGACGCGATCCGGGCGAGCGTATCTGCGAAGTCGCCGGGAATGTCGGTCGGGTGATATAGAAAATACTCTTCGAACTGGTCGAGAACCAGAAACAGCTCGCCGTTCAGACGCTCGCACCATGCGGCCAGCCGGTCCAATGTAGTATCACCATCCACCGGCCCGCCATCCCCACCCATGGCGTCAGCGACGGCCTCCCGCACCGCCCGTTCCAGCCGGATGCTCGGGTCGCCGCGCCATTCGCTGAGCCAGGCCACGGCAAATTCCGGCAGTCCCAACCGATCTAGATTGGTACGTGCCTCGGTCCGCATGTCACGCAAAACCCCGGCGCGCAGGACCGAGGTTTTGCCGACGCCCGAGGGGCCATATAGCAGCGTAAATCTGGACGCGGACAGGTTTGAGGCAATCACCTTCCTTTCGCGGTCGCGGCCAAAGAAATAGGCGGCGTCTTCTTCCTGATAGGGCATCAGGCCGCGATAGGGGTCGGACCTCATGACCGTTTCCACGAAGAACTTTCGCCGATCCAGCTTACCAGACCGTTGGCAAACTCGGGCAGTGAGGCCTCGATCAGCTCGGCGTTGCGATACGTCCAGAAATCGCGATCCTGTTCGTCATTTGTCTGATCCACGACCCAGCTGCGCGCGGGCAGGCGGCCACACCCGAACACCCGGCTGAGGATGGATCTCAGGGTCCAGTGCGACAGGGAATGACCAAGGAACAGGTAGTGACAGCGAAACAGCCGCGTCTTCAGCGCCGGTGGCAGCAATTGCTTGATGTCGCGATCAACCACGTAAGAGAAATGATCGTCTTCGGTGACAACGAAATGCTCGATCCCGGATTCGGCCCGGTCGACCGTTCCGGCGAGTTTGAGCAGCAGCGGGCGTTCATGCTCGCCCAGCGAGAATTCTGAATTCTCATTGGGGCGCTTGAGCAATTTGGTCTCGTTGTCCGGCGAGATATGGCTGAAAATGCCGCGATTGTTCTGATCGACGGAATAGGCCAGCACATCCAGCGGTTCACCGATTTCGGCAAAGGCGCGTTCGGTCAGGTCGTCGTAATTCACCGTGATGAAGATCGGATTTGGATCGGTCCGGCCCGAGGCCCGCAACGCGCCCGGCAACTGCGCCATGGCGCGGTGAATGTCGTTTATCGCGTAATCGAGGTTCAGCAGATCGTGCAGGTCGGAATAGATCGGCGCGATGCCGTCCCGCACCGCTACCCGCTGCGCAACCTCTGCAAGGCAGGCGTTACCATCGACGGGCAAAGAGTTGTTTTCGGCGATGAACTGCGCGATCTCACCGCTCAGGGGCGGGGTAGTTGTACTTCCGTGCTGCCATCCGGAATACACGCTCGGATCGGGGCGGTTCACACCTTCACCCAGAAAGACGGCGACACGCCCCAAGTCCAGCGCGCGGAGTATGGTGTTGTATTTATCTGCAAAAGGTGAGGCAGGCTCAGCCTTTTCCGGCTTTGGTTGTGCCGGTGCAGCGTCAGCCTGCGGTGCGGGGGCCGTTTTCATCTCCTGAACCACGTCAGCGAAGGCATCGCCGACATCCGCCCAGGCCTGATCCCGCGCGCCGTTTTCTGTTGAAAACGAAACCACCGGAAGCCCGTCTTTCGGCAACACCTGCAAATCCGCAATCTCGCTGGCCTTCCAGCGGCAGGGGCGCAGGATGATCGGGAACATCTGCACGTTGCCAGCCTTCCAGCGTTTCAGAAGACGGCCCCATTCTTCGGAAAAGATGAAGTCCGAGTCGAGAAAGTTGGACGACACCAGCAAGACCGCGATATCGCAGGATTCGACGCGCTCCCGAATTTGCTGCAGCCAGGCGTCGCCGGGGCTGAGTTGCCGGTCATCCCACAGATCGATTTCACCGCCGCGGGTCAGGTCGATCAGTTGCTGGCGGAAGGTTTCCTTATGCTCCTCATCATCATGCGAGTAGCTGACAAATACTTTGAGGGATGAAACTTCAGTATCCAAAGCAGCGTCCGTTCAACCTGTTTGGTTCTCGACGTAATTCCAAATTACATCAAAATACGACCTGCCGCCAATAACTTCGGCCCGCATGGCGAAATTTCCTTTTGAATCGGGCCTTTTATGCCTTGGTTTTGACGCAGGGTGTTTTTTGGGACTCGAGCCTTGATTGGGGCCTGATTTCTCTTTCAGCGCCAAATCGTGTAAACTGCTAACTAATTTAATTGAATTTTATTTTTCATGTGCAAGCGGCGCCGAAAATAGGGCCCGGAAAGGTTAATTTTTTCAAGTTCTTAACGCGTTCTGTGGGGGCAAAGGGAATTCAGCAATTGATATATGCGTCTTCTGTCTTCGAAGCTTCGATGCCGCCCGTACGCACAGATGCCGGAACCTGCCCGGTGCTGATGCTCAAAAAGTCCCCTCATCAGGGTAAGAGCCCGTTCCGCCCGACCGGCCGGACAGGGATTCAGGAGGAAGCAAATGCGAAATATCACGGAAATCATTGTTCATTGCAGCGCGACGCGTCCAAACTGGATGGAAGGCAAAAAAACCTCGGAAAAGGTTGAGGAAATTCGCCGCTGGCATACCGACCCCAAACCAAAGGGGCGGGGTTGGGCCGATATTGGCTACCATCACGTGATCGACCGCGACGGAACGATTGCAGCAGGCCGTCCGATTGGTAAGGCCGGTGCACACACGAAAGGGCATAACGCCAATTCTATCGGGGTTTGCCTGCTTGGCGGGCATGGGTCTTCGGAAAATGACCGGTTTGAAGACAATTTCACCCCAGAACAGGACGCGGCGTTGAGGGAATATATCCGAACCCAGAAAGAACGCTTCCCGGCAATCGAAAAAATCAGCGGGCACAATCAATATGCAGCCAAGGCCTGTCCGGGGTTCAATGTGTCGGACTGGTTCAAAAGCGGCTTGCCGGTCTCTTTGGTTGCGTTGGCGGATGCTGGTTCAGACCCCGCATTCCCGGTTGGCGGTGCCCCGGACGCCCGGTTCGAAAAGCTGCACGGGTTCGTTCGGCAATGGGCAAGCCGGACATCCGGACATCACGGCGTCGAAATCGAAACCCTGGCAGAATGGCGGAAGTCCGAAGTATCGATGGACGATCTGGCCGCGCTAACGCAGGCCGAAGCGGATGAGATTTTCCGTACACTCTATTACGCGGCCTGCCGCTGCAGCGAAATGCCCGAGAGGATGGCGCTGGTTGTCTACGACGCGGCAACCCAATCGGGGCCCAAATCCGCGATCGAACTGGCACAGGGCGCATTCAACACGCTGGGCCTGACCGTCGACGGAGAGCCGCTGGACGTTGATGGCATCAACGGGCGCCTGACAATAGCGGCGATCAAAAAGACCGATCCAAGCGTTCTGGCCGAGGCGTTCATGGACGCACAGGAAGCGCACCTGCGCGCCGACAACGACACGGACGGTTTGACCCGGCTGGCGGCCCTTCGTGAGTTTGTGAACACATTGCCTGAGGGAGCGGGCGTGCGCCCGAACAAGAAAATGGACGTTTCCGACAGAGATATTGATCTGAAAGACATTCTGGAAATCGCCGGCGCGGCCAAAAGTGGGGATACCGCAGGCTCTCTGGTCAAGGTCGCCAGCCTGTTGCTGCGGGACGACTCTGATGACAGCGACTCCAGAACGCGCAACAAGGCGCTGGCGCGGATGATCCTTGGCATCAACGATGGCGCACCAATTCCGGCCGAGGTGGCGGGAACGGTTACAAAGGGTCCTGACGGTAAACCTCCGCTGACGCCAATTAATGCGGCTTTGGGTCAGACTATCGGCAATGCCCTGAACGGAAAGAAATCCGTTTCGGGTATCGTGGGGCTGTTGCTGACCGTATTGTTGCCGAAGCTTGGTTTGTCCGGGGATATCGTCAATTTTCTTTCGAACAATGCAGAAGCTTTGATCAGTGTTTTTGCCCTGATCACCGGGTGGGGCATGTTTGGTAAACTCGATAAGGCAATTCGCCTGATGGGAATGATCAGCAGCCGGAAATAACCGGCGTTCCCACGGTCTGGCCTCTGGCTTTGACCCGTTCCCGGTGACTATGATCGGAGCATGTCATGACACATTTGAATGTTTGGAGCGAAAAATACTCTACTGAGCGTCCGCGCCGCCTTTTGGCGCTGGATGGCGGGGGGATTTTGGGTATTATCACTCTGGAAATCCTCAAGGAAATCGAAAGCCAGCTGGCCGAAGACACAGGTCAGGGGGCGTCGTTTCGGCTGGGGGATCATTTTGATTACATCGCCGGGACCTCGACCGGGGCGATAATTTCGACCGGTCTGGCGGTTGGCATGTCCGTGGATGAACTGACCGATTTCTATGTGAAATCCGGCAGCAGGATGTTCACCAAGCAATGGCTGCTCAAGCGGGCAAGGGCGCTGTATGACGCCGACCCCCTGCGCGAAGAGCTTCAGAATGTGCTTGTGGACGATCAGAAAATGGACAGAATCCTCGGGTCCGAGGATTTGCGCTGTCTGCTGCTGGTCGTGACACGAAACGCAACAACGGATTCCCCGTGGCCGGTGTCGAACAACCCCTTTGCCAAATACAATGACAGGGTGGGCTACGCCGATCGGAACAATCTGGATATTCGCCTGTGGGAGCTTGTGCGCGCGTCAACGGCGGCCCCGGTCTATTTCCCGCCCGAGTCGCTTGAGATGGACAAGGATATGTCCTTCACCTTTGTCGATGGCGGTGTGACCCCGTACAACAACCCTGCCTTCCTGCTGTACCGAATGGCCACATTGCCTCATTACCGGCTGAACTGGCCCAAGGGTGAGGATAAGCTGATGCTGGTCTCTGTCGGCACAGGATCGGCTGCGAAGGTCGAGCTTGATCTGGATGATCGCGGTGAGCTGCTGCCCAAGAACGCAGCCGCCATGCCCGGTGTTCTGATGGGCGGTTCGGCGGTGGATCAGGATATCAACTGCCGCGCCTTTGGCCGGTGCCTGTTTGGCGACGTGATCGATCGGGAGCTTGGCGATATGAAACCGCGCGAGGGCGATCCCGTGACCGGGGACGAAGTGCCGCGCGAAACGCCAACCGGCAGGGATTTCCTGTATGCACGCTACAACCCCGATGTCAGCCGCGCCGGTCTGGATGCGCTTGGCCTGCAGGATATCCCGGAACGGAATGTGCAGGCGATGGACAAGGTGGAATTCCTTGGCGACATGCGCAAGGTTGGTAAGGCTTATGCGCAGAAACATGTGGACATGTCCGTATTCAGCCATTTCGGCAGCGACTAAGGAGGCTTTGAAATGCGCGCCTTCATCATCCGGCCCTTTGGCACAAAAACCGCCAAAAGCGGGCGGGAGATCGATTTCGACCTGATCGAGGATACCTTGATCGGCCCGGCCCTGACGGCCTCTGAAATCGAGGGGCGGACAACCGGTGATATCATCGCGCAGGGCAACATCCGGCGCGACATGTTCCAGCGGTTGCTGACGGCGGATCTGGTTGTTGCCGATATCACAGTCGATAACGCAAACGCGTATTACGAACTTGGCATCCGCCATGCGATGCGCGACCGGGTCACGATACTTTTGCGAGGAACCGCTGCCACGGGTACGCCGGAACCCGATCCGGTGCCCTTCGATCTGAAAACCGACCGCTACCTGTCCTATGATCTGGATGATCCGGCGGCCTCCGTGGACGATCTGACCCATGTGATCAAATCGAGCCAGCGAAACCTCGAATCCGACAGTCCGGTCTTTCAGATGCTGCCCGGCGTACAGCCGCAGGAGAAGCTGAAGTTCCAGTCCGTGCCACGGGACTTCAACGAAGCCCACGCCGTCTATTCGCATGACCAACGGCGGTCTGAACTGTCTTTGCTGTCCGAAGAGATCGCGCGCTTTAAACCGGAATGGGAGTTGCTGGGGCAATTCATGATCGCCAAGTCCCTGTTCGAACTGGGTGCATACGGGCGGTCGGCCAAGGCGTGGGAGCACGTCTTGCAGCTTGAGCCGGACAACGTCCATGCGAACCTGAAACTGGGAACCTGCTATCAAAAACTGGGCGCGCCGGGGCGGTCGAACGTGGCCCTTGCCCGGGTCGAGGCGGACCGGCAGACGGCGCATGACAATGCGGAACGCCTGTCGCTGATGGCCAGCAACAAGAAAAGCCTGTGGATCGATGATTGGGAGGGTAAGCCAGCCGATGACCGCGCTGACGCCGCGCTGGCCTCGGGCCATTTGGACGAGGCGCGGAACCTATATGCCGCAGCCTTCAAGCGCGATCTGAACCATTATTATTCGGGCTTCAACGCGCTGGCCCTGACAGTCATTGAACTGGAACTGGCAAACGCAAATTTGGACGCATGGCGCGCTGCATTCCTGTCCGAGGATGAGGCCGACACGCGCCACGCAGCACTGGTGCGCGAACGCGATGAGCTGGCGGTTGCCGTGCAGGTGTCTCTGGACGCGGCAACGCGACCGGATGAGAACGATGAATGGCTGCTGCTGACCCGCATTGATCTGGCGCTGCTGACCATTGACAGGCCCGACGCGGTTGCGCGCCAGTATCAGCGCGCTTTGGGCGGGCTCAGCCCTCAGCAACGGGATACGGTTTTGCGCCAGTTGGAGATTTACACCGGGCTTGGCGTCCGCGCAGAGGTCGCTGTGAAAGCCGCCGAAACAGTCGAGAAAATGGGGACGGAACGGGCCCAGTCCGTGGACAATCCAATTCCGCTGATCTTTACCGGTCATCGCGTTGACGCGCCGGGAAGGGAAACGCCGCGTTTCCCGAACACGCCCGCGGCTATCGACGCCGCAACGCAGATGATCCGCGGCGCAATCGAGAAAAGCACCGACGGTCTTGAAAACGTCATGGGCTTTTCGGGCGGCGCGAACGGAGGGGACCTGATCTTTCACGAGCAATGCGCCGAGCTGGGTATCGAAACCACGCTGCTTCTGGCGCTGCCGCGTGAAGACTACATGAAAGCTTCTGTAAATGATGGCGGGGCGGACTGGATAGACCGGTTCAACAAGGTCTATGCCGCGCTTTCTGACCAAAACCGCGTTCTGGTTCTTCAGGAAGAGCCCGATCTGCCAGCCTGGCTGTCGGATGTCGAAAACTACAGCGTCTGGCAGCGCAACAACATCTGGACGCTTGGCTTCGGGCTGCTTGCGCCCCCGGGACAAGCGCGGCTGATCGCGTTGTGGAACCAGGAGCCGGGCGACAGCCCCGGCGGAACGCAAGAGATGGTCGGCCTGGCGCGCGACTACGGCATGGGCATCGAATTGCTGCCAGCGGCCGAGCTTGCTGCGGCGGCTGACTAGGTGCTCGGCCCAGTAATTCCTAGATTTTTTGCCTGTTTTCCGGCAGACTTCACAATGCTGCCGACCTACGGGTTATTTAAGGGCTCGATTCAGTTAAGGGGGGCAAGGATTACCTTCCTTGTAACCACAAAGGATTTTCTCCGGCATTTGACCGGAACATGACCACAGGCTGATATCGGGCCAACCACGAATGTTTTGATTTTTACTTTTGACGAGTTGGGGGAATATGGAAGGCACCAGGGCGCAAACCGCGTTATCCTCGGGCATGGTCTCCGGGGCGGAGGGGCTTGGGCCGATTTATTGGAGCAAGGCCCACAAGCTGGCCATTGATCGCCTGCGTTTTGCCGTCACTAGCCAGGCGCCGCTGACGATATTCATCGGCCAGATCGGAACCGGGCGAACCCGTCTGATCCGTGAACTGACCAAGCGCAAGTTTTCAGATGTCACCATCGGGACGCAGTACAACCCCGACGCGTTTTCGGGCGAGGTTTGTTCCGACGTGCTGTCGGTCTTCGACCCCAAACACAAACCCAGCGGCGACATCGAAACCGAGCGTCAGAAGCTTTCGACCCTGTTGGACAAGTTTCACGGCAAGAAGCGGTTCCCGGTTCTGATCGTCGATGATGCCGATATGCTGCCCAACCAATACCTGGGGGCCTTGTGCGCCTTGTGCGACCAAAGCGCCGGAATGCGGCCCATGCTAAAACTCGTTCTGGTCGGGCAGCCCGGACTGACGGACGTGCTGGCCTATGAGCGCCCAGACCTGACCGGCCCGGCCTTTACGCTTAGCGGGATGAGCGAAGAGGACGTCACCGGATTTATTGAAGCGAAGTTTTCCAATCTGGGTGCCGACAGCAGCATCTTCACCGAGGATGCGGTGGCCGAGGTTGCCGCCCAAACCGATGGCATCCCATCACGCATCAATGCGCTGTGCGACCGGGTGCGGCAGTTTGCGGCCAAAGAGGGGCTGGTCGCCCTCAACCGCGAACACATTCGCCGCGTCGTTGCCCTGACCCGGATTTTTGGCACGGGCCGGTTTACCTCCAGCGTTCCACCCCCGCAGGACGATGATGAACAGGCTTCGGAGGTTGAAGCCGCATTGGGGATTGGGCAGGTGGAAACCGCCGCTTCGGATGCGCCGGACAGCCCGCAAACCGCACCAGAGGTGGAAGAACCCAAGGCCGAGGCCGTCCCTGAGCCGACAAAGCGTTCAGGCCGCAGGAAAACCCTCCTTGCCGGTGCGGTTGTTCTGGCGGGCATAGCCGCCGTCGCCGTGTTGCCCGAGACCGGAACGCCTGTGGGCGAACGACTGCTGCCTTTGCGCGACGATGCCATTGCAGCCTCGCAGCGGTTTTGGGCGGGCCTGTCTGACGGCGCTCAGGGGGAAGTCATTGCCAACTTTGATCCCGATCAGATTACCGCCGCGCAGGCCCGTGTGGCCCGAATTTCCGACGCCCTGACAGATACCGAATTGTCTGCCAGCGGACAGTACCGGGCCGCGCTGGACCTTGCAGACTCCACCGCCGACGCGGCTGTTGTCGGCTTTGCCCGCGCGGCGCTGTCCGGTCATGATCGGTCGGCCTATTACCTTGGCCAGATTTTTGAGACCGGCGAGGGCGTGCCGGTGGATCTGGAACTGGCAAGAGCCTGGTACAAAGCCGCCGGGCCAGAGGTCAGCGGGGCGGTCAGCCGTCTTAGCGATTTGCAGCCCGCTGTCGAGGGCGGAGCGCCGTCTTCGCCCATCCAGCTGTTCTCGCACGAATTGCCGGGTGGGACGGTCGAACTTGTCTGGACCAGCGGGGACGGGTCAGACCCGTCTTTCTATCGCATCGAACTTGCAACCGCGGACGGGGATATCACGCTGAGCGTGCAGCCCATTGCGATCTCGGCGATCCGGCTGACAGCGCCCGAGGACGCGCAGCAATGGCGCGTTGTTGCGGTGGATGAAAGCAGCGGCACGCAGGTCGCCTCGCCATGGGTTGCAATCGGCCCGACTTAGGCCAGCCACGGCAAGGCGCGGGACCTCAGCAGCCAATCACAGCGCAAATTCTGCTGCGGTAGGCGGCGTTGGCCTCGCTTTCGATGCTGTCCTGCGTTGGCGCGGCGGCGACCGGTTCGCAGGCGAGGTTGTAATCCTCGCTCAGCCCGGCGTTCACGCATTCCGAGATGTTCCAACCCGGCGGAATATCGTTCAGGTCCACATCGTTCCACTTTGGATGACCTGACTGCTGAAGGGTCTGGAACTGCTTCACAATAAGGTGTGCGGCGTCCGAGACCGCCCGGCAGCTTTCCCGGTGATAGGCATTGCGCCGCGGGTCATATTCATAGGTCATCAGCACGGCCTTTACCGCCACGACATCGATAGTGTCCTGCTGAAACGGGTAGGTGCCGGCATCGATCTTCGAGGGTGTGTAGACCGCCGACAGCGTCGGGTCGGTGATGGGCAGAAGGTGCAGTTTTTCCGGGTCGATCTGATCCGTCTGAAAGATCTTCGTTGGGGCCCCGGCGACGTAGAAAAACGCGTCGATATCCCCGGCAAGCAGCATCTGCAGCGATGTGTCGGCGTTGATGGTCAGACGTTCCGCAGGGGTAACACCGGCCAGATCAAGAACCAGCGAGGCGGTCAGAAACGTGCCGCTGTCCTCGACCCCCACCGCAACGCGACGACCGTTCAGGTCAGACAGAGAATTCACGTCGCGCTTGGCCAGAATGTGGACCTCTTCGTTGTACAGGGGAAAGGCGATGCGGACGCCGAAAATGGCCCGCGCAATCTCGGGGTCTTCGCTTGAATAGGTCTTGAGATATTCCAGTACGTCACTTTGCACGATGCCCAGTTGCGTGTGGCGACGCTTGCGGACACCCAGAAAGTTCTCGAGCGACCCCGCGCTTTCCTGCACGATCAGGTCGATGCCGCAGGCCGAGGCCAGATCGCTCATGTCACGCCCGATCTGAATGTAAGTGCCTGTCGGCCCGCCGGTCAGGATGTTCCGTTCGAACGCCGAAGCAGAGACCGGCAGCGTCAGCCCAAAGACTGCGATCGCCGAGATCTTGGCTAAAATCTTCTTTAGTTTAAATAATTTCATTTCACCCTCCCAATAAAAACCCTGAAAACTAGCAAATTTCTCCGGACCTGATCAAATGCAGCAGCGTCTGGCGGTTGATCTCTCCGGTGGCGGATTTCAACGCCTCGGTTGCGCAACTGCCGCTGGCCAGTTCGGCAATCAGGTCTTCGATAACGCTTGCAGACAAGTCGCTCAGTCCCGGCGCGCCAATCAGCAGTGAACGGACACGTTCCACAGGCCGGGCGACCTTGTCGGCTGGCGGGGACGTGACCGGCAGTGCTGCGGGCTGCTGAGGTTCTTCTGCAGGCTCGTTCTGAGGCTGCGGGTTGAGCGACGAAAACCGTGAATCCGCTTCATCGGCGAAGCGTTCCAGCTCTTCAAGGTTGGCAGACAATCTGGACAGTTCATCGCGATAGGCCGCCGCTTGCAGGCGCAGGGAATCCAGTTCGGCCTTGGCGGTGGCGACATCCGTTTCGGATTCCGAAAGATCGGCCTGATTATCCGATTGCTGTTGCCGCGCCGCCTCGGCGTCTGATGCCGCCTGAGCCTTTGCGGCTTCCAGTTCCGCGACCTGCGCGGCTGCAGCTTCGCGCTGCGACTCCGCCTCGGAAACCTCAGAAGTCACGCGGTCCAGTTCCTCGCGGGCGAGGGTGATTTCCTCTCGCATCCCGCGCAGCTGGGCCTCGGCGCTGGCGACCTGAGCGTTCACGTCCTCCAACGATTGCGACGCCGCGGCGGTTTCCGTGGCACGGTCACTTGCCAGTTCGACCTCGGCGGTCAACTGGACCAGTTCCGCGCGGCGCGCATCTACGTCGCTGCGCAGTTGGTTCAACTCTTCCTCTGCCGCAACGGCGGCCTCGGATGTCTGCTGCAGCGAAGCGACCATCCGGTCACGCTCTTCATTCGCGGCGGTGGTTGTGGCGGTCAGGTCGTCGCGCCTTGCCTCAAACTCCGACAGCTCAGCCTGCGCGGCATCGCGCTGGCTGGCGGCATCGGCGATTTCGGCGGCAACGTTGTCGCGTTCAAGACGCATATCTTCCAGTGCCGCCTGCAGGTCCGATCTGGCCTGATTTTCCCCTTCGATTGCCGACTGAATCTCTGCTTGCTGCGCCTGCAGTTCGTCCCGCTTTGCACTCAGTTCAACCAGTGTCGCATTGGCCTCCGTGATCGAACGCTGCGATCCCGCCAGTTCTTCGTTCGACGCGGCGAGGTCCGCTGTCAATTGGTCCTGCTCCTGACGCAGACCTTCAATCGAGGTTGTCAGGTCCTGCAGGGCTTGCTCGTCCGCCTGCAGCGCACTCACCGCGTTTTCCGCTGCGGATTTTTGCTCGGCTGCTGATTGGATTGCGTTTTCAAGTTCGGTGCGCTCTGCCGCCAACGTCTCCAACTCGCCAGAGATCGCGTCGCGGCGGTTGGTCAGGTCGGTCAGGGCTGTCTGGGACTGGTCCACCTCGGACCGGACGGTCTGCAATTCCTGACGCAGCACAGACAGATCATCCTCCACCGACTGACGCTCCAGTTCCAGTTCCGCCAGGTTCAACGAGGCCGCTTCGGACTCTGCACCTGCCGCGCGCGCTTCTTCGATGGTGGCGGCGAGGGATTGGTATTCTTCCCTGCGGACGGCAATTTCGGCCTGCAGCGCGACGATTTCGGACTGCGTGTCGGACAGGGCGGTTTTTGCCTGCTCCAATTCGGCGGCGGCGTCAGATGTCTGCTGGGCGGACGCAGACAGTTCCTGCTGTGCTTGCTCCGTTTCTGCGCGCAACGCTGAAAGGGCATCCGTGCCTTGCGCCAGTTCTTCCTCAGCCGCCAGTTTCTGGCCGCGCAAAGCTTCCAGCGCGTCTTGCGTGGTTGTGATTTCGGCCTGCAGTGCCTCAAATTCTTCTGTGGCGCGCTGCAGATCTAAGCCTGCAGTTTCCTTCTGCTGTTCCATCGCCTGAAGCGACGACTCGGCATTGGCAATGATTGCCGAGAACTCCTCGGCCTCGGTGGCCAGTTTGTCCCGTTCTGACGTCAGCGCCTGAACCTGTTCGCGCAGCTGCGCCTCTTCCTGCTGCAACGCGCTCAACGCCGCCGTTGCGCCCTGTTCCTGACCCTGAGCGGTGCTTATCGCAGCCTCCAGCGCGTCTTTTTCCTGACGACGTTGCTGGGCCGCGGTCTGCAAACGCTTCAAATCCGCCGTGGCGCTGACGATTTCTTCGTGCAGGTTCGACAGGTCGGACTGAGAGGTTTCAAGCTCGCTCCGGGACTGCCCCAAGGCTGCGCCCAGTGACTCAAGCTCATTTCGCTTTTCGGAAAGCTCGGACGTGACCGTCTCAAGATCAATGCGGGATGTGACAAGGCTTTGGTCCAAAGCCTCTATCTCCAGGTTCGCTTTTTCCTGCGTGTCCTGCAGCGCCGTGACCTCGGTCTGCAATTCGGCGGCGAGCGTGCGGTCTGCTGCCAGCTTGCTTTCAAGGTCTTCCATCTCAAGCTTCAGCTGCTCAAGGTTGCCAACCTCGGCCCTGGACGTTTCGACCTGAGTTTGAAGCTCGGCAAGCTCGGCGCTGGCAGTCTGGCTTTTGGCCGTAAGCTCTTGCAATTCGGCTTCGGTTTCGGCCAGCAACGCGCCCTTTACGTCAACCTCGCTTTCCAGCTGGGTCCGGGCCTCTTCCAGCTCGGCAATGCGCGTTGCGTGGTCCAGCCTTTCAGCGTCAGAGGAAGTGATCTGGGCCTGCAGGGCAGACAGTTCACCTTCGGACTGCTCAATTTCCTTGACCAGATTGTCTTTGGTTGTCTGCGCTCTGGCTATTTCTTCTTCCAGCAGCGCGAATATCTTTCGCAACGAAGCGGCTGTTTGCGTTGACCCATCAGGCAGCACCGATGGCTCTACGGGGTCCCGCGCAAACGCGGCAGGGGCCCAGGCACCAAAGCAAACAGTAAAAATTACACAACAAAACAGAGGAAGCCGTGCCATCCCCCACACTCCAAACAAAAAACGGCTCAGCAAGTCTCTCACAGGTTCGTAAAAAAGTCGAATCACGCGTGCATTCAGGTATTTGGGCTCAAGGTCGGGTACCGCAGGCCATCGGCGTTGAACGAAAGGCGCGGGGCCTGTGGGCGCAAGTTTACTCCGCCGCCAGGTCTTTTTGCCTGCAATAACATGAGGCTTTGATTTCCACATCCGCACGGGCAAGGGCCTTATCCAGTTGCAGCCTGATATGCGCGGCTTCGACAGTTTCACCCCGCCGGGTCAGGCATTCGTGTAGCCCGTGCAGGCTCCAGACATTGCCGGGATGCTGGCAGGCCCGGCTGAGCGTTGCGTCCAGCCCGAGGTCAGCGCGATAAACCGCCTCGGCCTCTTCGACCTGACCTTGTTCCAGAAGAAGCGCACCCAGAGCGTGCCGGGTGGGCTGCATCCAGCCCCAGGGCTCATCATAGGGCAGGGCATCGTCGATTTCGACCGATTTGCGCAGATGGGCAAAGGCGGTTTCCGTTTCGCCCTTGTGATAGGCTAGTTCGCCCAGCATCATCTGTTCGGCGACCTGCAGGATATCGCGGCAGGTGTTGTTGAACAGCATCCGGCTGTCTGGAACACGCTCAAAAGCCTCGTAGAACTGCGCTTGTTCAGCCTCTGCTTCATCAATCCGCCGGGTATTGGCCAAAGCCACCGAGCGCGCATAGCGCATCATGGCCAGTGTGAAGCTGTAGAGGTCCTGATCCTCGGGCAGCGCCTGATCCAGAATCTCCTGCCAGCGGCCAAACCGGATCAGCACGTGCTGCTTCATTGGGATGAACGCCTCGAACCAGTCCGCCATCGGGCGCAGCGTGTCTGTCGGCAGGGTTTCGATCAACTCCTCAGCGGCCTCCAGCGCCGCATTGGGCTGGCCCAGAAACATCGCGCCGTAGATTTTGAAGTGGTAGTTGTGGCACCGGTAGACCGAATAAAAATTGTCGGCCCCTTCACGCGCCAGAAATTTCCGATCCGCCACAATCGCCGCTTCGTTGCGCAGGACCACATTCATATAATCCCCGCACAGCACATCCACATGCGACGGCATGTGCAGCAGATGCCCCCCATCCGGAACCAGAGTGCAAAGCGCATCGCCATGGCGCAGCGCGCGTTCGGGGTGCGGCGACATCTCCATCAGGTGGATATACATGTGCAGCAGACCGGCATGCCGCCACGCACCGGGCAGCGTGTCGAACGCCTTATCGAGCACGGCGATGGCCTCAAGCGTATTCGCGCCATCGGCTGGTTGACCGCTGGGCAGGTCCCAAAGCTGCCAGGGCGTTCGGTTCATGATCGCTTCGGCAAACACCGCGCAGACATCCAGATCGTCGGGGTGTTTTTCATAGGCCTTGCGCATGGCATCTGCGAAGGCGTCATTCCACGGGCTGAAATCCTCGATATCCGACGTGTCAGGATAACGCGCGGGCAGCGCTTCGATGAACGCGCGCTCGACCGCCGAGAGGTTGTCCAGCCCTGCAAACGCCGTTTCGATTGCGCTTTTGGCGACTTCAATGCAATCCGACTTTTCGTCGTCTTCGAATGTCTCCCACGGTTTGTTGTAGTTGGGGCCGATGCAATAGGCGATGCCCCAGTTCGCCATTGCACAGTCGGGATCGGCTGCCAGCGCTTTGCGAAAGCACGCGATCGCTTCTTCGTGGTTGTAGGCGTAGGTCCAGGCCAGTCCCCGGTCGAACCACAATTGCGCGTCTTTGGATGGTGTCGAAACCGGTCGAGAGTATGTGCCGAGGTCGTAGTAGTCCATCATTGCGGCCTCCTTCCCCTGTATCCGGTCAGGGTACACCATCCGCCCTTGTCCACAAAGTGGCACAGGGTTGCAGCGATTGCCTTATAGTGCGAGTACGATGCGCCCTGACTGCCGCGCTGAGCGTAAGGGGCTGCTGCACGGTCATAAAGGAAAGACGCGCGTGTATCTGGGTCTGGATTTGGGAACATCGGGTCTTCGGGCCATTCTGGTCAATGAAGACGGGCGGGTTGTAGTCGAGGCTGAAGCGGCCATCGAAACCTCAACGCCTTATCCCGGTTGGTCCGAGCAATCTCCGAATGACTGGATCGATGCGTGCAAACATGTTGTCGGAGCCCTGCGGAACACCAAACCAGCCGCGTTTTCCGCCCTGCGCGGTATCGGGCTGAGCGGTCATATGCACGGGGCAACGCTGCTTGATTCCGCCGGGACGGTGCTGCGGCCCTGCATTCTGTGGAACGACACGCGGTCAGCGCAGGAAGCCGCCGCGCTGGACCAGATGCCCGAGATGCGCGCTGTTACCGGCAACATCGTCTTCCCCGGCTTCACCGCCCCCAAGCTGGAATGGGTGCGTGCGCATGAGCCTGAAATCTTCGCAAAGGTCTCTAAGGTTCTGCTTCCGAAAGATTATCTGAGGTTCTGGCTGACCGGCGACTACATCAGCGACCTGTCCGACAGTGCCGGCACCGCATGGCTGGATGTCGGGCAGCGGAAATGGTCGGACAAAGCGCTTTCGCTGAGCCATATGAGCGCAGATCAGATGCCACGCTTGGTCGAAGGCAGCGCGCCGGGTGGAGAGCTGAGGCCCGAGCTTGCGCAGGAATGGGGTTTGCCCGGACCGGTCGTTGTCGCGGGCGGGGCGGGGGACAACGCGGCGGCGGCCTGCGGGATCGGAAGTGTCAACGAAGGAACCGGATTTTTGTCGCTAGGCACCTCGGGCGTTCTGTTGGTTTCGAAAGACAGCTACGCGCCCGCGCCAGAGACCGCCGTGCATTGCTTTTGCCATGCGGTTCCCGAGCGGTGGATACAGATGGGCGTCATTCTTTCCGCCACCAACAGCATGAACTGGCTGTCGCGCACCCTCGGGCAGCCGGTGGGAACACTGGCCGCTGCTCTGCCGGACAAGGTCGATGGGCCGTCAGCGGTCACCTTTCTGCCCTATCTGTCCGGCGAGCGGACGCCGCATAACGACAGCAACATCCGGGGCGCGTTTCTGGGGCTGGATGTGTCGTCCGGGCCCGCCGATCTGACACGCGCGGTGATGGAGGGCGTTGCGTTTGCCATGCGCGATTGCCTGGAAGCTTTGCAAAGCACCGGAACCGCTCCGGACCGTTTGCTGGCTGTCGGCGGCGGGGCGCGATCCCGGTTTTGGCTTGAAACCCTGGCGACCGTTTTGAAAACACCACTGGCCCTGCCCAAAGGCAGCGAATTCGGAGCGGCCATTGGCGCCGCCAGACTCGCAGCCTGCGCCGCGAGCGAAGCGGAAGTGGCCGACATCATGACACCGCCCGAGATTGCCGAACTTATTGAGCCGCGTGGCGATCTGGTTGACGCATACGAGGGCAAGTATCAGCGGTACCGGCAGTTTTATACGGCACTATCGCCGCTGGCGGCGCGATGACGATGGGGCCGGGAGCGAACATCAAAAGGGTTGTGCTGAAAGACGGCGAGATGTCCGTCGCCCTTCTGAACTACGGCGCGATCACTCAAGGGTGGTGGCTGCGGGACACGCCGCTGATCCTTGGTTATGAGACCCCTGAAGACTATCTGACCGATCCGTATTACATGGGCGCAATAGTAGGCCGCGTCGCCAACCGGATCGGCGGTGCGCGGTTCGAGTTGGAGGGCACTCGATATAATCTGACAGCGAATGAGGGCGGCAACACGCTGCATGGCGGCAAGGCGGGCCTGTCGCATCAGCACTGGACCCTTGAACAGGTTTCCACGACCGAGGCCGTTTTAAACTTCACCTCACCCGACGGGGAAAACGGTTTTCCCGGCGAGGTCCGGTTTGAACTGCGCGTCCATCTGAAACATCCACGCCTGACCTATGTGATCACCGCGCAGCCGGATCGCCCGACGCCGATCAGCATCGCGCAACATAATTACTATACGCTGGGCCGTCACCGCACCGTGTCAGAGCACCGGCTGAAACTGGCCTCGGACCGGTTCCTTGAGGTTGACGATCAGGGGATCCCTTCGGGCGCGTTGCGTAGCGTGGGGGAGGGTGGTCTGGATTTCACCCGCTCAAAACCAGTTGGCGAGGCCGCAACAGACTTGGACCATTACTTTGTTTTTGACGCAGACCGGGATCATAACGACCAAGTGGCGGAGGTCCGCGCGCCGTCGGGCCTTGGCATGGCCGTCTATTCCAACCAACCGGGCGCGCAGGTGTATTCTGCGGCGCATCTGTCCACGCCTTTCCAAAGCCGAGCAGGGCTGTGTATCGAGCCCTCGGGATACATCAACGCGCCCAACGTCCCTGCGTTTCCGTCAATCATCTGCTCGCCGGATAACCCGTACCGCCAGACGCTATCGCTGGAGATTTCCGAAAGCCGCTGAGGACCAATTGGCAGGCCGACGTGGCGAACCCTATCCGTTGGGTGCGGGCAGGTTCGAGATATGCATTGAGACCGCGACAAAAAACAAAACGCTGCCGATCAGGACAAAGACGTGCCAAATGGTGTTGTGGAAGGGCATCCGGTCCATTAGGTAAAAGACCACCCCGGTGGTGTACATCACCCCTCCGGCCAGCATGAAACCCACGACTGTCAGGGGCAATTCGGTCAGCATCGAACTGCCGGCCCAGACGGCGGCCCAGCCCATCGCAAGATAGAGAAACAGCGCGAACCACTGAAAGCGGCCGGGGTCCACCATCTTGAGCGCTGTGCCGATGATGGCCGACCCCCAAAGCCCGGCCAGAAAGCCGGGTGCAGGAACGCTGGACAGCATGATGAACGGCGTGTAGGTGCCCGCGATCTTGACGTAGATCGCCGAGTGATCCAGCCGCCGCAGGAGCCCGCTCCACCGGTCGTTTTCGACCATGTTGTACAAGGCGGAAAAGACCAGCATCAACAACAGCGACACGCCATAGATATTGGCGCTGAGGATGGCGGTGGTTTCGGATCGGTATGCAACAGTCAGCGCAATCAACGCCGGGACGGCGACCAAGGCAAGGCCTATGCCCAAAACATGGACGACACCGTCACTCAGGCGCTCGGCCCGGCTATATGCCGGTCGGATGTGCGCAACTGACCACATATGTATAAGGTAAGGCCGAAGGCCTAACGCTTCAATAACAATAACGAAATCGTGCCAGAGGGATCAGGTCGGATCGTCGCCCGGTTTGGGGTCCTTGTACCGGTTGAGGTCCAAGATCCCCGCCTGAATGGCGTCTTGCTGCAGAAAACTTGCGTTTATCTGGTCGCTTATGGCCCAGAAATCGGGGCTGGTTCGGCGCACGCCGTATTCTGCGACGACATTCATCCAGTCGTCTGGTCCGCGCATGGATTGCAGGGCCCTTGCGAAAGGTTCCAGCTGATTGTCCTGAATTTTGAAAAAGAAGTTCGGATAGCTGCCGATTATCCCCGGAAGGATGGTCAGAGTGTCTTCTTCGGGGGCCCGGCGAGCCTGTTCGTCGAACAGAAAGGCCACGTTGTCATGCGCCTTGTCATGGATCAGCGTGAATACCTCGGCTGGGCCGCTTTCGGTTTCGATAACAAGAACAGACAGGTCCGGCAGATACTTCACCCATTCTCCGGGATCGTTGGCCAATGTGCCCAAAACCCGAGCGGTTGGATCTGACGGGCAGTTGCCATCTGCGCATCTGTTGATTGGGTCCGTGGTCGCCCACAGCCCTTTGCCGCGTTCAAGCAGGGCCAGAAGGAACTCTTGCTTCGGGGTTTCGGTCGCAAACTCGATACCGGTGGCAAAACTGTCATCGACGCGGCGCTGGTGCCAATAGGTGTGTATCTCGGCCAAAAGACCTTTGTACCAGCTCGCGTGCAGTCTTGGCCGGACCTCGCGCGGCAGGAAGGTCAGGAACAGATCCTCGCTCTCCATGCGTAACTCGTCCATGTAGAGCCGGGTGGCGAGTTGGTGTTCAACGCGCCCGAACACGTCGTACCCGGCGACAAGATCGTAGTAGATGCGCTCGAACACCGGGTAGTCGATGACCCAGGCGGTCTCGGGGATGCCGCCGTGAAACCCGGTCATGGCCGAGGCATTGTCGAAGTGGCGGAACACGGTGAGCAGCGCGTTGGGATTGGTTCGGTTGCCGTCCCAAATGGCGTCATATCCGAAACCTGTGTCGTGCAGCGGCGTGTCCTGATACCGCGCGTCCCGGAATTCGAGATACCGGACCTGATTTTCATGCGAGAACCCTTGCAGGTCGCCCAGCAATCCCCGGTCGACCTGCGCGACCGGCAGTTCCAGATGCTCCGCACCGTCCGCAAGGAAGGTGGGGTCCGTGATCGACAGATCAAAGTCCGGATCAAGGAAGCTGACCCAAAAGTGGTCTTCGATCACGTCAACGGCGGTTTCGCCGTGACAGACCGGCCCGCGGATGAAACTGCGGACAAAGAACAGGGCGTCGTCCAGCATGAACTGATAGCGGCTGCGAGGCGGGATCGGCGCGAAAGTACTGAACGGGTTGCCGCCCTCGGCGTCGCCGTAAGGGGGCAGAGCCGTCAGCGTCCAGTCCGGGGTCAGGAACAGTTCTTGGAACCGCGCCATCCGGTCCGGGCCGAGGTTGTAGACCAGGTGCTCTTTATGCACGATCGTTTCGTCCACAAGCTGCAGACGGTAGTAGAAAGGGGCGCTGCCCGGATCGTCAAAGGGGCGCCGTGTGGCGATGACCTCGATCTTTTCGCCTTGCGGGGTTGCAGAGCGGACGAGTTGGAAGAACCGGCGCGGGTCGTCGCCCGGAAAGTGAAGCCGGGCGAGGAACAGATGCTCGTACAGATACCGGCTCATCAACTGGTTGCGGGTGTCGGGGGCGTTCAGAAACCCCTCCCACGCGGTGATCTGTTCGGCGATTTCGTCGGGAAGCGGGGCTGAGGCAGCAGGCAGCGGCGTTCCATCATGCACCCAACGGATCAGGGTCTGAAACTCGGTGTCAGACAAGGGCGCGGTCGCATAGGGCATCCCGGCAAGCGGATGGCTTTCGCGAAACGCTTCGAACTCCTGCGGTGCGGGGCAGGCGAGGGGGCGGTCGATGGCAAGGGCCAGTTCGTCCGGAACCTGTGCGTTGGGTTCCATGGGCCTGATCCGTCCAAGACCGAGATAGCGTTCAAGCAGATTCGGAACACCCGTCGGACCACCGGGTTCCGGCACGACCGGGTGGAACCCCAAAGCGCGCCAATCCGGCACGGATTGGGCGTCGAACCCCAAACGGGTCGGTTGCGCGTCATTCAGGCGTTCCGTGTGATACACCGCATCCTTGCTGCCGCCGCGCAGAAGACCTGCGGGCGATGTCAGTTTCAATTGGCAGGGCGCATCATAGCAGCTGTGGCAGACGACGCAGCGCTGGTCCAATACCCCTTTGACCTCGGCCCAGTCGGTTTGGGAGAGGGGGGCGGCGGCCATGAAACCAGCGGTTTTTGAGGTGCCGCTATCCGACTGGGACCAAGCCGGCGTGCAGCACAAAAGAAAGAACGCGGTGGCAAAGCCCTTAGGGATTGCCCGGACGATCGACGGTCGCGTTTTCAATACCCGTTACCTCCAAAGTGTCTGGAGCGCTGCAATCGGGGCGGCCAACGAGGGCCAGCCGCCCCGATCCTTGGTTATTCGAAGTTGTAGGGCACGCCAGCCTGATTGATCACGCTGTTATACTCGCGGAAGATGCCCACGATTTTCTCGTGCACTTCGCCTTCCTGCGCGATCTCGTTCCAGAACTCTTTCGCGGCGTTTTCCACCTCGGCCCATTCAGCAGGTGGTACGGAGCGCAGTTCCAGCTTGTCGCCATTGGCGCGCAGGGCCGCTTCGCCGCCCCAGTACCACTGGTTGCGATAGGTATGGCCCGCCTCGATACCCGCCATCACGATGGATTTGAGGTGATCCGGCAGCTCGTTCCACCGTTCCTGATTGGCGAACCACGATCCGATCCACGCGCCCGAGATGTTGTTGGTCAGGAAGTAATCCGTCACATCGGCCCAGCCCACGGTGTAATCCTCGGTGATGCCGGACCATGCCATACCGTCAAGCTCGCCGGTCTGTACGGCAACCTCGGCGTCTTCGTAGGGGATGTTCACCGGCACCACGCCGAACTTGGCGAGGAAGCGACCGGCGGTGGGGAAGGTGTAAAGCTTCAACCCGTCCAGATCGGCGACGGATGTGATTTCTTTTTTGGTGTTGAAGTTGCACGGGTCCTGACCCGCCGCCGACAGCCACTGAACCCCGACCTTGGCGTATTCATCGCGCCAGATATCCGCAAGGCCGTACTGGTTGAACAGCACCGGGACGTCGAGAATGTGCTTCGTTGCAAAGGGGAAGTATCCGCCAAAGACGCGCAACGGCGTGGGCGACGCCATCGAGTCATCGTCCGAGTGCACACCGTCAATTGTCCCGCGCTGCAGCGCCTGAAACAGCTCTCCGGTCGGCACGATCTGGTCTGCGTAAAACAGTTCGATCTCCATCTCGCCATTGGCATTGGCGTTGATATAGTCGATGGCCGGTTTGGTCACATGCTCGCCCAAAGCGCCGCCGGCATAGGTCTGGAACCGCCATTTGATCGGGGCCTGCGCTTTGACGATTGCGGGCGCGGCGAGCGTTGCGGGGGCCGCAATGGCAGCGGTCCGCAGGAAACTGCGTCTTGTCGTGGTCATTGTCTTCCTCTCCTGTGCTTTTCATTGAACTTCGATCCGGTTGCTCCGGTTTCTCGTTCTTCTTGTGCTCAGTTTCCGTAGACGACGCCCGGAAGCCACAATGCGATCTCGGGGAAGGTCATCACCAATCCCAGAGCCAAGGCCATCACACACACGAAAGGTATGATGGAACGATAAATATCTCCAATAGTTACTTCCGGCGGAGCCATCGCCCGCATCAGGAACAGATTATATCCGAACGGAGGGGTCATATATGCGATCTGGCAGGTGATCGTGTAAAGAACGCCGTACCAGATCAGGTCAAAACCAAGCGCACCGACCAGCGGCACGTAAAGCGGGGCGACGATCACCAGCATGGCGGTGTCGTCCAGAAACGTGCCCATAAGAAGAAAGCTAAGCTGCATCAGGATCAGGATGATCCACGGGTTCAGGCCCAGTTGAACGGTAAACAGGTTCTCGATGGCCTTCACCGCGCCCAGACCGTCAAACACAGCGCCAAAGGCAAGCGCGGCAAGGATGATCCACATGAACATGCAGGTGATCCCCAGCGTCTGCTTGACCGAGGTTTCGAACACCTGCCATGTCATCCGGCGTTTCAGAACGGCGGCCAGAAACGCGGCGATGGCTCCCAGCGCCGAGCTTTCCACGAGCGAGGTCCAGCCGTTCACGAAGGGCACCATCATCACCGCGAAGATACCCAGCGGCAGCAGTCCGGCCCCCAGCAACCGGAATTTCTCGCCCCAGCTGACCTGCGCGCGTTCCTCGGCGCTCATCGCGGGGCCGAGCGAGGGGTTCAGGCGGCAGCGGATTGCGATGTAGATGATGAACAGGGTCGCCATCATCAGACCGGGCACCACCCCCGCCAGCCACAACTGCCCGACCGGCTGGCGCGCGATCATGGCGTAGAGAACCAGCACGACAGACGGGGGCACGAGAATCCCAAGCGAGGACCCGGCCTGAATCACGCCAGTCACCATGATCTTGTCGTAGTTCCGCCGCAGCAGTTCGGGCAGGGCGATTGTCGCCCCGATGGCCATCCCGGCAACCGAAAGCCCGTTCATGGCCGAGATCAGGACCATCAACCCGATGGTGCCGATGGCCAGCCCGCCGGACAACCCGCCCATCCAGACATGGAACATGCGGTACAGGTCATCCGCGATCCGGGATTCGGACAGGATGTAGCCCATGAAGATGAACATTGGCAGCGTCAGCAGGGGATACCAGCGCATCACCTTGATCGCGGCGGCAAAGCCCAGATCATACCCGCCCCGGTCCCCCCACAGGAAAAAGGCGGCGATGACGGCAACAAAGCCGATGGCCCCAAAGACGCGCTGCCCGGTCAGAAGCATCAGCATCATGGTCGAGAACATGAGCGCGGCGATGACTTCGTAACTCACCCGCGATGCCCTCCTTCAAGGTCCTCGGGGGCGATGTGGACCGGCTCATCATCCTTGGGGCCCATGTCATGGCCCTTAAGGCGCAGGATGTCCTTGAACAGTTCCGAGATCGTCTGCAGAAGCATCAGGAAGATGCCGATCACCATGATCGTCTTGATCGGCCAGATATAGGGCCGCCATGCCGAAGACGATCGCTCACCCCCGTATTGGAAGGAATACATCAGGCTGTCCCAGCCGCCCCACAGAAGAAAGCCCAGATAGACCATCAGGAACAGCACGGTGATCGCATCCACCTGACTTTTCCGCCGGTCGGTCCATTCCCCGTACAGCAGGTCCATCCGCACGTTTGCGCCCATCTGCATCGCGTAGGGCCCGCCAAGGATGTAGTAGGCAACCATTGCAAACTGCGCCATCTCCAGCGTCCACAGCGATGGGACAAAAAAAGTCTTGGATACCGAGGAATAGAGCAGGATCGCCATCATCACGAAGATGCCATACATGATGATCCGGCCCAGCATTCGGTTCGAGCGGTCCACGAACCGGATATATGCCTTCATCGCAGCGATCACGAGACGGCAGCCTCTGCAGGATGCGCGCTCGGGGATACGGCCCCGGTCTTCGGATCACGGATTGAAATCTTGTAGCTCACCCTGGCATCAGAACGACAGGTTTTGCTTCTGTCAAGAACGACGAGGCCTTGGAACACCTTGAGAGGTCACGGAATTATCGATCCTGCCTCGGAACGTGTAATTCCTGAAAAATGAGCAGCGGCAGCCGCGAAATCCCGGTTGACTATGGATTGACCGGCGTGCTCGCATACACTGTGACCCGGCGGGTCAGGGGAAGAGCAGGCAAAGCTATGGCCAGTCAGTCACCGAAAAAAGCGGTTTTTCTCAGCGGCAGCCTGATGGGGCATGTCACGCGCATGTCCCTGACGACCAGCGTCGGGTTGATGGCGATCTTTGCCGTGGACTTCATCGATATGGTTTTCATCTCGATGCTGGGCAATGACGCGCTGGCCGCCGCTGTCGGGTATTCCGCAACGCTGCTGTTCTTTACCAACGCCATTAACATCGGCCTTTCGATTGCCGCCGGGGCGCTTGTGGCCCGCGAACTGGGGGGCGGGCGGTCGGATAAGGCGCGGCAGTTTGCGTCCAGCGTTGCGGTACTGGGCGTCATCGTCGGGCTTGTCACGCCGGTTCTGGTTCTGATCAACCTGAGCTTCCTGCTGTCCCTGCTTGGGGCCGAGGGTGAGGTTCTGCGGCTCGCCACCCGATACGCCTCGATCATCCTGCCGACGATGTGGGTCATGTCGCTTGCCATGGTCGCAATGGCCGTCCTGCGCGCGCATGGGGACGCGCGGCGGTCGATGATGGCGACGATTTCCGGCGGGGTTGTGAATGCGGTGCTGGACCCGATTTTGATCTTTGCGGTCGGGTTGGGGTTGGACGGGGCCGCGATTGCCTCGGTTCTTGCGCGCATCTGCATGCTGATCGCTGCGCTGTGGCCGGCTTTGCGGGTCCACAAAGGGTTCACACGCCCGTCGCTGCGGCAAGTGGTACAGGACCTGAGGCCCGTTCGCGCGATTGCCATTCCCGCCGTGCTGACCAATGTCGCCACGCCCATCGGCAACGCCATCGTGGTGCGCGAGATCGCCCAATATGGCACAGATGCCGTCGCGGGCATGGCCGTGATCGGGCGGCTGATGCCGGTGGCGTTTTCGGTCATCTTCGCCCTGTCAGGCGCGATCGGTCCGATCATAGGCCAGAATTTCGGGGCCGAGCAATTCAGCCGCGTCCGCGCCGCCTTTCTGGCGGGCATCAGGTTTACTGCGATTTACGTGCTGGGCATGGCTGCGGTCCTGTTCCTGCTGCGCGCGCCGATTGCCGATCTGTTTCAGGCGCAGGGCGAGACGCGGGTGCTGATCTACCTGTTCTGCGGTCCGCTGGCTTTGGCCTCGTTTTTCAACGGGGTCATCTTCGTCTCGAACGCCAGTTTCAACAATCTGGGTCACCCGGTTTATTCCACATGGGTCAACTGGGGCCGTCACTCGGTCGGGACCTGGGTGTTTGCGGTGATCGGTTCTCATCTGGCCGGGGCTTCGGGCGTGTTGTTGGGGCAGGCCTTCGGCGGCGTTGTCTTTGCGGCGATCAGCTGGGTGCTGGTGACGCGGGTCGTCTCGCGGATGGAACGCGCGCAGGCGCCTGATCCGTTCGAGGATCAGAACCGACTTCATTCCCTTTTCGGACGCCGGGGGTGGTAAGCCGCGTGCCGGTCAGACACTGCGCCGGGCGCTCAACCTCGGGCGGTTCCGCAGCCTCTGCCATCTTCGTTTGCCAATTTGTGAATTCGTTGTAAGCTGCACGTAAGATTGCATAAATCGCTGCTGTTCTGCGCAGTGCCATTCAGAAAATCACTTAGGCGCATGAGGATAGATGATGTCCCGGAGTCTTTTGAAATTTACCCGTATTCTGGAAATTGTCGGGGACACCATCAAGGTCCGCGTGCCCTATGACGGCATAGAAGACGCCGCGGTACGGTTCAACGATCTGGCGGTGATCGAAACGATAGATGGCCGCAAAACGCTGGCGCAGGTGATCTTTATCGACCGGGATGTGGTCACGCTGCAGGTGTTTTCCGGCACCAAGGGAATCTCGACCGAAGCGACGGCCACCTTTCTGGGCCATCCGATGCAAACACCCTATTCGGCCAATATTCTGGGGCGTGTCTTCGACGGGGCCGGGGCGGCAATTGACGGCGGGCCGGACCTGTCGGCGGAACCGCGCATCGACATCGGCGGCCCGACAGTGAACCCGGCTGAACGAGCGGTGCCCAACAAGATGATCCGCACCGATGTTCCGATGATCGACGTGTTCAACACGCTGGTCGAAAGCCAGAAGATCCCGATCTTTTCGGTCTCGGGCGAGCCGTTCAACGCCTTCCTCAGCCGCATCGGTATTCAGGCGGACGCCGATATCGTGGTGTTCGGCGGGCTGGGGCTGATCTTTGACGATTATCACACCTTCCGCACCTCGTTCGAGGATGCAGGCGTGTTCGCGCGCACGGTGATGTTCGTCAATCAGGCGATGGACCCTCTGGTCGAACGCCTGCTGGTCCCCGATATGGCGCTGGCCGTGGCCGAGAAATTCGCGGTGGAAGAGGGCAAACGCGTGCTGGTCCTGCTGACCGACATGACCGCCTATGCCGACGCGATGAAAGAAGTGGGGATCAGCCAGGAACGTGTGCCCTCGCAGCGCGGCTATATGGGAGATCTCTATTCGCAACTGGCACGGCGGTATGAGAAGGCGTGCGATTATGCCAAGGGCGGCTCGGTCACCGTTCTGACCGTGACCACGATGCCCGGAAATGACGTGACCCATCCGGTGCCCGATAACACCGGCTATATCACCGAAGGCCAGTTCTATCTGCATTCCGGCGTGATCGACCCGTTCGGCAGCCTCTCGCGCCTGAAGCAGAACGTGATCGGCAAGACCACGCGCGAGGATCACGGGCAGATCATGAACACCATGATCCGGTTCTATTCCGAAAGCCGCGATGCAGCGCAAAAACAGGCGATGGCCTTTGATCTGTCGGATTACGATCACCAGTTGCTCAAGTTCGGCGACTTGTTCCGCACGCGGTTCATGGACATCAACGTCTCGATCCCGCTGGAAGAGGCGCTGGATCTGGGCTGGAAAACCCTGGCCGAATGTTTCGCGCCCGAACAACTGCTGATGAAGCAAACCCTGATCGACAAGTATTTCCGCAAGGATGCCAATGGCGCGGTTGCAGCTGAATAAATCGTCGCTCGCGCGCGAGCAGACGCAGCTGAAAAGCTATGAGCGGTTCCTGCCGTCGCTGGACCTCAAGCGCCAGCAGTTGATGGCCGAGCGGGTCAAGGCGCGCAAGGATGTACAGCGCCTGCAGGACGAAGTGCAGCAACTGGCACAACAGGTCGGGGAAAAGCTGCCCATGCTTGCGCAGCAGGGGATCGATCTGGATGGTCTGGTCGAACTGAAGGATTACAAGGTCAAAGAGGTCAACGTTGTGGGCGTCAAAATGCCCGATCTCGACCGGATCGAGGTTGCTGTGCGCCCCTATTCGGTGCTGGCTAAACCGCATTGGGTCGATGCCGCCGCCAACCTGTTGCACGACATGATCGAAGCCCGCCTGCGCGTCAAAGTGGCCAAGGAAAGGGTGCGAATCTTCGACAAGGCGGTGGCCACGATCACCCAGCGGGTCAACCTGTTCGAAAAGGTTCTGATCCCGCGCGCGAAGGCCAATATCAAGAAAATCCGAATCTATCTGAGCGATGAGCAGATGCAGGCCGTTGTGCGGTCGAAAATCTCGAAACGCAAACACGCGCAGGAGGCTGCGAGATGACCGTTGCGCGGCTGAAAAAGATGTCTCTGGTTGGGCCTGCCGCGCATAAGGGGGATACGTTAAGTGCGTTGCAGGATTTGGGCTGCATGCACGTTCTGCCTTTGGTGCCGCCGCCGGATGAGCCGGAAAAGATCAGCGACCGCACGGCAAGACAGGCCTATAAGGCCCTGCGTTTCCTGACAGAAGTTGCCGATCCCCGGCGCCAGATACAGCGCGACCCTGATTTTGACATGGACCGGTTCGTGCCAAAGGTGATCGACCTGATGCAGCGCACTCGCGACACCTCGGACCGCCGGGATTTTCTGGCGCATCGCATTGAGCAGGTGCGCCCGTGGGGCGATCTGGATTTCCCGCCGACGGACGCCTTGGCGGGCAACCGGCTGTGGTTCTATCAACTGCCCGTCAAACATCGCGCGGCGCTGTCCGGGATCAAGCTGCCCTGGGCCATTCTGGAAGAGGACCACCGCTATCTCTATGCCGTTCTGATCGCACCGGACGAACCCGATGACGACGTTCTGCCGGTCCCGCGCACCCATACCGGGTCGCTTCCCATTCACGAGTTGGAAGCGCAGTTGGAAGAGGCGGAAATCGAACTGGAAGCGCTTGAGGCCGAACGGGTCGCGCAAACCCGCTATCTGACATTGATGCGGCACAACCTGTCGGTTGCCGAAAGCGCCGCCGAACTGGCCCATGCGACGCAAAAAGTACGGGACGCCGAGGCCGTGTTCGCCGTGCAAGGCTGGGTGCCCGAAGATCGCATGGATGCGGTACTGGAGATGGCGGACGCAAACGGCGCAGCTGTGTTGATCGAGGAACCGGGGCCGGATGACGCTCCGCCCACCTTGTTGGAGCAGCCCGAAAACCGTCGTGCTGCCGTCGATCTGGCGCTGTTCTATCAGGTGCCCGGCTACCGGGACTGGGACCCGAGCGTCATCGTCGCGGCCTCGTTCGCGATCTTCTTTGCGATGATCATCGCGGATGCGGGGTACGGCGCGGTCATACTGCTGGGTCTGCTGGTCTTTTGGAAGAAGCTGGACGGCTCGGCGGACCAACGGTCATGGCGGCGCTATGGTCTGATCATCTCTGGCGCGACAGTCCTGTACGGCGTTCTGGTCGGCAGCTATTTCGGCGTCGCCCCGCCGGACGGATCGGTTTGGGCCAGGGTCAAAGTGCTGGATATCAACAATTTCAACGCGATGATGATGCTGTCCATCGTGGTGGGCGTGCTGCATCTGATACTCGCAAACGCTCTGGCCGCGCGGGCGGCGTGGGGGCGGCGCAAAGCCATTGCCAATCTGGGCTGGATCGCCGCGCTGACGGGCGGGTTCGTTCTGTGGCTCAGCTATATGAACGGCAAATCACCGGTGCCGGGGGCGGCGATTATCGGCGCGGGGGTTCTGGCCATCGTGCTGTTTTCCAGCGAGCGGGTGATCACCAAACCAACCGACTGGCTGTGGCGGTTCATCGAGGGGGTGCAAAGCCTTGCCGGGGCCATGGGCGCGTTTGGCGATGTGCTCAGCTATATGCGCCTGTTTGCGCTGGGCCTCGCCTCGGCCTCGCTGGCGATAACGTTCAACGATCTGGCGGTGCAGGTGATGCATGCGCTGAAAGGGCCGGGCATCCTATTCGGGCTGCTGATTCTGATCGTCGGCCATGTCCTGAACTTCGCCCTCGCGATCATGAGCGGCGTCGTTCACGGATTACGCCTCAATTTCATCGAATTCTTTAAATGGGGTCTGCCGGACGAAGGCACAGTCTTTCGCCCGTTCGCCCGCAAGGAGGTTCAGGAATGAATGAGCTTGTTTTGACATTGGGCTGGCTGGGCATCTACGCACCTATGGCACTGGGCGCGGCGGCCAGCGCCATTGGCTGCTCGATTGCCGGAATGGCCAGTATCGGCGCGATGACCGAGACCGAGGGCGGGTATGGCCGGTTCGTGGGCGTCTCGGCCTTTCCGTCGACGATGGTGATCTACGGCATCGTCATCATGTTCACCCTGAACCGCGACGTGACGCCCGAGAATGCGGGCGGCCTGTTCGGCATCGGCATCCTGTCGGGCATCGCGCTGATGTATTGCGGCATCTGGCAGGGCAGGGCTTGTGCGGCTGCAATCAACGCGACCAAGGAAAAGCCCGAGATATTCGGCCTCGCGCTGGCCCCGGCGGCCATCATCGAAGGCTTCGGGGTCTTTGCCTTTGTCTTCGCCCTGGTCATCAGCGCGGGGATTAGCTGATGGCACAGGACAGCACGATTTCCCATGGCGTCGACGCCCTGATCGACAAGCTGCGCAACGATGGGGTGGCTGCTGGTCAGGCCGAGGCCGAGAAGCTGCGCACCGAGGCCAAGGCCGAAGCCGCGCGCATTGTGGCCGACGCCAAGCGCGAAGCCGAGGCGTTCCAGAAAAAGGCCCGCACAGATACCGACAACTACCGCGCGGCAGGGGAAGAGGCGCTGAACACCGCCATGCGGGATGCGGTGCTGACGATGAAAGCTGGGCTGACGGATCGGTTCAAACAGGATGTCGAACGGCTTGTGACCAAGGAAATGGCCGACCCCGATCTGCTGAAACAGATGATCCTCGAAGTGGTTGGCCGCGCGGGGGAAGGAGCCGCTTTGGACGGCAAGGTGCAGGTGATCCTGCCCGCCAAAGTCGCCACGCAGGAAGATATCAAGCAAAACGCCGACGACATTCAGTCGGGCAAGCTGACGAAATATGTTCTGGGCCTGACGGCCAAGATGCTGCGCGAAAATGTGGAACTGCACAGTTCAGACGACATTCAGGACGGCATCCGTGTGCGGGCCGAGGATCAGGGGGTGGTGCTGGACCTGACAGACAAGGCCGTTGCCTCGTTGCTGATGGAGCATCTGCAGCCCCGGTTCCGCGCCGTTCTGGAAGGGGTGATCCGGTAGGATGCCGAACCCCGACGCCTATATCGCGCTGATCTGCAGCCTGCCGGGGTCCGAGCGGTTGTTTGTCGCCAAGCAACCGCCCCTGTCGCGGATCCGGCTGGATCGCCGCCTGAAAGCTCTGACGCCCGAGGATGCGCAGGTGTTGCGAGTGCTGGAACACACCCTGAGTTGGAGCGCTTATGACATGGACGTCACTGATGCGCAGGCGGTCCAGCGCTGCAAACAGGCGCTGCGGGACATCCCTCAGCCAACGTTGAAGAAAGCTTTTCTGGAGCGGATGGAACTGCGCTCGGTCATTGCTGCCCTGCGCCTGCGGAAACGGGGTGAGGGCGCGCCGCCCGGTCCAATCGGCGTCGGACGCTGGTGTCGCCATATACCAGCGAATTGGGGCGATCCGGGGTTCGGTCTGGAAACGGCCCTGCCATGGGTGAAAGAGGCACAGCAGCTTTTGGACAGCGACGACCCGTTGGGTCTGGAACGCCTGCTATTGTCGGTCAGTCACAAACAACTGAAACGCCACGCCGCGCGCCACATGTTCGATTTCGAAGCCGTGGCGATTTACGTCCTGATCTGGAACATTTTCGACCGATGGGCGCAAAGCAGCGCGCAGGCGGCCGCCACGCGGTTCGAAGCCCTGGCGCAGCAGGCCATGTCCGGCGTCGCCGATATCGATTTTGAGAGAGCAAACGCATGACAGCCCCAACCTCATCCACCCAAACAGCCACGGCCCGCGTCGTCTCGGTGCAGGAGGGGCTGGTGCAGATTCAGGCCAACCCCGACGCCTCGGGCCACCCCGGCCAACTGGTCAAGAATGAGGTTGTCTACATCCTGCCATCCCGCCCAGGCCCGCGCGGACGTCAGGAACGGCTCAAGGCCGAGGTGCTGCGTGTGCGGGGCGACACGGCGGATGTGCAGGTTTACGAAAGCACGGATGGCGTCGCTGTCGGCGACCCGGTCGAGCAATCCGGCCAGTTGCTGTCGGTCGAACTGGGGCCGGGCTTGCTGGGGCAGGTCTTTGACGGGTTGCAGTCACCGCTACCGAAAGTGGCTGCCGAGTTCGGAACCTTCCTGCCGCGCGGCGCAGATGTTGCGCCGCTGGACGATCAGGCCAAGTGGTCCTTTTCGCCAACCGTGAAAGTAGGCGACACGGTCACCGCCGGGGACAGTATCGGCACCGTTCCCGAGGGGCATTTCAGCCACAAGATCATGCTGCCGTTCAATTGGGTGGGCGATTACAAAGTCGTTTGGGTCCAAAAGGGCGCTGCCACGATCCACGATATCGTCGCACGGCTCGAGGATGAGCAAGGCGGCGAGCACACTCTGACCCTGTCGCAGAAATGGCCGGTGCGCCGCCCGCTGCCCGAAAGCATCCTGAAACGCGCCTTGTCCGAGCGGCTCTACCCGACCGAACCCGTGCTGACCTCGCAGCGCCTGATCGACACGTTCTTCCCAATCGCGCGCGGCGGTACGGCTTGCATTCCGGGGCCGTTCGGGGCGGGCAAGACCGTGTTGCAGAACCTGATCGCCCGGAACGCCAAGGTCGATATCGTGATCGTCGTTGCCTGCGGCGAACGCGCCGGTGAGGTGGTCGAAACGATCCACGAATTCCCGAAGATGACCGATCCTTCTACAGGCAGCAGCCTGATGGACCGGACCATCATCATCTGCAACACCTCTTCGATGCCGGTCGCCGCGCGCGAGGCGTCAATCTTCACCGGCATTACCTTGGGCGAATATTACCGCCAGATGGGCTATGACGTGCTGCTGATTGCCGACAGCACCAGCCGCTGGGCACAAGCGATGCGCGAAACCTCGGGCAAGCTCGAGGAAATCCCCGGCGAGGAAGGCTTCCCTGCCTATCTCGAAAGCTCGATCAAGGGGCTGTACGAACGGGCCGGAGCAGTCAAAACCAACGATGGCGATCTGGGTAGCCTGACCCTGATTGGCACGGTTTCACCCGCAGGCGGAAACTTTGACGAGCCGGTCACGCAGTCGACCCTGTCCACGGTGAAATGCTTCCTCGGCCTGTCATCCGAACGCGCCTATAAACGCTTCTATCCAGCCGTTGATCCAATGCTCAGCTGGTCGCGCTATTCGGATCAGTTATCAGCCTGGTACGACAAAAACGCCGAGCCCGGCTGGACTGGGAAAGTGCGCGATCTTCTGGCGCTGATCGAAAAGGGCGAACAGGTCGACCAGATGATGCAGGTCACTGGCGAAGAAGGCGTGACCATCGAGGACTTCGTGACCCAACAAAAGGCGCTGTTCGTCGACATGGTCTACCTGCAGCAGGACGCTTTTGACAAAGTGGATGCAACTGTGCCGCTGGAGCGGCAAAAGATGACCTTCAAACTGGTCTACGACGTCACGCAATCCACCGCGCAATTCACCGACAAGGCCGAGGTTCGTCAGGTTTTCACGCGGTTGACGGGGTTGATGAAGAACTTCCACTATGCGGCGGAAAATACGCCGGAATACAAGTCGATCTGGGGCCAGATCGAAGATCTGTGCCGCAAAAAGTTTGGAGTGTAAGAGAAAATGGCAGCCCGTAGGGGAATCGAACCCCTCTTTCCAGGTTGAAAACCTGGCGTCCTAACCGATAGACGAACGGGCCATTTGGTCCAGACAAGCAAAAGTGGCAGCCCGTAGGGGAATCGAACCCCTCTTTCCAGGTTGAAAACCTGGCGTCCTAACCGATAGACGAACGGGCCACGCTGGCTTGTGGGGGGCCTTGTACGGTTTACCTCAGACCCCCGCAAGCCGAAAAATGCAGGGATGTGAAAGTTTTTTGGCAGGGATAAAATCGGCTCTAGCCTGCCTCGGCGGCGTCTTCCAGCCTTAGTTGCACGCTCTGCCGTCCGCCCCAGGTATTGACCTCGAGCCGTCCCGCAAAATGGAACCGCGCGCCGCCGTGATTGGACAGTTTGTCGCCCATCGGGCCGTCGAACGCGCCAAAGGCGATGGCGTCCAGCCCGCCACCGACCCCGTCAGACAGCGAAAGTTTCAGGTGGGTCTCTCCGACCCGCTTGGCAAAGCGCACCTGCAGGTCGGGCAGGGCATAGCGCGGGGCAGGGGCGCTGGCCCCGAACGGCCCCGCCTTTTCGATCTGTTCGATCAGATCGACCGTGGCCGCGCCGGGCATCAGCGTGCCGTCGAGTTTCAGGTCCGCAGGCCCGCCTTCGCCTGCACCCTGCCTGGCCAATAGCTCGCTCAGCCGTGCCATCGCGGGTTCCAACTGATCGCGCATCACCGTCAGCCCGGCAGCCATCTTGTGGCCGCCGCCCTTGACCAGCAGCCCCTCGGACGCAAGCCGCTGAATCGACGCGCCCAGATCGACGCCGGATATCGACCGGCCCGAGCCTTTGCCCTCATTCCCGTCAAAACCGATGACGATGGCAGGGCGGTTGGCAGTCTCTTTCAACCGCGATGCGACGATGCCGACAACGCCCGGATGCCAGCTTTCGCCCGCAGCCCAGACCAGCGGAGCGTCCAGCCCCCGTTCCTCGGCCTGTTCCAGCGCCGCTGCGCGGACAGCGTTTTCGATATCCCGGCGTTCGGTGTTCAATTCGTCTAGCCGTTGCGACAGCGCCTCGGCCTCACGTTGCGAGTCCGTGCTGAGCAACCGCGCGCCCAGATCGGCTTGACCGATCCGCCCGCCGGCATTGACGCGCGGTCCCAACAGAAACCCCAGATGATAGCTGTTGGGCGCCGAATCCATCCGCGCAACATCCGACAAGGCCACCAGACCGGGCCGCTGCCTTTGCGCCATAACCTTCAGCCCCTGCCGCACAAGCGCCCGATTGGCCCCGATCAGGGGGGCCACGTCCGCAACAGTCGCCAGCGCGACCAGATCCAGAAGCGAGATCAGGTCCGGGCTTTTGACCCCGGCCTCACGCAATTGCCGGCCCGCTTCGACCAGCATCAGGAACACAACGCCAGCCGCACAAAGATAGCCCAGATCGCCACTTTCATCCTGCCGGTTCGGGTTCACGACTGCGACGCAATCCGGCAGGGTTTCCCCGCCCAGATGGTGGTCCAGAACGATAACATCGGCCCCCTTTGCCGACGCAATCGGCTCATGGCTGAGGGTGCCGCAATCCACACAGATGATAAGGTCATGGGTCGCCGCCAACTCCTGCATTGCCGGAACGTTCGGTCCATAGCCCTCGTCAATACGATCGGGCACATACAGCGTCGCCTGCAGCCCCATCTGGCGCAACCAGACCAGCAACAAAGCAGCCGAACTGCCGCCATCCACGTCATAGTCCGCAAACACCGCAATCCTCTGCCGTTCGCGCACGGCATTCAAAAACCGGCTTGCGGCAGTCTCCATGTCTTTCAGGCTGCGCGGATCGGGCAAAAGCTCTTTCAACTTGGGGTCCAGAAAACTCAGCGCCTCCATCGGCGGCACGCCCCGGCGCGCCAGAACCTGACACACAGCGCGCGGCAGATCGGCCTGTTGCGCCAGCATGTCCGCTGCGCGCTCGACCTCGGGCGTGGGGCCAACCCACCGCCGCCCGGTCAGAGACTGTCCAACATCCAAAAACGCCACATCTCACCTCATGCACCAAGGCCGGACCCAATCGGACCCGGCCTCTTCATCTTTTTACAAATACTCTCGCCGAAGGCAGCGGCGCAAGCCGCTAAGCTTCGTTATGCGGCCACATTGGCGTGCGGTAAGACATACGCCGGACCGAGCCCGTCTTGGACCGCATCAGCAATGTCGTCGTCTCAACCCAACCCGGTTCGCGCTTGATGCGCGGCAGCAGCGAGCCTCCGGTCACGCCAGTGGCGGCAAAGATCACATCCGCCGTCACCATCTCATCCCGCGCATAGACGCGGTCCAGATCGGTAATGCCCGCCTTGGCCGCGCGGCCCCGTTCATCATCGTTGCGGAACAGCAGGCGGCCAAAGATTTGCCCGCCCATACATTTCAGGGCCGCGGCAGCCAACACACCCTCGGGCGCACCGCCCTGACCCATATACATGTCGATGCCGGTCTCTTCGCTCTCGGCGCAATGCATGACACCGGCCACATCGCCATCGGTGATCAGACGGATTGAGGCGCCGGTCTCTCGCACCTCGGCGATCATTGCCTCGTGGCGCGGGCGCTCAAGAATGCAAACGGTGATATCGGCGGGTTCGCAGCCTTTCGCCTTGGCCAGCGCTTCGACCCGTTCGCGTGGGCTCATGTCCAGATTGACGATGCCCTCGGGATAGCCCGGGCCAACCGCCAGCTTGTCCATATACACATCCGGCGCATGCAGCATCGAGCCGCGCGGACCCATGGCGATCACGGTCAGCGCGTTGGGCATGTCCTTGGCGGTCAGGGTGGTCCCTTCCAGCGGGTCCAGCGCGATGTCCACGCCGGGGCCTTCACCGGTGCCGACCTCTTCGCCGATATAGAGCATCGGCGCTTCGTCGCGCTCCCCTTCACCGATGACAACGACGCCTGCGATATCCAGCAGGTTCAACTGCTCGCGCATGGCGTTCACGGCAGCCTGATCCGCTGCTTTTTCGTCGCCCCGCCCAACCAGCGAGGCCGAGGCCAGTGCAGCCTGTTCCGCAACCCTTGCCAGCCCCAGTGACAGCAGGCGGTCGTTAAAATCGATCTTGGCAGCACTCATGTTTTGGTATCCTTAGGTCAATACAGCCGTAATGTCCGGCATAGCTTGCGTTTCATGCAGGCCGCAAGCTCAAACCTCTTCAATCCGCAAGGCAACGGGCTCGCCAGCGATGACATCGGTGTCGCGCAGACCCTCCAAAGCGACGTCCAGCGTTGTGCGTGTTGTCTTGTGGGTGACGATCAGCACCGGCGCGGTGCTTTCGGCATGCGCGTACTGGCGCATCCGGTCGATCGAGACACCGGCATCGCCCAGAATTGCGGCCACCTTGGCCAGCGCTCCGGGTTTGTCCAGCAAGGCCAGCCGCAAATAATATGGCGCAGGCAGGCCGGTCACGGCGGGGCGCGCATCCTGCAACGACGTGGCGGGGCGCCCAAAGGTCGGAATGTGCAGCCCACGCGCCAGGTCGCAGACATCGCCCATCACCGCACTGGCGGTCGGGCCTTCGCCTGCACCCGGGCCGCGCAAAACGATCTGATCGACCGCGTCGCCATCCAGCACGACCATATTGGTGCCACCTTCCAGTTGACCCAGAGGCGAGTCACTCGGCACCAGACAGGGCTGCATCCGCTGCTCCAGCCCGCGCGCGGTACGCTGCGCTACGCCCAGCAGTTTGATCCGGTAGCCCATGTCGTCAGCCTGATGGATGTCATCCAGGCTGATCTGCTGGATGCCCTCGATCTCGATCCCGTCGAAATTCGGCTTTGTGCCAAAGGCAATCGAGGACAGCAGCGCCAGTTTATGCGCCGCGTCGATGCCGCCGACATCAAGGTTCGGGTCGGCTTCCAGATAACCAAGCTGGGCGCATTCTTCGAACAGGGCGTTGTAGCCCAACTGCTGCGACTGCATCCGGGTCAGGATGTAGTTACAGGTGCCGTTCATCACGCCCATGACGCGGGTAATGTCATTCCCGGCCAGCCCTTCGGTCAGCGATTTGATGACCGGGATACCGCCTGCCACGGCGGCTTCGAACCGGATCACGCGACCGGCGGCTTCGGCCTTTTCCGCCAGTTCCTGCCCGTGGATCGCCAGCAGCGCCTTGTTGGCCGTAACCACATCCTTGCCACTGGCCAGTGCAGCCTCGACCGAGGCTTTGGCCGGGCCGTTCTCGCCGCCCATCAGTTCGACAAACACGTCAATGTCATGGCGTTTGGCCAGAGCAACCGGGTCGGTTTCCCAGGCATAATCCGACAAGCTGATGCCGCGATCCTTGCTGGCATCGCGCGCAGAGACCGCCACGATTTCGATCGGACGACCGGTCCGTGCCTGCAACAGCTCTGCATGGCGGCGGATGATCCTGACGACACCCACGCCGACCGTTCCCAAGCCCGCAATTCCCAGCCGCAGCGCCTGTGTCATTCCGTGGGTTCCTTTCCGCTCGTAATATTCTGATTTCGGACCCGTTGTCCGTTCAGCGCTGCCTTAGCCGGTTCAGACCAAGGGTGCAATCCGTCAGAGGGCCTTAGGCCCGCGCGATCAGTTGATCTGGGCGTTTTGCAGGGCCTGAGCCTTTTTCGACAGCGCTTCGCTGCGGGCGGTCAGGTCTTCTTCGACCTCGGTGGCCTCGCTGATCGGGTCCACCGGCGGGCCAAGCGTGTCCTGCAGCGGGATAAGGCGCGGGTAGCGGGCCGATTTCACCGAGGCTGGTTCGCTGCCTTCCAGTTCGGGAAAGTCAGCGCAGCCAGCGCAGAGGATTAACAATGCCAGCAGGGGCAGAGGCTTCACGGCAAACCCTTTCGATAGCGGTCTCAGCCCTGTGATGCACGGTTTATCGGAGCGGTTCAAGCAGGGTTCTATTTGAACGATTGTTCAGATACGGTGCGCATATGGCAAGAACGCAAGGATCACATTCCGACATTACCGGCCCGCGCATCCGGAAAGCGGCGCTGGGACTTTTCGCGCGCCATGGTTACGCGGCGGTGTCGATGCGCCAGATCGCAGGTCAGGTCGGCGTTCAGGCCGGGGCGCTTTACAACTACACACCCGACAAGCAAAGCCTGCTGTACCGGCTGATGCGCGAGCATATGAACGAGCTTCTGGCGGCCTATGACGCGTTGGACAAAGACGGCACTGCGCAGGACGCGCTGCGCCGCTTCGTCGGGTTTCACATCCGGTTCCACCTGCAGCGCCCGGATGAGGTTTTCATCGCCTATATGGAACTGCGCAACCTGACGCCCGAGAACTTTGCCGAGATCGAGGACCTGCGTAGGCAATATGAAAACGCGCTGGAAAGCGTCCTGCATGACGGCCAGCAGGCGGGTTTGTTTTCCATCTCGGACACCAAGATCACCGCGCTGGCGGTGATCGCCATGCTGAACGGTGTCATGACTTGGTATCGGGCAGGGGGGAGGTTGTCGCTCGACGAGGTCGAGCAGATTTATTGGGATATGGTGCGCCGTGCGGTAATCGCCTGACCCGAACCGGGTCAGGCGCTAGGTTTAGTGGGCCGGGCGAATGAAGGTCCCGTTGCGCAGTTCCTGAAACGCCTGTTCAAGCTCGGCGCGGGTGTTCATGACAATCGGTCCGTGCCACGCCACAGGCTCGTCAATCGGAGCGCCCGAGATCAGCAGGAACCGCACGCCTTCCGGTCCGGCCTGAACGGTGATTTCATCCCCGGTGCCAAAGCGCACAAGCGTCCGGTCGCCGGACATGTCGCGGATGTTGACCTCTTGCCCCGCGACCTCTTTCTCCAGCAAGATACCGGTGGGCTGCGAGGCGTCGGCAAAGGCGGCCTGCCCCTGAAACACATAGGCAAAGGCGCGCCGGTAGGTGTCGATGCGAAAGGTCTTTTTCACGCCCGCGGGGATCTGGATATCCAGATATTGCGGGTCCGCCGCGATGCCGTCGACCGGTCCGGTTTTGCCCCAGAATTCCCCCACGATGACCCGCACCGTGGTTCCGTCGTCATCCGTGATCTCGGGGATGTCACTGCTTTGCACATCCTGATAGCGCGGGGCCGTCATCTTCTGGTCCGAGGGCAGGTTGCCCCAAAGCTGAAACCCGTGCATCTGGCCCGCGTTGTTCCCATGCGGCATCTCCTGGTGCAGAATGCCCGATCCGGCGGTCATCCATTGCACATCTCCGGCACCCAGCGTGCCGCTGTTGCCCAGCGAATCCGAATGCTCGACCGTTCCGGCCAGCACATAGGTGATCGTCTCGATCCCGCGATGAGGGTGCCACGGGAACCCGGCCTGATAATCGCGCGGGTGTTCGTTCCGGAAATCGTCAAACAGCAGAAACGGGTCAAGTTCCGAGGGGTCCTGAAACCCGAAAGCCCGGTGCAGCTTCACACCTGCGCCTTCCATCGTCGGGACTGATTTCCGGGTTTCCAGTGTAGGTCTTAAGGACATGGTCGCCTCCTGTTCGTTTGAACAGCATGTAACCTCTGCATCCATGCGGTCAATTTGCGGCAAAACACCGGCTCTGTGCAGAAATGTCAAAACCTTCCCGACCTGTTGTCCGCGGCAAAAACCCGCTACATCAGGGCAGAGCAGACAGGAGGCATCAATGCAGGACGAAGTTCTGGCAACAATCCGGGCGTCATCCGCCAGACGGTGGACCGGGGTCGGGTTGTTGATCCTTGTGGGTGCCTCGGTGATCTATGTGGCGTTTGCGTCGCCTCCTGAACCGTTCTGGCAGGCATTTCTGCTTGTCTTTGGCGGCGGCGCCTTCTGGCTGTCGTATCGCATGTGGCAGGTCGCGTTCGACCGCATCGAGCTCACGCGGTCGGAGCTGAGAACGGGGCAGGGGGTTCTGATCGCAAAGGTTCAGGATATCGAGGCGGTTGACCGGGGCTTTTTGGCCTTCAAACCCTCGAACGGGTTTGTGATCCGGACACGCAGCAAACAGGCGACCAGCTGGGCCCCGGGTCTGTGGTGGCGCGTGGGTTACCGGGTTGGCATCGGCGGCATGACAGCCGCCGCCGAAACCAAAATTATGGCTGATGTTCTGTTAGTGAGATTGGCTGAAGGTTAGGTGACTTCACAATCGGGATTGTTGATGTTGGTGTAGCCGCGCGGGTGCGTGAATATGAAGTTCTCCATGGGGAAGGAATTGTCCCCAAAACCCGTTTTGAACGGGCGCGTGTACCAATCCCGGGCCTCGACGAGAATCATGGTGCTGTCATCGGCCATCGTTGGAATGCGATCCAAAATTCCTTGAAAGGTCGCGGTATTCCACTCGGTGAAGTAGACGCCGCGTTCACAGGACCATTCGACCACATGCCCGTCGTCCGGATCCTTGCGAATAAACGAAATGCGCATGGATACGTCCGAACGGGACGCCAGCATGGCCTGCAACAGTTCATACATTGTGTCGATATACTGATTGTTCATCTCGCGGCTTTCACGAGAGACGATATCCGCCAGCGCATATGTCGCCTTTAGATTCCGCGAACTTTGGCGATATCCGTCAAAATACGACAGAGTGGACCACATGCCCCAGAAGAGCAGGGGAAGCATCAGGATCGCCTCGATCGAAACCGCGCCGCCGTCTTCCTTTCGCCAGAGACGAGTGAAGAACCGAGAGATCTTCTTGCGGGGGGAGTGCTTAGTTGGGTTCATGGACAAACACCGACATTGCATGCAATTGATAACGACCATTTTCTTTGTGTTTACGGAGCTGCTGAGAAAGCGTAGAGCCGACGATTAGTGGCTTAACTTCCACGCAAGCCCGAATGATCATTAGTTCGTTCGAAGCGCCCACTTCAAAAATCCTGGCGTCGGGCTCACGTATTTCTTCAGGTGTATCGAGACACAGCGGTTCAAAGGTGAACAGAGCTTCGTTGCCAGCCGCGTTTGGGTCGTCCATTGGGTCAAAGCTTTGCATCTCTACCGAAAGATTGGCGAAGCAATCGGGGATCGCACCTGCCTTCTTGCAGATCTGTTCTTTCAGCAACGTATGCGACCAGGCTGCGGTGGGCGAGGGATCGTATTTCTCGATCTTGTTCATACGAACGTCTTGAATGATTTCGTCCAGAGCCCGTTCCAGGTTGGCATGGTTGTACGAGAGAATCCCGTACTCAACGCCCGAATAGGTACTCATCAGGAAAATCGGAAACCACATCACGAACTCGATGGTCGACGTGCCTTCCTCATTCCGGCGAAAGCGGCGAACTCTTGAGAATAGGCGGTTGATCATTGGGTAAGCCTCAGGCTGCGGATGCTGGACCCGATCGAGGCAAAAACGTCCACGATCTGATCGCCGGTCGCTTCGTAATAGGCGCCGTCGTCACTGCTGCAATCTTTCAGCAGTGATTTACCGGCGTCCGGAGCTTCGAAGGCGATGGTGAAGACAACGATGTTCTTGCTGGCCGCATTGGCGCAGAGCGCGCGTGCCCGAGCGTCCTTGGTGCTGCGCCCAATGTACTCGACCGCATTGTTGTACCAGTTGTCGGCAGTTGTGGTTCCCAGAGATTCTCTGAAAAGGTCGCGAATCGCGCGGTGTGTCGTGCGTTTCCAGACGTCCGGCCATGCCAGAACGGTCGAGTTGATTTCGTTTCCTGCACTGTCCGTTACGAAAATCTGACGGGTGAAGTTGGTGTCAAACGACGTACATTCGTAATCTCCGTTGGCATTCTGACGAAAACCGGTACAGCGTGCTTCAGTGTACGAGTTGGGGCAGTCCGGCTGAGCTCTGACCAGATAGGGGTCAGTACCTTGGTACCCACCGTAGGGGCACTGCTGCCAAACCTCTCGGGCCCAGTAAAATCCGCGACCGCTGTCCCATTCGTAGTTTGGGACATCGTGCCAGTAGTACATCTCTCTGGCGTAGTCATAAGTGGAATAGTTGCCTTCAAGGCGGTGCCACCACAGGTTCGACACGCCCTCACGATAGGGTTCCTTAACCTTGTATTGCGTAGTGTTCGCGCCGTCTGTCATCAGAACGACAACCTTCATCGCGTCATTGCTGGCATAGGTGTTCGGCCGGGTCGCGAATTCTGACGGGATTTCATTGTTCGACGCTAGGTCGGCCGCAACGGGCTGAAAGCTCTGGTCAAGCAGGGTCAGGCCCCATTTCAAACCAAGGTCGATCGAGGTGTTACCCGAAGCCTCGAGGCTGTTGATGAAAGCGTTCAGCGTAGCTGGGTCTTTCTGCAAAACCTCCACTTCACGGCTGGGGCGGATGTCGCAGACTTCGTTGTATACGATGTTGTTTGTCTGGCGGCGGTCATAGGTGTACCACGGCGTGAAATGCAGTGTACGGGGCCGGATCATGTCCAGGTCGAACGTACTGGTGTTGAACTCGTTGCTCGTGAAGTTCAGGCAGTTTGCGTATTCGTTCACGCCGGTGAACGCCGAACCCGGATCTGGTGCTCCTGACATGAAATTGGCTTGCAGGCTGTTCATCAGACTGTCCGACACAGCGACCTGAGTTGCGTAGGGAATGACCGAGATCGACAGCTTGCCATCTTCGGTCTTGTCCGCCATTTCCTGCACGAATTCGGTTGCGGCTTTTTTCAGGTTTGTCAGACGGCTATAGCTGTTCATCGAACCGGAAACGTCCAACACCAGCGAAATCTCGACATCATCGATAGATTCTTCCGCGACACTGTGAACCTGAGCCAGAATTGTGGGGTTTTTCAGACCGTCGGTCTTCCAAATGCCCGCCATGCCCATGAAGTGAGTGGGCACGTCCATTCTTACGATGGCCTCGACCCGGCGATAGCCATCGATCGTCACGGCGGTCGAGCCGCAGACATTCGGCTGCACGTCGACATAAGCGAGGAACTGGTCCAGACCCTCTTTGCTAAGGTAGTCTTTGATAACGTCCTTGGGGCACAGATCCTGATCCAGATCAGCAGCGGCCAGAACCGCCCGGTCCAGGGCATATTGCAATCTGGCGCGCTCGCGGTCGTAGCGCATCACGTCAACGGCAAAACCCGTGACGGTAATTATGATCATCAGAAAGCCCAGCGTCATCGGAGTCATGGCGCCGCTTTCGGGGTTTAGAAAGGAATCCCGAAGCCATCGACGAACGCCAAAATGCTTCCGTTTTTCCAATCCCGATTTCCAAACAAACTTCTTCATAACGTGTCCCTCTGCTGGCCAGACACACCGAACCCAGTTCTTTGCAACTTTAATTTTTTATCGTTCGAACGTGGCGAGAATTGGGCGTCAATGCCACTATGATGCTATTTTTGCATGAAAATCGGCTGCAGTTACTGCTGCCAGGCGGTGTTTGTTTCGACCTGTGGAACAATGCGGCCACTGCTGAAGTCGGGCGACTCGGCACAGGCCGGGAAGGCGGTTCTTTCATATTTTGATGAAAAAAGCAGCAGATGAAGATTGCGGCGACTGGTGAGCGGTGCGACAAGTTGACGTTACGTTTGCCAGTTACCAGTGCGGAGGAATTCATGGACGGTATCAAAGAACCGAGCTTTCGTGAGAGCGTCGATCTGATGTTCAACAGGGCTGCGTCCCTGATGGATCTGCCGCCGGGGCTGGAAGAAAAAATCCGTGTTTGCAATGCCACCTATACGGTTCGGTTCGGGGTGCGTCTGCGAGGCGAGATTCATACGTTCACCGGATATCGCTCGGTCCATTCCGAGCATATGGAGCCCGTGAAAGGCGGAATCCGCTACGCTCTTGCCGTGAACCAGGATGAGGTCGAGGCGCTTGCGGCGCTGATGACATACAAATGCGCACTGGTCGAAACCCCTTTTGGCGGGTCCAAGGGGGACTTGTGCATTGATCCCCGTCAGTACGAAGAGCACGAGATGGAGCAGATCACCCGACGGTTCGCTTATGAGCTTGCCAAACGCGATCTGATCAACCCGTCCCAGAACGTACCCGCCCCGGACATGGGAACCGGCGAGCGCGAGATGGCCTGGATGGCGGATCAATACGCCCGGATGAACACGACGGATATCAACGCGCGCGCCTGTGTCACGGGCAAGCCGCTGAACGCTGGCGGCATCGCCGGGCGGGTCGAGGCCACCGGTCGCGGCATCCAATACGCCCTGCGTGAGTTCTTCCGCCATCCCGAGGACATTGCAAAAGCGGGTCTGACCGGCACGCTGGATGGCAAGCGGGTCGTTGTGCAGGGGCTCGGTAACGTGGGCTATCACGCCGCGAAGTTCCTGTGCGAGGAGGACGGATCACGCATCGTCGGGATCATCGAGTGGGACGGGGCGCTTTATAACCCGGACGGCATAGACGTTGAGGCGGTGCGCCAGTGGATCGTCAAGCACGGCGGCGTCAAGGACTATCCCGATGCGACCCATTCCGCCGCAGGTGCGGATGTTCTGGAAGCCGAGTGCGATATCCTGATCCCGGCCGCTCTGGAGGGGGTCATCAATCTTGAAAATGCCGAGCGCATCAAAGCTCCGCTGATCATTGAGGCCGCGAACGGCCCGGTTACGGCGGGTGCCGATGAAGTCCTGCGCAAGAAGGGCACGGTGATCATTCCGGACATGTATGCCAATGCTGGCGGTGTGACGGTGTCTTATTTTGAGTGGGTTAAGAACCTGAGCCATATCCGCTTTGGCCGGATGCAACGCCGTCAGGAAGAGGCGCGGCACGAGTTGATCGTCAGTGAGTTGGAACGGCTGGACCGCTACCTTGGCGATGCGTGGTCCATGTCGCCGGACTTCAAGGCCAAGTACCTGAAGGGCGCCGATGAGCTGGAGCTGGTGCGCTCGGGCCTGGATGACACGATGCGCATTGCCTACCAGTCGATGCGCGAGGTGTGGCATAGCCGCGACGATGTCGAGGATCTGAGGACGGCGGCTTATATCGTGGCCATTGATCGGGTCTCGAAAAGCTGTCGCGCAAAAGGGCTGTGAAGGATCGAACGGCGGGGCAACCTGTTTGCCCCGCTGCGCAAGCTTTTGGCCGTGCCGACTGATTTGAACGATGGCGGGCCGCCAAAAGCGCGGTTAATCTGCCCGTGACTAAACGATTCCCGGAGAACCCAATGTTGCGTATCGCACTTGCCGCCGCTTTATTCGCCACCCCTTTGGCCGCTGCCGAAACCAAAGAGCAAAGCTGTGGCTACCAGGCGGAAGTTGTCGCTGCGATCCAGAAGGCGCGGCTGGACCGGGTCAAGGAACGCGACGTGGCGCAGGCAATCGCGGATTCGGGGCCGTCGTGGCCCGAGAACTACAACGCAGCCATCCCTTTGATCACCCCGTGGGTCTATGAGCAAAAGATGCGCGACGTGCGTAAAAAGGACCTGGGTGCTGCGTGGCTGGAACTGTGCCTGCAGCAATAATCCACAGGGCCGCGAATTCGCTGTGGACAACCGCGCGCCATCCCCTTGGCGCGCGTTTCGGTTTCTGGCAGGTTTGAACCCATGTCACTGCCCCCCGGATTTCTCGATGAATTGCGCACGCGCCTCAGCCTGTCTCAGGTCGTTGGGCGCAAGGTCATGTGGGATCAGCGCAAGTCCAATCAGGGCAAGGGCGACATGTGGGCACCTTGCCCGTTTCACCATGAAAAGACGGCCTCGTTTCATGTGGATGATCAGAAAGGGTTCTATTACTGCTTCGGCTGCCATGCCAAAGGCGACGCGATCAGCTTCGTGAAAGAGACCGAAAACGTCTCGTTCATCGAAGCAGTTGAGATTCTGGCACGCGAGGCCGGGATGCCGATGCCCGCGCGGGATCCCAAAGCGCAGGAAAAGCAGGACCGCCGTTCGCAATTGGCCGAGGTGATGGAACAGGCAGTGCAGTTCTTCCGGCTGCAGCTCAAGACCGGGGCAGGCGGGCCTGCGCGCGATTACCTGACCCGCCGGGGGCTGGATGCACAGGCGCTTGACCGGTGGGAGATCGGATTTGCCCCCGATGGCTGGCAGGCACTGTGGGATCATCTGCGCGGCAAGAACGTGGCCGAGGATTTGATCCTCGGGGCCGGGTTGGCGAAGCCGTCGAACAAGGGCAAGAAGCCCTATGACACCTTCCGCAACCGGATCATGTACCCGATCCGCGACCCGCGCGGGCGCTGCATTGCGTTCGGTGGGCGGGCGATGGACCCGAATGACAACGCGAAATACCTGAACTCGCCCGAGACCGAGTTGTTCGACAAGGGCCGCAGCCTCTATAACCACGGCCCTGCGCGTCAGGCGGCGGGGAAGGGGAAACCGCTGATCGTGGCCGAGGGCTATATGGACGTGATCGCTCTGGCCGAGGCCGGGTTCGGCGCGTCAGTTGCGCCTTTGGGGACAGCGATCACCGAACATCAGTTGCAATTGCTGTGGCGTATTTCGGACGAGCCCATCATCGCGCTGGATGGCGATATGGCAGGCCTGCGGGCGGCGATGCGTGCCGTCGATCTGGCCCTGCCCCTGCTCGAAGCCGGAAAATCCCTGCGTTTTGCCCTGATGCCCGAGGGCAAAGACCCCGACGACCTGCTGCGCGCCGAAGGGTCGGGGGCGGTGCAGGCGGTGCTGGAAGGCGCGATTCCGATGGTCAAACTGCTGTGGCAGCGCGAGACCAAAGGCAAGGTGTTCGACAGCCCCGAACGCAAGGCGGCGCTGGACAAATCCCTGCGGGACAAGATCAAGCTGATCCGTGATCCCTCGATCCGGTCGCACTATGGGCAGGAAATCAAGGACCTGCGCTGGCAATTGTTTCGCCCGCAGCGACAGTCGCAGAATCGCCCGTGGCAGCCGCGCGGGAAATGGCAGCCGCAGGCTCAGCCCGCGACGCCGGGCGCGCGGGCCTCGTTTCTGGCCTCGGCCGAGAATGCCGATATTCAACTGCGCGAGGCCGCCATTCTGGCCATCGCCATCCTGAACCCGCAGGTCGTGGTGCAGTTCGAAAACCAGTTGGAGGAGATGGATTGCCACGATCCAGATCACGCCGCCCTGCGCGGGGCGATCCTGCGGCATGCGATTGACGATCCCGATAACCTGCAAGACCACATCGTTCAAACTTTGGGCCCTCAACCCCTTGAAAACCTGCTGGCCCTTCGCCATGTCGCTGTGATCCCCTGCGTGTACAAACCGGGCGACGTTGAAAAGGCCGAAATGACGCTGGCCGAGGAACTCGCAAAGATCAAAGCGCTCCGGGGGTTGGATGCTGAAATTGCCGAAGCTGCAGAGGAACTGTCCGATCTGGCTGATGAGGCGCTGACGTATCGGCTGGCGCAGGCCGCCGAAGAGCGCAACAGAACTAGCCGCAGCCAGAATGAGGACAGGGCCGTTTTCGACATCGCCGACAACGGCGCGCGAATCAACCGCGACGAGAAAGATGCGTTCGAGGCAATTACATCCGGTATCAAATTCGAGCGGAAACGCCGGTAAACTGGTGTTTTCATAAGGCACTTGAAAAGAAAAACGGGTAAACGGGTGGCCGAATCACTTTCACGCGCTAATGATTCGGCTCTAACGAATCACCCATCCCTGCAGGAGCATTGAATGGCCGCCAAGGATACGAACGAAGACCGCAAATCCGACGAGCAGGAACAGGAAATCTCGCTGGATATGAGCCAGGCCCAGGTCAAGAAGATGATCGCCGAGGCCCGCGAGAAAGGCTACATCACATACGACCAGCTCAATCAGGTCCTGCCGCCGGATCAGGTCAGCTCGGAACAGATCGAAGACGTTATGTCGATGCTGTCCGAGATGGGCATCAATATCATCGAAGATGAAGAGGCCGAAGAGGAAGAGAACAAGGGCTCGACCGAACTGACCACCACCGAAAGCAACCGCGAGGTTGCGCTGGCCGGTGCCGCGACCGAAAAACTGGACCGCACTGACGACCCCGTCCGCATGTATCTGCGCGAGATGGGCAGCGTTGAACTGCTGAGCCGCGAGGGCGAGATTGCCATCGCCAAGCGGATCGAAGCGGGCCGGAATACGATGATTGCCGGTCTGTGCGAAAGCCCGCTGACCTTCCAGGCGATCACCATCTGGCATGACGAACTCTTGTCCGAGGATATTCTGCTGCGGGATGTCATCGATCTGGAAACCACCTTTGGCAACCAGATGGACGAGGACGGCGATGTTTCCGAGCCCGTTGTCGACACCTCGGCGGTGCAGGCGGCGAAGCCTGCCAAGGATGAGGGGCCGGAACTGGACGCGGACGGTAACCCGATTGCCAGCGACGATGATGACGATGACGACGATCAGGCCAACATGTCTCTGGCCGCGATGGAAGCAGCGCTCAAGGATCAGGTTCTGACCACGCTGGAGCGCATTTCCAGCGACTTCTCGATGCTTTCCGAAATGCAGGACAGCCGGATTTCGGCAACCCTGAATGAGGATGGTTCGTTCAGCGAGAAGGACGAGGAGACCTATCAGAAACTGCGCGCTGAAATCGTTGAACTGGTGAATGGCCTTCACCTGCACAACAACCGGATCGAGGCGCTGATCGACCAGCTTTATGGCATCAACCGCCGCGTCATGTCGCTGGACAGCGCGATGGTGAAACTGGCCGATCAGGCCCGCATCAACCGTCGCGAATTCATCGACGCCTATCGCGGCCGCGAACTGGACCCGAACTGGCTGGCCGAGATGGCGGAAAAGCCGGGCCGGGGCTGGCAGATGTTCATCGAACGCTCGACCGACAAGGTTGAGGAGCTGCGCAACGATATGGCTCAGGTCGGTCAGTATGTCGGTCTGGATATCTCTGAATTCCGCCGCATCGTGCAGCAGGTTCAGAAGGGCGAGAAAGAGGCGCGGCAGGCCAAGAAGGAAATGGTCGAGGCCAACCTGCGTCTGGTGATCTCAATCGCCAAGAAGTACACGAACCGTGGCCTGCAATTCCTTGATCTTATTCAGGAAGGTAACATCGGCCTGATGAAGGCGGTGGACAAGTTCGAATACCGCCGGGGCTACAAGTTCTCGACCTATGCGACCTGGTGGATCCGTCAGGCGATCACACGTTCGATTGCGGATCAGGCGCGGACCATTCGAATTCCGGTGCACATGATCGAGACGATCAACAAGCTGGTCCGGACCGGTCGCCAGATGCTGCACGAAATCGGCCGCGAGCCGACGCCGGAGGAACTGGCCGAAAAGTTGCAGATGCCGCTTGAGAAAGTGCGCAAGGTGATGAAGATCGCCAAAGAGCCAATCAGCCTTGAGACGCCGATTGGCGACGAGGAAGACAGCCAGTTGGGTGATTTCATCGAGGACAAGAATGCCGTGCTGCCGCTGGACAGCGCCATTCAGGAAAACCTCAAGGAAACCACGACCCGGGTTCTGGCCTCGCTCACCCCGCGCGAGGAACGGGTTCTGCGGATGCGGTTCGGCATCGGCATGAACACCGACCATACGCTGGAAGAGGTCGGACAGCAGTTCAGCGTGACCCGCGAACGTATCCGCCAGATCGAAGCAAAGGCGCTTCGCAAGCTGAAGCACCCCAGCAGGTCGCGTAAACTGCGGTCCTTCCTGGATCAGTAAGGATCAAGGCGCCTCTGACCGAGGCGCCTTTTTTCTTTGAAGCCGATCACAATGGCCGGTTCGCCCATCAAATTGGCGGGAACTCACAAAGATCACGCACGCGCCGTCTCTATATCCGCCTTGTCCACTCATGGGACGGGCCGGGGCGAGGCGGCAGCGCTGATGACCCCCGGTCTCACACCCGTATCGGATGCTCCACCCGCGTTTTGAATCGGCCCGGCGTTTGGCCCGTCCATCGTTTGAAGGCGGTCGAAAACGCCGCTTGATCCGCATAGCCAAGTGAATAAGAAACCTCGGACAGAGGCATGCCGTTCGACACAAAAGTCTGCGCCAGATCGCAGCGCAGGTCCGAGACGATCTCGCGATAGCTGGTGCCTTCGACCTTTAATCGGCGGGCAAAGGTTCTGGGGCTCATCCCCAGATTTGCAGCGGCCTCTTCCGCCTGAATGATCGTGCCGGGCAGGGACCGTGTGATCAGCCCTTCGACCTGAGCGCGCAGTTTCTGGTCGGTCGTGCGTTTCTCGGCCAGAACCCGTTCGCCATATTCCACAAGATGCGCGCGCAGCTTGGGATCGTAGGTGGGAACAGGCAGGTCAAGCGAGGATAGGGACAGGATGATCTCCATCTTTTCCGCCCCAAACATCACCGGGAAGCCCGACAGTTTGCGGAAACTGGCCGCATGCGCCCCGACCTCGTGTTGAAACCGCATCTCGATCGGGAAAAAGTCCACCTGAGTCAGATTGCGCATGCGCGCCAGGGCGGCAAACAGCAGGAATTCGGTGCGCCGGTGATAGCGGGCATAGCTGGCGTCTTTCCATTCGGCCTCGAACGAGGCGAAATTCCCCGCATAGCGCAGGCTGAACACGACAGCCGGATCAATGATGCCATGAAAGCGCGAGGTGTTTTCGATCACCTGTTTCAGATCGCGCGAGTATTTACTGATATAAGCCGTCAGGCTCGAGGCAGAGGTGACAGCCAGACCGGTTCGCGCGCCAAAGGTGATGTCGTTCACCGCATCGCAGGCGTAGCGCACGAACAGAGCCTCTTTCTGCGCGCTGCAGACCGAGGCCGATTGCGCGATGTCATCAGGCGAAAGCCCGGTCTGGGCCAGAACGCGCCGCGACACAGCAGCATCGCCAGTATGGTCGTCAAGCGATTGGATCAGGCGATGAATGCGCGCGATATCAACGTCCATGGATGCCTTTCCGATCAGGTGCCCGTGCTGTTTTGTCAGAATATCACAAAAACTTGTCCAATGACAAAAAGCACTTGTCGGCCCACGCATTAGGTTTCCTGCGTCGGGTAGGCACCTTTTTGGGGATGGGGTCAGAGCCTCGGAGCGCGCATTCAGAACGCGCCCGAGGTTCCCCGGCGCATCCATCGGCCCTTCTTGTCGCATTGGCGGTTAAACACTCGCATGACACTATCGCGCCAGGGTGTGACCAAAGGCGCGGGCGCCATGCAGAGTGTTCAAAATCAAGAACTTTTCAACCTTCCCGATCTGATCGTCTTTGACGGAGAATGCGTGCTGTGCTCGGGCTTTTTCCGGTTCATGCTGAAACACGACCGCGCAGGACGGTTTCAATTTGCGACGGCGCAGTCGCCTTTGGGGCAAAGCCTGTACCGCGACCTTGGGCTGCCGACCGATGATTTCGAAACCAATCTGGTTATCGTGGACGGGCAGGTTCACCAGAAGCTGGACGCATTCGCCGCTGCCGTGTGCCGCTTGCCCGGCGCGTGGTCGGCTCTGGCGGTATGCAGGTACCTGCCGCGCGTGGTGAAGGATCCTATGTACCATCTGATCGCGCGGAACCGATATGCGATATTCGGACGAAGCCCGACATGTCTTGTACCAACCCCAGCGCTGCGCGACCGGTTCGCGCCGCAAGGGTTCTGAGGAATGGACCCATTCCTACAGGCACTGCCCATTGCCGCTGAGTTGCCTGCTGCGGTGCAGCACCTGCACAGTTCCACCGGGGTCTATGCGGGGCGCTGCCAAATCGAACGGGGTAAGGGTTGGCTTGTTGCGCTGGCCCTGCGATTGGGGCGGTTTCCCCCGGGCGGGGCGGACGTGCCGGTCACGGTCAGGATCAGCGACACAAAACAGGGCCGGATTTGGGAGCGTGACTTTGGCGGGCACAAGACCCGATCCTGCCTGACCTATGACCACCGCACCGGATGCGTGCGCGAGGATTTCGGGCGAATGATCCTCTGGCTGAAACCCGAACTCAGTAAGACCGGTCTAAAGATCGGTATCAGCAGGTTGACCATATTCGGCATACCGATCCCCGCGTTTTTGCTGCCCTTGTCCTCGACTGTCGAGTGGCAGGATGAGCAGGGCCGATTCAGGTTCGATGTCTCTGCAGACGCGCCGGGGCTTGGTTTTCTGATCCGCTATCAGGGCTGGCTCACGCCTGTTCACGCGGGGGCCCGTGCTGACTGAATTCATCGTGAAGCGGCTTTGTCTGATCGCGCGACAAACTAAATCAAGACCTGTCTCAGAACAGGAGAGAGTACGGTTATGAAACAGGTTTTGACTTACGCAGTTCTTGCCGCAGCAACATTAAGCGCATCGGCGTCGTCCGCCACTTTCGCACGGTTCAGTTATCAGACAGCGGCGGTGAACAACTCGGTGTTCGAAGTGATCCCGCGCGGGCGCGATGATGTAGACGGGTATTGGTGTGCCGCATCGGATTATGCCCGCCGAACACTGGGGGCCGGGTGGCAGCAACCGATCTATGTGGTGCGCGGTTACGGACCAAGCGAGGCGACCGGGCGCAGAACCGCAGTTCAGTTTTCGCTGCAGAAACCAAGCGGTGTCACACCACCTCAGTCCGGCATCGTTACAAGCAGCTTCGTTCCGGGTACAAGTGTGTCGGTGCAGGGGGCGAATGCCAGATGCAGCGTTAACATTCTGAATGACTGACACACTGACGAACCGGGATGAATGCAGACCGAATTTACCATCCGGACACAAGGGCCGGGCCTTTATGAGTTCACGTCCGAGGTGCACCGCTGGCTGAGGCAGGCAGCGGGGGACGGGGTGTTGACGCTGTTTGTGCGCCACACTTCTTGTTCCCTGCTGATACAGGAAAACGCGGACCCTGAAGTGCAGACCGATTTGCGCGCCTTTTTCGAAAGGCTCGTTCCCCCGTCGGATCATCCCAGCATGGCGTATTTGCGCCACACCTATGAAGGGCCCGACGATATGCCTGCGCATATCAAGGCGGCCCTTCTACCTGTTTCGCTGACCATTCCAGTCTCGCAGGGGCGACCGGTTCTGGGCACGTGGCAGGGGATTTACCTGTTCGAACATCGCTCGGCCCCGCATCAGCGCCGTGTCGCGGCCCATCTGAGCTGACCCATTATTTAGCGGCTGAAAATTCCGACTACCCAAACTCTAGCGGCTGCCCTATAGTTGTGGATAAGTAAGCCAAAGCGCTTACAAAAAGAGGCCGAACAAGGGACGAGGAGACGGCGGATGCGCTGCCCGTTTTGCGGAAACATCGACACTCAGGTCAAGGATTCACGCCCGGCAGAGGATCACGTTGCGATCCGCAGGCGCCGGTTTTGCCCCGCTTGCGGGGGCCGGTTCACCACCTATGAACGGGTGCAGCTGCGCGATCTGGTTGTTATCAAAACCAACGGAAAACGCGAGGATTTCGACCGGGACAAGCTGGAACGGTCCATTCGCATATCGATGCAGAAACGTCCCATTGATCCGGACCGGATCGATCAGATGATCTCGGGCATCGTGCGCCGTCTGGAAAGCATGGGCGACACGGATATACCGTCCAACAAGATCGGTGAGATCGTCATGGAAGCTCTGGCGCGGATCGATACCGTCGCCTATGTTCGCTTTGCGAGTGTGTACAAGAATTTCCAGGCGGCCGATGATTTCGAGGAGTTTGTCCACGAACTGCGCCCGCCGCAGCCTTCGACGGACGAGTGAGCGAAACAGATAAGCGATATATGGCGCTGGCCCTGTCCCTGGGGCGGCGCGGACAAGGCGTGTGCTGGCCCAACCCAGCGGTGGGCTGCGTCGTCGTCAAGGAGCGGCGGATCGTAGGTCGGGGCTGGACCCAACCCGGTGGCCGACCGCACGCCGAGGCTGTGGCTTTGGCGCAGGCCGGGCAGGCGGCGCGGGGCGCTACGGCTTATGTCTCGCTGGAACCCTGCGCGCATCACGGTAAAACGCCCCCCTGTGCCGAAGCGCTGATCGCTGCGGGCGTGGCGCGTGTCGTATCAGCTATCGAGGACAGCGACCCGCGTGTGGCGGGGCAAGGATTTGCCATGCTGCGCGAGGCTGGCATTGAGGTCGAAACCGGCGTTCTGGCGGATCAGGCAGCGCAGGATCACGCCGGGTTCTTTCTGAAAACCGAACAGGGGCGTCCTTTCGTGACGCTGAAACTGGCCAGCAGTTTCGATGGCCGCATCGCCACGTCGACCGGGCACAGCCAATGGATCACGGGCCCAGAGGCGCGGCGTTTCGTGCACGCGATGCGGGCGCGCCACGATGCGGTGATGGTGGGCGCAGGCACCGCGCGGGCAGATGATCCGTCGCTGACCGTGCGGGATCTGGGCATTGCGCAGCAGCCCGTGCGGGTTGTGGTGTCGCGTCATATGGACATTCCGTTGATGGGGCAACTTGCGCGCACCGCGTCAAAAACGCCGGTCTGGCTGTGCCACGGCCCCCATCCCGACGCCGAACGCGCCCGCGCGTGGGAGGGGTTGGGCGCTCGTCTGCTGCCCTGCGCCCTGCGGGATCACCATATCGACGCAGCAGATTTGTTGCAGCAACTGGGGCAGGCCGGACTGACGCGCGTGTTCTGCGAGGGCGGGGCCGCCTTGGCCGCGTCCCTGTTGGCGGACGATCTGGTGGATGAGCTTGTGGGCTTCACCGCCGGTCTGACCATCGGGGCCGAGGGGCTTTCGGCCATTGGGTCGCTGGGGTTCGAAAAACTGGACGAAGCCCCGCGCTTCGAACTGGTCGAAACGACGGCAATTGGTGGCGACGTGATGCATCGCTGGAGACGCATGAGTTAGCAGGTCAGCGCCAAAGATGCGCGTGCGTGGCAAAAGCCCCCTGCAGTTTTGACAGCAGGCGATTCATCGGACCGGACCGGGCGGTGTCACCTGCGGCCAGCCGATCCACCGCAACCTCGACCGGGCAGGGCAGGCCTGTGACCGGGTCCAGATAGCGCGGGTAATCGATCAGCGCGGCATGGACCAGACCCATCAATTTGGGCCGCGCCCCCCTGCGGGCCGGAACCGCACCCAGATCCGTGGTCAGACCCCACCCCGCATAGAAGGGCGCACCCATAGTGGTGACGCTGACGCCGCGCAACAGGGCCTCAAACCCCAGCAGCGAGGTCATTGTCCAGACCTCATTCACATGCGGCAACAGGGCCGCCGGGTCGCAGTTTTCGGCGATGACATCTGCCAATCCGTCAACCTCGATCCCGCCCACGCGCAGGCCTGCTTCAACGTCGGGATGGGGCTTGTAGATCACAATCGCATTCGGGTTCGCCTCGCGCACCATCCCGAGCAGTTCCAGATTGGTCCGAACGCCGCTTGTACCCAGCAGGATCGAGGCGTCGTCTTCAACCTGCCCCGGAACCAGAATGCGGTGCCCCTGGGGCAGGTCCGGGGGTTTGGCTCCGGTGTTGTACTTGCTCAACCCCGCGGCCAGCAGCTTTGCGACCAGCCGTTCTGCGCGCCGTTCCTGATCGGGGCGCAGGGTTTCGCGCTTTGCGATCAGCTCTTCCAACTGGCTGGGATGGGTCGGGTCATAGTAGATGCCCAGATCATCGGTGACGAGCGACAGGGGCGGGATAAGATTGGCCCCCAGCCCCCGGGAGCGCAGAAATCCATCCTCAACCCGGATGGCATCTTCGGCACCGCGCGATTGGCTGGCCCAGACCATGTGGGGGCGGTCCGGGGTGGACGATGCGGTGAATTGAAGTTTCTTGTGCCGGCCAAACATCCTCTGCAGATGCTTGCGTTTCCACAGGCGCATCCCTGATGCGGTCCAGCCATTTCGATCCTGCCGCCATGCCCGCGTCTGCGCCTCGAGCGTATCCAGTACGGTTTCCAATTCGCAAAGCTGATCGCGGTAGGGATCGTACCACGTGGGGTAAAGGATCATAGCCGCAGCGAATAACTGCGCCCGGGTCAGGTTGCGCTGGCGGTGCTGCATCGGGGTTTCATCCTGCGTCAGGCCCCAGCCCGCATAAAACGGTTGCCCGAACACGCGGGGTTTGTGCCCGGCCAGTATCGCCTCGAATCCCAGTTGCGAGGACAGGGTATAAACCGCCACCGCGCCTTCCAGTAGCGGCCACGGGCTGATCGGGTCGTGCAGAAACGACACCCGGTCCGTCACGTCCTGTTCGGTGAAATACCCGCCCCGGTGCCCGGCCAGCGTTTCGGGATGCGCCTTGATCAACACGCGCGCGCCTGGATTTTCCTCTTGCGCGATCACCAGCATTTCGCGGAACCGCGCGTGATCGCCGCCGCTGGCGGTCACGGCGGCGTCGCCCTGCGTCTGATCGGCGACCAGAACATAGCCAGGCTCCGGCGGTGGGATGGTCAGATCAAAGGCCGAATACTTACTGAGGTGCAGTTCCTGCAGCCGTTCGATAGCGCCACGCGCACGGTCTAAAAGGGCGGTATCGTCCAGCGGATGGGTGGCCAGCAGGGTTTCCAAATCGGACGGTGTGCTCGGATCGAAATGCAGCCCGGATCGGTCCAGCAGCAATCCCAGCGGGGCCTCGCCGCTGCGCCCCGGATGCAGGGACCGCAGGAACGCATCCTCGACCCGCAGAACCTTAGCGCCTCGCTTTTCGGCGATGTTCAGTCCGCGATGGGCGGTGGGGCTATTGCCCCAGACGCTCACAAGCTCATCGGTTTGGGGCAGGCCCAGCCGGATATCATACCCGGCCAGCGACAGGATGCGCCGAATGCGCTGGTTTGTCAGAAAACCGCCGTTATAGACGAACAAACGGTTGCGCTCGGTCCCGGATACGCTGTCGTGATCCGGGGTCATGCATCAGTTTCCGGTCAGGGTGGCCACATTCGCAATCGGGGTCAGCCCACCTGCGATGAGCGAAATCGACTTGCTCCACTGCGCATAGGGCGCTTCGGTCACATAGATCGTGTCATCGTCGCGGATCACGAAGTCGCGCGCGATGAACAGCCCGTTGGGGGAGGTCAGATTCAGCAGATAGATCATCCGCTGTTCACCTTGCAGATCAGCCCGGCCCATGACATTGCGGGCGATGTCCTGACGCTCGTCCCGCAGGATGAAGATGCCCGTTGGGTCGGACGACACCGTCACCAGACCGCCGACCTGTGCCAAAGCTTCAAGCGCCGATAGGTCCTGGCTTTCAAAAGCAACACGCGACTGCCCGCCGGTTGCGCCAAGTGCGATGTAGGATCGGCTGTCCTCTTCCACCAGAATGCGGTCGCCGCCACGCAGCGCGACATCCAGTTTGGGATTGCGGAACAGGTCTTCGTACCAGACCGTGCCCTTCTGATCGCCACGGATCAGGGTCACCAGCGCGATGTCCGAGGCAACGGAAACCCCGCCCGACTGGGACAGCATTCCCAGCAAAGAGCGGGTTGGGCGCTCAATCGGATAGATGCCCGGAGCTGCAACCGTGCCAGTGATCGAGACGGTCGATCCGTCGCCCGCAACGCGGCGCACCTCGACCTGCGGGTCTGGGGTTTGTTCCTGCAACTTTTCCGTGATCAGAACGCGCAACTCTTCCGGCGTATTCCCGGCGGCGCGCATCCGACCGGCGTAGGGGACGAAGATAAACCCTTCGCTGTCGACCTGAACTTCGTTCAGTGCCGTGGCGGCACCGGTTTCACCGGCCAGCAGGCCGTCATCGACGTTTTCCCAGATGGTCAGGCCCAGAACGTCGCCTGGGCGTACCGTGTCAGCGGTCAGCCTCTGGGCGCTGCTGAACGAGGGCGAGAATCCGAATTGCGGAACCGCCGAGGTCGCGCGGGTAACGCGGTCATCCACCTCGACCACAAAGGCGTTGCCGCCGTTTTCAACCGAACCGGCCAGGATTTCGCTTTTGTTGGGCCCCGATTTCGGAAGCTGGCACGCGGCCAGAAGGGCAACAGCGGCGACAAGGGAAAGTCCCCGTATCCATCGGATTGGAACGCATTGCACTGCCAGATATCCTCGGTCGTTTTTTGTTTTAGTTTTCTGTTTGCGGCAAGTTACCGGTTTTGGCCTGTAACTTCCAGCGATGGATACCGGCAATCACCCAACGATTTTCAACTGTGGCGTCATAGCCGCGTTGTCCTCAATAGCTGTCTGATAGGGATCGCTGTGCCGCAAAACCATATCGGTCACATGCCGCAGCAATTGCCGCCGACCCCGATGGGAATAAAACCCCCCGGAAATCTGGCTGGTTTCCAGCAGGAACCGGCGATAGCAGTGATAGGCATCGTTGTCGGGCGGTTTCGGGTTGGCAAAGAACGATGCCATGGGCTGCCGCGAGACAAATTCGGGTTTGTCATAGACCGATCTGCCGAAAATACGCAGCGGAATCCCGCGCCACAGAACCTGCTGGCCGGCAGTTGAGTTGATGGTCACGGCTGAGCGCGCCTCGTTCAGCAGCCCGGCCAGCTTGCCGCCGGGAACGTAATGGACCCGTTCCGCAATGCCGTGCCGGCGCGCGAAACTGCGCACAAGGCGGCGCAGGGGTTCGCGGTGATTTTCCAGCGGGTGTTCTTTGATGACCAGCCGGTGATGCTGCGGGGCTCCTTCGGCAAATCCAGCGATGACCTGCTGCAGAAATTGGCTCATGCATGAATAGTCGGAATGGGACTGGACCGAGCTGTCATGGCCCAGCTGCAGCAGCGCCAAATGGTAGGGGAATCCACCCCAACGCACCCGTGCCGTGGACCAGCTGCGCGATATGCGGTGAACAGGCATCAGGGCCAGCCTTTTGAAATAAAGCCGAAATTCCCGCGACACAGGCAATTCCCGATGGGGGCGGAAGTTGCGATACCGATGGTTCAGGAACATTACGAACCAGTGGTACAGCGCGCCGTAGAAGATGTGGTGCCGCATGTCCCCCCAATGGGACGGCGGCAGCGGTGTTTCCGCATCGGAATGGGACAGCGCCTGCCTCATCTGATCGACATCCATGGACATGAGGCGTGAGTTTCCGTTCGACCCACCCCGTTCGTATGTCACCCACCAGGGGCGCAGATATCCTTCTTCGAACACATGCACGGTGATGTTCCGGGTTTTGGCAATCTCGACCGCCCGCGCATGGATCGGGCGTGTATCGCCGTAAAGCACAATATCCGTGATGCCCTTTTCGGTGATCAAAGCGTTAAGGGTGTCCGGCCAGTCGTCAGGAGTGCCCCGAAATGCGATGTAGCTGTTGCGGTGAAACCAGAACGCCTGATCGCCAGCATTAAAGCCAACGCGCCACACCTGCGCCCCCGAGGTGCGCAGCATCCGCCCCAGCGCGCTGAAAAAAGGCCCATGCGGACCCTGAAGAAACAGGAAGACCCGATTTTGCGTGCCTGTGTGCGTGTGGTGCATCTGTACTGCTGTATACGTTTTTGTAGTCAAAACTATGCCTGTTCTGACCCAATCCGGCAAGCAAGGGCTTGCCGGGGCGGGCGCTTGGGCTTACCTCGGCGGTGATGTTGATGCTAGGCGCTGAGGGTTAACGGGATGTTTACAGGGATCGTCACAGACGTAGGCACTGTCACCGAGTTGGAACAGCAGGGCGACCTGCGGGCGCGGATCAGGACGGCCTATGAAACCGCCTCGATCGATATCGGGGCGTCCATTGCCAGCGACGGGGTGTGTCTGACCGTGATCGCGCTGGGCGATGACTGGTACGACGTTCAGATCAGCGCCGAGACCGTGTCCAAGACCAATCTGGATACGTGGACCGTGGGCAGCCGTGTCAATCTGGAGCGGGCGCTGAAGGTTGGCGACGAACTGGGCGGCCACATCGTCTCGGGTCACGTCGATGGCGTGGCCGAGGTGGTTGCGGTCGAAGACGAAGGCGACAGCACCCGTGTCACCCTGCGTGCACCCAAAGACCTGGCCCGCTTCATTGCGCCCAAAGGATCGGTTGCGCTGAATGGTACCTCGTTGACCGTCAACGATGTTGAGGGGTGCGATTTCGGCATCAACTTCATCCCTCACACCAAAGAGGTCACGACATGGGGCGATGTGGCGACGGGCGACCGCGTCAACCTCGAGATCGATACGCTGGCCCGCTACGTCGCCCGTCTGGCCGAGATGTCCTGACCCTCAGGTCGCGGGGCCAAATCGCGCGGTGAGCTTCTTGGCCAGCCACCAGATCACAAGCGCCAGAATGATCGAGGCGTAGCCGTCAACGGCGTAGTGCCACGCAAGGTGGACCGAGCCCACAACGATTAAGGCCGTGAATGCGGTGAGGGCCCAACCAGCCCAGCGTGAGTAGGCAAAGCCGTAGAGGGCCAAAAGGACACTGGTCGCCACATGCATGCTGGGCATGGCAGAGATGCCGCGCACGGAGCCTCCGTTGAAATACCCATCCAGAAGGACCTGATGCCATTCCAACGCGCCAATCGGGCTGATTTTGTGTGACTCGTGAAGCAATTCCATCTGCTGAACGAAGGTGTCACCGAACCCGAAGGTTTCATAGTATACAGGCCCGACAGACGCGAAAACGGTTGCCAGAAGGTTGCCGCCGATGGACCAGCACAGGGCAAAAGAGACCAGGAATATTGCACTTCTGGTCGGGTCGCGACGATCCAGACATGCCAGGCAAACCGCCATGTAAATTAGCAGAAACCACCCATGATAGGCCCAGCTGACTGCGGTTGTGACATAGGGCGATCCCAGAATGGGATACAGCAGCACCCAGACGTCGTACCCGCCGTGAATATCCCGGTCCATCTGGGCAAAGAACGCATCCCAGGAATAGGGGTTAAGCAGCGGTATCGCTTCCTTGAGATAGGTGAAAGTGATGATCAGGACCAGGACGCAGAACACCCCGGCTAAGGCATCCGAGACCTGAGTGCCGTTTGACATAATCGACCGGATATCGGCGATCATCCATTGAATGGGCCGTTTGGGTTTGACCTTGAACACGGCAACACCCAGCCGCCACAGCAGGAAATTGGCGGCGATGAACATGGACAAGGTTTTGAACGCCACCAGAATCTTCGGCGCTGTCGAGGACCAGAAAGACGTGCCCAGATAGACGCTGACCCCGATTCCGCAGAGCAAATGCAACAGGACGATGGACAGCAGCAGCCGGTTCCGTCTGATCACCCCTGACGCATAAGGGGCCGAGGTCGTTACACCTGAAGAATATGCCATTTGCGCGAGTCTCTTGGGTGGGTCAAAGCTCAGGGACCTGATTGGTTTGAATCTGGGGCTATCCGAGGGCTTGAATGCGGCGATTTGTGGACAAAACGAATTAAGCGAACCGGTATGTTCGGCGAGGGTGGACAATCGCGATGCAAAACCTTCGCGATCCGTCCGGTCTGCCAGACAAATTCTTCCCGGTTGCGGGCTGGCGTTTGCACCCACAGTGGTTTATCCCGCTGTGAAATTATGCTCCTGCGAAAGGCTGCTCCATGAGCTTCGAAACCCCAGGTCCTGTCGAGGCCCAGCTGCGCAACGCGATCAGCCCGATTGAAGAGATCATCGAAGACGCGCGCAAAGGCCGGATGTACATTCTGGTCGACCATGAGGATCGCGAAAACGAAGGCGATCTTGTAATTGCGGCCGAGTTTGCCGATGCCGAGGCGATCAACTTCATGGCCACCCACGGGCGCGGGCTGATCTGCCTGCCGATGACGGCTGAGCGGATCGACATGCTGGGCCTGCCGATGATGGCCGTGAACAATTCGTCGCGTCACGAAACCGCGTTCACCGTGTCCATCGAAGCGCGCGAGGGCGTCAGCACCGGGATCTCTGCTGCCGACCGCGCGCTGACGGTGGCGACCGCGATCAACGAGCAGAACACGATGGCGCACATCGCTACGCCGGGGCACGTTTTCCCGCTGCGCGCCAAACGGGGCGGGGTTCTGGTGCGTGCAGGCCATACCGAGGCTGCCGTGGATATCTCGCGCCTTGCAGGTCTGAACCCGGCGGGGGTGATCTGCGAGATCATGAAGCCCGACGGTACGATGGCGCGGCTGCCCGATTTGGTGGAATTCGCCAAAGAGCACGACATGAAGATCGGAACGATCAGCGACCTGATTGCTTACCGGTCGCGCAATGACAATCTGGTGGTTGAGACCTCGCGCGAAACCGTCACCTCGGAATATGGCGGCGATTGGGAGATGCGGATTTTCACCGATCAGACCCATGGCATCGAACATGTGGTCATGATCAAGGGCGATATCACCACGCCCGAGCCTGTCCTGACCCGCACCCACGCTTTGCACGAAGCCCCCGATATTCTGGGCCTTGGCCCCAAGTCGTCGCGCGAATTGCCCCGCGCGATGGAAAAAATCGCCGAAGAAGGGCGCGGTGTTGTCTGCCTGTTCCGCCAGCCGCGCAACTCGCTTTATGCGGTCGAGGAAGAGGGCCCGCGCACCATCAAGCAAACCGGTCTGGGCGCGCAGATCCTGTCCAAGCTGGGTATTCAGGAGCTTGTGCTGCTGACCGACTCACCTGAAACCGTATATCTGGGACTCGACGCCTTTGGCCTGTCCATCGTCGGCACCCGGTCCATTCTCAAGGAAGACTGATCGTGGCTGAACAAGACAAACACGGCATCCTGCCGACGCCCGAATTCGACAAGCCGGTGAAGCTGCTGATCGTGGCAGCCCCGTTCTACCGCGCGATTGCCGACAATCTGATTGCCGGTGCCAGGGCCGAGGTCGAAGCGGCAGGCGGCACCTGTGAAGTGGTCGAAGTTCCAGGTGCGCTGGAAATTCCTACGGCCATCGCCATGGCGGACCGTCAGTGCAATTTCGACGGATACGTCGCGCTGGGCTGCGTTATCCGGGGTGAAACGACGCATTACGAAACGGTGTGCAACGACTCAAGCCGTGCCATCCAGTTGATGGGCCTGCAGGGCCTTTGCATCGGCAACGGCATCCTGACGGTCGAGAATGACGAACAGGCCGAAGTCCGTGCGAACCCGGAAAAGATGAATAAAGGCGGCGGAGCGGCCGCTGCGGCCTTGCATCTGATCGCGCTGAGCCGTAAGTGGGGCTCTTCGCAAAAGGGCGTGGGCTTCAAGCCTCCGTCCGAGTCCATCCTGGTGGCGGGCGACAGCAACGGACCCACGACAGCATGACCCAGACAGACGCGCCGAAACCGGCCAACCAGAAACGCCTGATGAAATCCGCCGCCCGGCTATATGCCGTGCAGGCGCTGTTCCAGATGGAGCAATCGGGCCAGACGACCGAAGCGGTTGTGGCCGAGTTTCTGGATCACCGGTTTGGGGCTGTCTACGAGGGCGAAGAGATGCTGGACGGCGATATCCGCCTGTTCCGCAAACTCGTCGAAGACGCCGTGAACTATCAGGCCCCGATTGACCAGATGACCGACCGCGCTCTGGTCGCGAAATGGCCCATCGCACGCATTGACCCGACCCTGCGTGCTGCCTTCCGCGCCGCAGGGGCCGAACTGACCCAAAGCGACACGCCGCCCAAGGTTGTGATCACCGAATTCGTCGACGTGGCGCGCGCCTTCTTCCCCGAGGGCAAAGAGCCCAAATTCGTCAACGCCGTGCTGGACCACATGGCGCGCGAGGCCCAGCCCGAGGCATTCTGACGCCTTTACCGCAGGGGGGCGTGCGCTAGCATATTAAAGCGCAAGGAGGTCCCCATGCCCAAACTCGTCCGGCTCTATATCACTCAGGTTGCCTGGGGTTTCGTCATCTCGGCTGTGTTTGTGGGCGTGCTGCTGGCGCTGAACGTGGCCAACCTGCGCGGTTTGATTACGGGTTCGGATGTGGGGCTGATCGCGTTGGTGATGATCTGGTTCATGAACGGGATCGTCTTCGCCGGGGTCCAGTTTGCCTATAAAATCATGAGCATGGCCGAAAAGCCCGGCGGACCGCGTCGCGGCTCGCCCGTTGTGCACAGCTTCAAGCCCGCGCTTGCCAAACAGGACGCGCGCGCCGAGCGCTGAGTTTTCAAGGAAAAATGTGGCGGGACCACCAGTCAACCGTGCGGTGTGATTCCCGAGGACCTGTATGTACAGGTGGGCGCCAGGTAATCAGGCCAGGACCTGAACAGAGCCAGCCCCCTCGGAATTGCTTAAGGCCACCAGAATGCTACCAATCACAAGAAGGGCAGAACCCGCCACGGGCCTAAGTAGGGTGTGCGGCGGGTTTGCACAAGGGGTTCATTGGGGGTCAGGCATCAACTGTTTCGTGCAGGGCTTTGCGCATCTTGCCAAAGTGCTCATCCCAGCCATCATCCAGCGCCAGGATCATGCCAAAGGCCTCGGCCCCCTGCGGCAGGCCTTCGTGCAGCAATCCCAGACGCGTACCGCCAGGGACCGGTTCCAGTGTCCATTTCACAGTGCTGACGGCGTTGCCCATAGGCTTTACGGTGAATGTATATTCCAGATATTCCGGTGGGCGCGCTTCAAGCACTTCGCCCCAGATCAGCAGATCGCCGCTTGTTGTTCCAAACATCTCGAGCTTTTGGCCCTTGGCCAGCGGGCGCTCGGGCTTGTGGAACCACTCGGCCAGCCGTTCCGGCTCGGTCAGATAGGCCCACACGGTCTCGGGCTCGGCCCTGAGAAAAATTGTTTTTTGCAAAACGGCATTGGTCATTTCTTTTTCCTTTCAACAGCTTCCTTAAGAGAGTTAAGGCGATCATCCCAGAACTGGTCGAAGTAACGAAGCCAGCCCAGTACCGGGGCCATCCCCTGTGGTTCAAGTCGGTTTATGCGTTCTCTGCCGCGCGCCTCGACCGTGATCAGGCCGCCATCGGACAGCACGGTCAGGTGCTTTTTCACAGCCGCGCGGGTCATGTCGAACCGGTCGGTAAGTTGCCCGATTGTCATGTCCTGCGCTGCAAGCAACTGCACGATGTCCCGGCGGGTGGGGTCGGCCAGGGCGCGAAACGCATTCTGGGTTTGGTTCTGCATGTGTAACCTCAAATGAGATACCATTTGGTATCATATAAATGAAGTACCATATGGTATCATGTCAAGCTATTTGAGGCGCTTTACATTTGTTCACGAATTGTTCACATTTCACATATGACATTGGATTTGCAGCCGGGACAAAAACTTGCGCGTGGCGTGGCACGTCATCTGAGCGCGCATGGCTTTGTGTCTGTTGAGGAATTTGTGCCCGCACGCGGTCTGCGGGTGGATGTCATGGGGCTGGGTCCAAAGGGGGAACTTTGGGTGATCGAATGCAAATCCAGCCGGGCCGATTACCAGTCGGATTCCAAGTGGCAGGGCTATCTGGAATGGTGTGACCGATTCTTCTGGGCCGTCGATACCGAGTTTCCGACCGACCTGTTGCCGGACGAAACCGGCCTGATCATCGCTGACGCTTACGATGCCGAGATCATCCGCATGGCCCCGGAAGACAAGGTTGCTCCGGCGCGGCGCAAGAAGATGATCCAGAAATTTGCAACCGATGCCGCACGCAGGCTTCAGGCGCTGCGGGATCCAAGGATCTGAGGCAGGTTAGCCTTTGACAGCCCGAGCCGCGTGGGCTGCGGCGCGAATCTCGTCTGCGATTTCCTCGGCTTCCTCAGGGTCGAAATCCATCGGAACTTCGACGCCGTCGGCCTCGATGAACAGCCGCACCATGCCCTGATCGGTCGGACCGATCTGCAGGTTCGCTTGAATATCGCGTTCGGTGTTAATGCCCATATGCGCCTCCGGGACTGAGCGTTTGTGCTAGCGCGGGGACGGTTGAGAATCAAGCCGCCATTGTGGACAGATAAGCCATGGAAGACGTTGTTCTGAGACCTTTTCACCCTGACGACGCCCCCTGGCTGGTCGAACAGCACGGTACGCTCTACGCGCGGGACGAGGGGTTTGACGACAGTTTTGCCCCGCTTGTGGCGCGTGTTCTGGACGATTTCATCGCGGGTCACGACCCCTCGCGCGAACGGGGCTGGATAGCCGAGCGGGCAGGGCAACGGCTGGGCAGCATCTTTTGCGTCGCCTTGGATGAACAGACCGCAAAGCTGCGGCTGTTTCTGCTGGTGCCCGAGGCGCGCGCATTGGGGCTGGGCAAACGGATGCTGGACACGCTGACCGCGTTTGCCCGCACTGCCGGATACCGGGACATTTCACTCTGGACGCATGAAAGCCACAAGGCGGCCTGTGCGTTATATCGGGCAAATGGCTGGCAGTTGCTGGACAGCAAACCGGTGCATTCCTTTGGGGTCGATCTTGTCGAACAAAGCTGGAAAATTCGGCTTTAATCCCCTTGCATTCCGTGGGCGCGTTCGGTACATCGCCCCCTACCGAGTGCCGCCTTAGCTCAGTTGGTTAGAGCGCTGGATTGTGGATCCAGAGGTCCCCTGTTCAAGCCAGGGAGGCGGTACCATCTCTCCCAAATCGATCTTCGGTAGAACGCAGAATCTTGTGCTTTGATTGCGCGCCGGACGCGCTGAAACTCAGCGCGCCAGGTTCAGTCGGAACTTCATCTTGGCCTGTTTTGCGACCGGCAAATGCCGGTTCAGCCGCTTGTTGATCACGCCAAAGGTCCAGACGATCACCAGCGTCAGCATGATGAAATAAAACGCCAGAATCGGGTAGGGGACAAACGGGTTGAACGTCTTGTCGGCGAAATAGCTGGCATAATACAGCGCGTCGCCCCGTTGCTGCCAGGCCGGGAAGGCCGAGAAAAAAACAAGCGTGGTGGACTGGAACACAAAGATCGCCTCGTTCGTGTAGGCGGGCCAGGCCAGCCGCAGCATGGTGGGCCAGATGATGCGCCGGAAGCGGGACCAACCGGACATGCCATAGGCGTCGGCGGCCTCGATATCGCCCTTGGGGATCGAGCGCAGCGCGCCATAGAAGATCTCACCCGAATAGGCAGCCGTGTTCAGGAACAGGACGATCAGCGCCCCCAGCCAGGCCGAGGTCAGGGCGTCGAACATCGGGTAGGGCTTCTTCAGCGAAAGGAAGAAGAAATAGGCAAAGAAGAACTGGATAAACAGCGGCGAGCCCCGGAACAGAAAGATGAACCACTCGGCTGGTTTGCGCAGCCATTTGTTCGGGGACGCCTTGCCAACGGCCAGCGCGGTCGCCAGGAAGAAGCCGGTCATCATTGCCATGAGACCGAAATAGATGTTCCAGATCATGCCCGAGCCGATCAGCGTGAAATGCTCGCACAGGGTGAAGTCGGTTTTGGGCAGCAGACGCTCACCGATCCCGATGGAGCGCAGGCCATAGTCCTGAATGGTCTGGAGGCAACTCATGCCGTGGTCTCCTTGCGCAGCAGCTCACCGCCGGATGTGGCCTGTCCGTGGGACAGTTTGCGCATCAGGCGTTCGAGACCGATTTCCGAAACACGGGTCATGCCAAGGTAGAAGACCAGCAGGAACAGGAAGTACCACATGCGCCAGTCGCCATGCGGGTAGTCGGTAAAGCGGGACGTCTTGGTGCCGCCCAGTTCGCGGGCCCAATAGACGATATCCTCGATCCCCAGCAGGAACAGCAGCGGCGTGGCCTTGATCAGGACCATCCACAGGTTGCTGAGGCCGGGCAGGGCATAGACCCACATCTGCGGCACCAGAACGCGCCAGAAAGTCTGCCGGCGGGTCATGCCGTAGGCCTCGGCCGTTTCCAGCTGCGCATGGGGGACGGCGCGCATGCCTCCGAACAGAACGTTGGCCGCGAAGGCCCCGAAAACAATCGAGAAAGTGACGATCGCAAGGAAGAACCCGTAGGTCTCATGCACCCATTCGGGTGCGCTGCCCAGCGGCAGCTTGGCGGCCTGACAGACGATAAAGTCATTCCCCTGTCGGACCGGATCCGTCCATTCCGGGCACATGACCTGATGGCGTGTCCATTCAAAGGCCTGATCCAGCGCGATCACGAAAAACAGGAAGAAAGCGATGTCCGGCACGCCGCGCACGATGGCGATGTATCCCTTGCCCAGCCAGCTCAGAGGCGGGAAATGCGACCGGGCGGCCATTGCGCCTGCAAACCCGAAACTCAGCGCGACGGGGGCGGTGATGGCCAGCAGCCCGAGGACTTTGAGAAAGGACAGGTAGAACGACCAGTGGACGCCGTTGGTCAGATAGCAGGAAAACCATCGGAACGTTCCAAGCGTGTCAGGGTCAGCGCAATAGGAAAACATGGGGCGTCTTTCGAACGTCGGTCCCGGCCAAAAGCCGGGGTGGGGCCGGCGCGTTGGCTGCGCCGACCCCGTTAGTGCGGATTAGTTGGTAACGACTGTGCCGTCGGCGTTGAAGGTGCCGATGCCTTCGCCGAACCATTTGACCAGTATCTCGTTCAGGCTGCCGTCGGCCTTCATCGAGGTGATCGCCTCGTCGAACTTGCCGCGCAGTTCACTGTCGCTTTCGCGAATGCCCATGCCGATGCCACCGCCCAGCGGGACGTCATCACCGACAAAGACCAGTTCGCCGCCCGATTCCTCGACGATCGGAACAAGGAAGTCCTTGTCGGCAAGAACCGCATCCGCTTCGCCGTTGCGCACGGCGGCGATGGTTTCTTCCGGCGTCGCGAATTCTACCAGAGTCGCACCGCTTTCAGCCACGTGACCGGCCTGAATGGTTGCGGTCTGGGCTGCAACGATCCCGCTTGTCACATCAACGCCGTCCGAGGCCGCGACATAGGCCGATGCGGCCGGCGGGAAATAGTTCTGGGTAAAGTCGATAACCTCGTCGCGCTCATCGGTGATGGACATGCCCGCGATGATGGTGTCGTAGTTGCCCGAAACCAGGTTCGGAATGATCGAATCCCAGTCGTTCTTGACCCACTCGCAGTCCAGGCTGGCGCGCTTGCACAGCTCATCGCCCAGTTCACGCTCGAAACCGTCGATTTCACCGGCATCGTTGATGAAGTTGTACGGAGGGTAGGCGCCCTCGGTGCCCATGCGCACGGTGTCGGCCATGGCCATACCGGCGGTTAGTGCCAGTGCTGTGGTGGTCAGAATCAGGTTTTTCATGTGTACTCCCCTTATTGGTTCTGTCCTGAAGTTATGCCGCCTTTGTGGCGGATAGAAAGCCCCTAAGTCGCTGGGATTCAGGGGACGTGAAGATGTCTTCGGGTGTGCCTTCTTCTTCGATCAGGCCCTGATGCAGGAACACGACATGGCTTGAGATATCGGCCGCCATTTTCATGTCATGGGTCACGATGATCATGGTGCGGCCTTCGGCGGCCAGATCCTTGATCACCCTGATCACTTCCTGTTCCAGTTCCGGGTCCAGGGCCGAGGTCGGCTCGTCGAACAACAGCGCTTCGGGTTCCATGCACAGACCGCGGGCAATCGCCGCGCGCTGTTGCTGACCGCCGGACAATTGCGCTGGGTAAACGTCGCACTTGTCGCCAATTCCCACTTTTTCCAGATACTTACGGGCGCTGTCTTCAACTTCGGCCCTGTCGCGGCCAAGCACGGTGACGGGGGCCTCCATCACGTTTTGCAGGATGGTCATGTGGGCCCACAGGTTGAACTGCTGAAACACCATCGACAGGTTGGTGCGGATGCGCAGAACCTGTTTGGCGTCGGCGGGGCGGCGATGATGGCCCGCACCGGTCCAATGCACCGGTTCGCCTTTGAACAGAATCTCGCCCTCCTGACTGTCTTCCAGAAGGTTGCAGCAGCGCAGCAGCGTCGATTTCCCCGAGCCGGATGAGCCGATCAGTGACACGACGTCGCCCCGATGGGCGGTGATATCCACCCCTTTCAGCACTTCGAGACGTCCGAAGCTTTTGTGAAGGTTCTTAATCTCGATAACGGGAGCGGTGTCTGTCACGGGCGGTCCGGTTGTTGGTGCTGTTGGTGCGGTACTAGGGCTGAAAATTCAGCGCAATGCAATGCGCAAAAGGTAGAATCGGGCGATGAAAGGCTCAAATTGACCAGACGTCGTCGTCAAAATGGTCAGTGCTACGGGTCGGGCGCTTGTGGCGGCAGTGGGGTCGGAACGGCCAGATATCGGTCGGCTGGTATGTCGATCAGCCCCCGGATGTGCAGCGCCGTGTGATCCGTATCGGACAGGTCGCCAATGGCTGCGCGGACCGCCTTGGCAACCCGAGCCGCGTCCTGACCGGGGGCGGTGATGTAGGGCAGCGTCGGCGTCGGCTCGGTGCTGGCGACCTCGCGCAGTTCGTGGCCCAGATCGGTCAACTCTTTCAGCATCTTCCAAGTCAGCGCATCCAGCGAGGCAAAATCGGCGCGCTTTTCGGCCACTGCCTGTGCAGACAATGCATGCCCGCCGGTTTCCAGGGCGGTCTTTGGTGTCAGCCCCAGCTTCGACAGATGCGTGACCGGCGCGGCCCACCCGGATTGCGACAGCGCTTCGTTATACGCAAAAACGCCTTGGGCAAGATCGGGCAGGTCCCGTTCATCCGCGCGCCGGGCCACGAAGACCGAGCAATAATACCCCGGCGGGCATCGCTCTAGCCCGTAATCCGGCGTGCCAACCAGTTGCACCTTGCCGTGCAGATGGGTTCGGAAGGGCATGCCGCAGGTTTGCGCGAAAACAAGATCAGGGCTCTGCCAGATATCCCAGACGTTTCCGTCGCGCGTCAGGTTCGGCGGGCCAAAGCCCAGATGCGTGCGAATCGATGTCCAGAACCGGTCATTTGCGGGCTGTATGGCGGGCATGTCGTACATGCCCAGCATCGCGATCACGATTTTGCAGCCTTTTGCCGGGCCAGAGCCGAATCCACGTCGCTGACGCCCAGCAGGCTGACCACCAGCCGCAGCAGCGAATCCTCTTCTCCGGTCCGCTGCCCGTCAGCCAAAGCCACCGACCACATCGCCTGTACGACGGCCAGCCGGTCGTCATAGGCCACGGCTTCCTTGATGGCGCGGGTGAAGCGGACGGTATCGGGCGCCTCGGCTTCAAGATCCTCGGCCTTGGCGCGCAGTCCTGCAGCCTCGAAAGGAGACAGGCCGTAGCGTTCGGCTGAGATTTTGTCGATTCGCGCCATCTCGGTATCGGCGTAGTCGTTGTCAGAGCGGGCAATGCGCACCAGAAGGGCCGTCAGGGCCAGTCGGGCATCGTCATCGGCAAGCGGGTCGGGCTGAGGCTGCGTGAGCCGGGACAGGAAATCGCTGAACATGACTGAGATATAGACCCGGCTTAGCTGGCTTCCAAGCGGCTTTGCACCCGTTCGCGTGCCGCCTGACTGTCGTTGTAACTCAGCCCCATCGCGGCGCGGGCTTCCTCGACGATCTTGATTTCGCCTTCGTTCGAGTGGCCGTCGGCCAGCACGACCTCCCACAAGGCATCCAGCGCGGCCAGACGTTCCTTAAGATCGGTGGTCTCGCGGATCAGCTTGCCGAACGTATCGGTTTCGGGGGCGGCGGCGTGCAGCTTTTCACAGGTGGCCCGCACCTTGGCGGCCTCGATCGCGTTGTGCTGGTACAAACGCGCGAGGATTCGGTCGATCAGGCTGATCTCTTCCAGCTTGTAATCCCGATCCGCCTGCGCCACGCGCACCATCAAAGCACCCAGTGCCAGTTCGGCGTCCGGGTCGGGCAGGTGATCATGTTGCGGCGGGCGAAACGCCTGAAGGAATTTTTTCAGCATGAGCCTAGGTTAGTCCTTATTTTCAACAGCGCCAAGCAAGGCTACCCGTCATAGCCCTGGATGATCACAAGATCGCCCATCGAGACGGGCGTGCGGATATCCTTGGCCTTTTGATAACCTTCGCTTTCGTAACAGGCGAGGGCGTCTTCGTAGCTGGGAAACTCGATCACCACCGTCCGCGATCTGGATGCGCCTTCCTTGATCTGGTGCGTACCGCCGCGCAACAGGAACTTTGCGCCGTATGCGGCAAAAGGTTCGGCGTTGGCAGCGATGTAGTTCTTATACGCGTCCATATCGTCGATATCGACATGGGCAACCCAGTATCCTTTGGTCACGGGGTGTTCTCCTGCTCGGTCACACGGGCAGGTTGATCAGATTTCGCGCGAATTGCAATCCCGCGATCAGCCTGCCCAACCGATGGCGGCCATGGCCTGTTCGCTCAGCCATTGCACCATCTGCCTGTAGGGAACCGGACCATAGCTGACACGGGCCACGCCAAGCTCTGCCAGACGCGGGGTTTCGGGGGTGCCGGGCAGGGCGATGATGTTCACCGGCAGGTCCGTTTCCGCGCAGAGGCTTCCGATCATCGCCTCATCCCTCAGGCCCGGCGCGAAAAATCCGCTGGCCCCGGCATCGGCATAGGCCTTGGCGCGGGCGATTGCGTCATCCAGCATGGTTTCATTATGGGTCTCGGGCGCGGCTTTCAGGAAGATATCGGTGCGGGCGTTGATAAAGGCCGGGATACCCGCCGCATCGCAGCCTTCGCGCATTGCGGCGACCCGGGCGGCCTGCGTTTCGATATCGTAAAAGTCCTTGGTGCCGACGATCTGGTCCTCGAAGTTGAACCCGACGACACCGGTTTGCAGCGCCTGCTGGACGTTGTTGGCGATGCCCAGCAAATCTTCCGCATAGCCGCCTTCAAAATCCAGCGTGACGGGCACATCGACGGCATCCACGATCCGCTTTGCGTTCGCCAGCGCGATTTCCATCGGGATATTCTGACCATCGGCATAGCCTTGCGCCATCGCGACGGGCGCGCTGCCGGTCGCAATCGCCTGCGCCCCGCCATCGGCCACTGCGGCAGCACTGCCGGCGTCCCAGATATTGAACAGGACAACCGGATCGCCCTTCTTGTGCAGGGCTGCAAACTGTTCCGCCTGGGTTGCTTGATTGGTCATGGCCGGTCTCCTGTCGCTGCTATGGCGGCAGTTAACCGTGCAAATCGCCGGCGCGTAAAGAGGTTTCGCGCCGACTGGTACAATACCGGTATCGGTCCGTGATCAGACCAGGCGCGAAGTGTCTTTCGCTGCGCGCACGAACTCGCGGAACAGGGGGTGCGGCTCGAACGGTTTGGATTTCAGTTCGGGGTGGTACTGAACCCCGATGAACCACGGGTGATCCGACCATTCGACAATCTCGGGCAACCGGCCATCCGGCGACATGCCCGAGAAATTCAGACCCGCCTTTTCCAGCTTGTCGCGATATTTGATATCGACCTCGTACCGGTGACGGTGGCGTTCCTCGATCTGGGTGCCGCCATAGACGTCAGCGACCTTTGACCCCTCGGCCAGAACCGCGTTGTACGCGCCCAAACGCATGGTGCCGCCCTTGTCGTCACCGACCCTGCGTTCAACCTTGTGGTTGCCCTGAACCCATTCCTTGAGGTGGTAAACCACCGGTTCAAAACGCTTTTTCCCGGCTTCGTGGTCAAACTCCTCGGACCCGGCCTCGGCAATACCAGCGGCGTTCCGGGCGGCTTCGATCACGGCCATCTGCATACCCAGACAGATGCCCAGATAGGGCACCTTATGCTCGCGCGCATATTGAGCGGCCTTGATCTTGCCCTCGGTGCCGCGCTCGCCAAACCCGCCGGGAACGAGGATGGCGTGGAAGCCTTCCAGATAAGGGGCGGCGTCTTCGGTGTCGAATACCTCGGCATCGACCCATTCGATTTTGACCTTGACCCGGTTGGCCATGCCGCCATGGGTCAACGCCTCGGCAATCGACTTATAAGCGTCTTCCAACTGGGTGTATTTGCCGACGATGGCCACCTTCACTTCGCCTTCGGCGTTGTGGATGCGGTCGCTTACATCTTCCCATTTGGCCAGATCGGGCTTGGGGGCCGGGCTGATCTGGAACGCGTCCAGAACCGCCTGATCCAGACCTTCCTTGTGATACGCCAGCGGGGCATCGTAGATGGTGCTGAGGTCCTGCGCAGCGATCACGCTGTCGGGGCGCACGTTACAGAACAGCGCCAGCTTTTCACGTTCCTTCGCAGGGATCGGACCCTCGGACCGGCAGACCAGAATGTCGGGGGCCAAACCGATCGAGCGCAGCTCCTTGACCGAGTGCTGGGTCGGCTTGGTTTTTAGCTCACCGCTGGCCTTGATGTAGGGCAGCAGCGTCAGATGCATGAACAGGCACTGACCGCGCGGCTTGTCCTGGCTAAACTGACGGATCGCTTCAAAGAAGGGCAGGCCCTCGATATCGCCGACGGTGCCGCCGATCTCACACAGCATGAAATCGACCTCATCCTCACCAATGGCGATGAAATCCTTGATCTCGTTGGTGACGTGCGGGATCACCTGAATGGTCTTGCCCAGGTAGTCACCGCGGCGTTCCTTCTCCAGCACGTTGGAATAAATCCGCCCCGAACTGACCGAGTCGGTCTTGCGCGCAGCGACACCGGTGAAACGTTCATAGTGACCAAGGTCCAGATCGGTCTCGGCCCCGTCATCGGTGACGAAAACCTCGCCATGTTCGAACGGCGACATCGTGCCGGGATCGACGTTCAGATAGGGGTCCAGCTTGCGCAGACGCACCGAGTATCCCCGGGCCTGCAACAGCGCGCCCAAAGCCGCCGAGGCCAGTCCCTTGCCCAAGGACGAAACCACACCACCAGTGATGAAAATAAATCGCGCCATAGTTTTTCGGCTGCTCCCGTGAGACGTCATAATCAGCTGCCCGGCGGCTTGAAAAAACCGCTGCATCACGGGACTTCACGTATAAAGGATTCGCGCCAAAAGCGCAAGAGAACCGCAAGATGCTGTTGCAGTTCTCTTTCAGGTTTCTAGGTTTTGTGTATCAGTCGGCCTGCGGGATCAGCGGCGCGTTGTCGCCCTGTGCCGGTGGCAGAAGATCATCCGCCGACGGAACCGAAGCGGGCGCGCTTTCCTCGGTCGCGGCCGGGGCCGGAACGCCCAGACGGTCGATCACCGAACTGCCCGAGGACTTCTGAGCCGCCAGAATCGTCAGCGTGACGGAGGTGACGATAAAGCAGGCCGCCAGAACCCATGTGACCTTGCCCAAAGCGGTCGCCGCCGCACGGCCGGTCATGGCCCCGCCACCGCCGCCGCCCATGCCAAGGCCGCCACCTTCGGACCGCTGCATCAAAACGACGGCGATCAGGCCCAAAGCCAGAAGAAGATGGATGATGAGAACGACGTTTTCCATGGGTGTCCCGTACAGCGTGGCGTGTATCGCGTGGTACTTATGCAAGTTTGGTTCCGGGGGCAAGGGAGGAGTTGGCATCACAAACGCTGATATGGCAGATCACGGCAAAGGGACTGGACAGGGCGGGACCCGGTGACGCAGGCTGCGCTCATGCCTCATGACAATCACGACGACCCGCACGCCCTGTTGCCACCCGAACCCGCGCTTCGCGTCAAAGCGCTCGAGACGATTCTGACCCGCAAAGGGCTGATCGATCCGGCGGCTCTGGATGAGATTATCGACACCTATCAGAACAAGATTGGGCCGCAGAATGGCGCCCGCGTGGTTGCCAGGGCGTGGAGCGATCCTGATTTCAAAGCCGCGCTGCTTGCCGACGCCACGCCGGTGGTTGCCGATCTTGGGTACTATGGCAGGCAGGGCGAACATATGGTGGTCGTTGAAAACACCCCGGACCAGCACAACATGGTCGTGTGTACCTTATGCAGTTGCTACCCGTGGCCGCTACTGGGTATTCCGCCGGGCTGGTACAAATCCGACGCCTACCGCGCCCGTGCCGTGCGCGAGCCGCGCAAGGTGCTGGCCGAGTTCGGTGTGACCTTGCCTCAGGCCACCTCGGTCCGCGTCTGGGATTCGACCGCCGAGATGCGCTACCTCGTCCTGCCAATGCGCCCTGAGGGTACAGAGGGCCTGAGCGAGGATGAACTGGCCGCGCTGGTCACCCGCGACAGCATGATCGGCACCGGTTTACCCGGAGTACAATCATGACTCGGGTCCATGACATTGGCGGACGATTTGGTGACGGTCCGATCAATCCCGAAGCCGAGGATGATCCCGTCTTTGCCGAAGACTGGCACGCGCGGGCGTTGGCGGTTACGGTAGCCGCGGATTCTTTGAGGCAGTGGAACATCGATGTTAAACGACACGCGCGCGAGCGGCTGTCGCCTAAGGATTACGCCCGGTTTTCCTACTACGAAAAGTGGATTTCGGGCCTCGCCAACCTGCTGGTCGAAAACGGCGTTCTGACCCGTGATGATCTTCGCGGAGCACAGACGGGCACCCCACACCCGCTGGCAGATCGCGTTCTCAAAGCCGAGGCGGTGGCAAGCGCATTGGCCAGAGGAGGACCGGCAAACCGGCCCTCAAATATTGCCGCGAAGTTCGAGGTCGGGCAACAGGTCCGTACAACCCGCGCGCCGGGCAACCGGCTTGTCGATGGCGGGCACACCCGCCTGCCGGTTTACGCATCAGGGGCAAGGGGGCGCATCCTCAGACTGCATGGGACACATGTATTACCCGATTCCAACGCCCATGGTTTGGGTGAGGCCCCCGAGCCGCTTTACGCAGTTGCATTTCCGGCCTCAGAATTGTGGGCGAATCCGGAGCACCCAAAGGACGAGGTGGTGCTGGATCTGTGGCAAAGCTATCTGGAGCCGCTATGACCAACTGCCAATCCCACAACGCCCCCGAGCCCGCCTTTGCCGAACCCTGGCACGCGCAGGTTTTCGCAGTGACCGTTGCCCTGAACGAAGCGGGGCGTTTCGGGTGGGCAGACTGGGCTGACCGCTTCTCTGCCACGTTGAAGCGCCACGGTCTGGGAAAAGAGCTGGATGGCGGGGAAGACTATTTCCGGGCCTGGCTTGAAACACTGGAAGGTCTGCTGGCCGAGAAAGGTGAAGCCAAGACCGAGGAAGTGAATGGCCTGCAAGCGGATTGGGAGCAGGCTTATCTGACAACCCCCCACGGCCAACCTGTGCGCTTACCCGAACCGTAGCAGGGGGCGCTGCCCCCGCCGCCCGTTCCGGGCGACTCCCCCGGGATATTTTTGGCCAGATGAAGAAACGGATCCTTAACCATTTTGTTTGATGAAGAACGGGCGGTACAGGCGGAGACGCCGATGACCGCGCCAGGTGAAGCTCTCCGGCGTATTGGTCGGAGAGCGGATCCCTTCTTCATCTGGCTAAAAATATCCCCGCCGGAGGCATCGCGCGGTAGCGCGATTTCCCGCTGCGGCGAAATATCGGTTTCCCTGCCGTCTGAGCCTCGCTATACGAGCCGGGTTTGAATACTCAGCGTAAAAGGACCGGATATGGCCAACGTGGTTGTTGTCGGCGCCCAATGGGGTGACGAGGGAAAAGGCAAGATCGTCGACTGGCTCAGCGAGCGGGCGGATGTGATCGCGCGTTTTCAGGGCGGGCATAATGCCGGACATACGCTGGTGGTTGACGGTGAGGTTTACAAGCTGCACGCATTGCCATCCGGTGTCGTCCGCGGCGGTAAGCTGAGCGTCATCGGCAATGGCGTGGTTCTGGACCCCTGGCACTTGATAAAAGAGATCGCCAAGATCCGGGCTCAGGGTGTCGATATCTCGCCCGAGACGCTGATGATCGCAGAAAACACACCGCTGATTTTGCCGATCCACGGAGAGTTGGACCGCGCGCGGGAAGAGGCTGCCAGCAAGGGCACCAAGATCGGCACCACCGGGCGCGGCATCGGCCCGGCTTATGAGGACAAAGTTGGTCGCCGCTCGGTTCGCGTGGCGGATTTGGCGGATGAAGCCACGCTTGAAGCGCGCGTGGACCGTGCTTTGCAGCATCACGACCCGTTGCGCAAAGGGCTGGGGATCGCTCCGGTTGACCGGGACGCGCTGGTCGCGCAGTTGACGGATATCGCTGCGGAAATTCTTCCTTTTGCAGCCCCGGTCTGGAAGGTGCTGAACGAAAAGCGCAAGGCGGGTAAGCGTATTCTGTTCGAAGGGGCGCAGGGCGCGCTGCTGGATATTGATTTTGGCACTTATCCCTTTGTGACCTCGTCCAACGTGATCGCGGGGCAGGCGGCTACCGGTGTCGGAATTGGGCCGGGCTCGATTGATTTCGTGCTGGGCATTGTCAAAGCCTACACCACGCGCGTTGGCGAAGGGCCGTTCCCGACCGAACTGGACGATGCGGATGGTCAGCGGCTGGGTGAGCGTGGGCATGAGTTCGGGACAACCACGGGCCGCAAGCGGCGCTGCGGCTGGTTCGATGCCTGTCTCGTGCGCCAGACCTGTGCGACCAGCGGGGTCAACGGGATTTCACTGACCAAGCTGGATGTTCTGGACGGGTTCGAGACGCTGAAAATCTGCACCGGCTATGAGCTGGATGGGGAGCGCCTGGACTATCTGCCGACGGCGGCCGATCAGCAGGCGCGTTGCACGCCGGTTTACGAAGAGCTGCCGGGTTGGAGCGAATCCACCGAAGGCGCGCGCAGCTGGGCGGATCTTCCTGCAAATGCCATCAAATACGTGCGCCGGGTCGAAGAACTGATCGAATGCCCGGTCGCCCTTTTGTCCACCAGCCCGGAGCGGGACGACACCATTCTGGTGACTGACCCGTTTGCCGACTGATGAGCGGCGATCAGAAACCGGGCCTCAGCTACAAGGCGCGCCGCCGCTGGTCGCTGGTGATCTTGCTGGTCGGGCTGCCGCTTTACATCGTTGCGGTGGTCACAGTCATAAATTGGCTGGACCGCCCGCAAATTTGGCTGGAACTGCTGGTTTACATCGGCCTTGGCATTCTGTGGGTACTTCCGTTCAAGTTCGTGTTCCGGGGCGTCGGCAAGGAAGACCCGGACCAGTCCTGAGGACAGGATGCTGACGGCTAAGTGCCAAGAGAAAAGGGCCGGGGATGAAACCGGCCCTTTCTTTGTCTCTCTCTCAGCTTTTAGCCGACGGCGCGTTCGTCATCGGGGCGAAACCCGATCAGGCTTGAGGCGGCAAAGCGCCCTCCGCCCGCTTTTTCGATTTTGCCGTCACGCAGCAGCTGCCCAAATGTGCGCAGGCTTTCTTCGCGATTGAATTCGTCCTGCTTCAGCGAGCGAACCTTGTTCATCAGCTGCGGGCGCGAGAATTTTTCCTGACCCTCGATGAAGGACAGATAAGCGGCTGCAGCTTCCAGCAGATCAGGCAGCGACTGCGCGCCCTGATCCTGCGCGAACTGTGCAAAGCCGCTTTCTTCCGAGGCGGCCTCATCATGCTCGGCGGTAACGCGGCGCGGTGTTACCGGGCCGGTCTGGGCATCCCGATCATCGATGCGCTGTTCCGCGACCAGTTTCAACGGGGCCGCGTTGTCGGATTCGGGACGCATGCTGGTCACTTGAATTTCCGGGCGGCGGGGGCTTACCACCGACGCCAGATCGCCGCGATAATCCTGATCCGCCGATTTCGCATCCGTGTCTGCGTTGCCTTCGGCCTCGGTCGCGGCGACGGCAGTGCGCAGATGTGAATAGGTGTCGCGCGTGCCGCTGGTGGACGGATCGTCCATCTGCGCGTCGGCCTCGTCCATCAGGCGGGATACGTCCAGATCAGACGCTACTTCATCGGTTTTTGACTCAGCCAGTTGATCGGACAGTTCGGTTTCAATCTCGTCGATCTCGCTCAGCAGGCTGCTTTCATCCTCGGCAGTCAGCGCTGCGGGACCGGTATCTTCGGCGATTTCATCCGGAGCGGCCTCGGCGGGCAGGTCGGTGGTTTCCTCAGCCTCGTCCACGCTCAGGATGTTGGTGATTTCGTCCTCTTCATCGACCTGTTCGGCGGCATCGTCCAGATCCGAGAACAGCGCATCCTCAGGGGTGGTCTCTTCCGATGCGTCTTCCTCCAGTTCGGGGGCTGAAACGGGGGCAAGATCTTCTGCAGGTTCAGTGACGGACGCGAAATCTTCTTCAGGGGCTACAGCTTCGGGCAGAGGCGCAGGTTCTTTCTGCTGTTCAGGCTCAAAGTCCTGCGCGCTGAGCGCGCCGGCCTCAAAGGCCAATGCAACCGCGTCGACCGGTTCGGGCGTGTCGCCCAGAAGGCCGGTATCCTCTTCCTCGGAATAGCCGCTCGCGCTATCTGTCGAGTGCGAGACGACAGCCCGAATACGCTGCAGCTTGGCGGCAATGCTGTCGGCTGCCGGAGGGGGGGTATCTTCGACAGGCTCAGCTTCTACGTAAAGGGGGGCGGACATATCCGCCTGCGGTTCGGGGGTCGGGGCCGCAGGCTGTGCCACATTTTCGGTCGCTTGGGTCTGAGGGGCTTCGGTTGCGCGCAGCAGCAGGCCGGATTCGCTCTGGCGTGCTTCGACCTGCTGGTTCTGGTCGCGGCGGGCGATACGGGTCAGCATTTCGGCATCTGGCTGAGGCGGCTCGGAGCCGAAGTAGCGATCTTCGGCAGCGAGATCGCGGAAATACTCGGCAATGGCTTTCATCGTCTCAAAGGAATCGTCGAATCCTTCCAAGGTGCAGGAGAAGGTTCCATAGGAAACGGTCAATACCTTGTTATTCTGTACCATCAGACGCACGTCCTCTACAAACTACGAGAGCCAACTTGCCCGGAACAGGGCGCACGCATCGGCTCAGAACTTTCTGCATGAACCTATCATTTTGTGGTCTGAATGTGTCCAAATCCGGGAAAAATGATCAATCTTAGAAAAAATAAGCCAATTGTGCGGTCATCCGGCCCAATTGGGCTGTTTGGAGGGGGGCAAATCGGGTCTGACGACCTGAATCTGGTGCTGAATCGCGTCAGTTCGGTGGTTGCGGCTGACGGTGGCGCGGCTGTTTTGGTCGATTCGGGGCGGATTCCGGACGCGGTTATCGGCGATTTCGATTCGCTGGATCGGGATGTGCGGGACAAGATCCCCGAAGACAGGCTGTTTCCGATCCATGAGCAGGACAGCACGGATTTTGACAAGGCGCTGCGCAGCGTTCAGGCCCCTTTGGTGTTGGGGGCAGGGTTTCTGGGGCAGCGTCTGGACCACCAATTGGCGGTTCTGAATACGCTGGTCACACGGTGCGCGCATCCCTGCGTCCTGCTGGGAGCGCATGAGGTTGTGTTTCACGCACCGCCGTCGATTGCGATTAATCTTTCAGCCGGTGATGTGGTTTCTCTGTTCCCACTCGCCAAGGTGACCGGGCGCAGCCGGGGGTTGGAATGGCCGATAGATGATCTGATTCTGGAACCTGACGGGAGGGTGGGCACGTCCAACCGGGCTTTGGGCGCGGTTGAACTGTATGCGGACGGACCCGGATTGCTGGTGATGGTGCCCCGGGATGCGCTGGACGAGGTTATGCGCGCTTTTCTGTCGGGGCGGACCGGGCGCTGGCCCTCTCACGCAGAATGACGTAGAGCCCGGCGGCGATGGTGATCAGGATACCCAGCGCCGCCAGCCCGTCCGGCAAGTCGTGGAAGATGATCCAGCCAAACAGGGTGGCGATCGGGATTTCCAGGTATTGCATCGGGGCCAGCGTGGCCGATGGCGCGTAGCGCAGCGACCACGTCATCAGCAAATGCGCGACGGTGCCCAGAATGCCGATCGTCAGCATCAGCCAATGCGCGTTGCCTTGCGGCAGGATCACCGAAAGCTCCCAGATACCGGCCTGTGTGCCAAACGCCATCATCGGCAGCAGCAAGGCCGTTGCAAAGACGCCCGAGACGGCCTGCAGGGAAACAGGATCGGTCTCTTTGGCGATCTGGCGCGTGACCAGCATGAACAGGGCGAAGTCCACCGCAACGATCAGAGGAAACAGCGCAGGCCAGCCAACTTCGGCAAAGCTGGGCTGGATCACTAGCAGAGTGCCGATGAACCCCACGATACAGGCCAGCAACCGGCGGGTGCCGACCTCTTCGCCCAGCACATAGCGGCCCAGCAGCAGCATGATGAAGGGCATCACAAAGGCGATGGCAATCGCATCGGCCAGGGGCAGGAACTGCAAAGCGCTGAACATCGCGGTGATGCCGATGATGTGCAGAAGGGTGCGGATCACGGCCAGCCGCAGGATACGCCCACGCATGCGCCAGGGGCGTCCGGTCAGCGTGACCAGCGGGATCAGGATCAGCGCCTGAACCGCAAAGCGCACCAGAACCAGCAGGCCCAGCGGCGTGGTCTCGCCCAGCAGTTTGGCCACAGCGTCGGCCAGCGGTGCGAGCACGCAAAAGCCAAGCATCAGAACGATGCCGAAAACCGGGCGATCATGGGTCATGGGCGCGACGCTAGCGGCTTGGCGTCGCGCTGAAAAGGTCAGGTTTCGGGAAGCGGCTGAACCTTGGTGTAATCCGGGCCGATACAGGCGGGCAGATCGTCATCAAGGTGCAGCCAGTTCAGCTTTTCCTCATGCGCTACGTGCAGGGTCGGCTGCAACGCTTCCGGATTTTCCAGCAGCGCCACATACAGGTGCAGCACATCCGACATCTTGGCCGAGCGGAACGAAATCGGCGTGCCGCAATTGGGGCAGAAACTGCGCTCGACACCGGGGGAGGAGTTGAAGCGTTTGGGTTCCTCGCCGGTCCATCGCCACTGGCCGTCGCGCACGCTGAAATAGGTGGTCATCGGGGCGGCGCATTGACGGCGGCAGCTGTCGCAATGGCAGGTGACGCAGGACAGGGCCGGAGGATCTATTTCGAACCGGACTTTCCCGCATAAACAATGTCCGCGCATATCACCTCCTCCTTCGTGGCGTCAGCAGTTCGGTATGTTCACGGCCAGACCGCCCAGCGAGGTCTCCTTGTACCTCTCGTGCATGTCGTGACCGGTCTGGCGCATGGTTTCGATCACCGCGTCCAGAGGCACAAAGTGCTGCCCGTCGCCGCGCAGCGCCAGTGACGCAGCCGAGACCGCCTTGATCGCGCCCAGCCCGTTGCGTTCGATACAGGGCACCTGCACAAGGCCGGCTACGGGATCGCAGGTCATGCCCAGATGGTGCTCCAACGCGATCTCGGCTGCGTTCTCGACCTGCTCGGGTGTGCCGCCCATCACCGCGCAAAGCCCGGCAGCGGCCATGGCCGAGGCGCTGCCGACCTCGGCCTGACAGCCCGCTTCGGCACCCGAGATCGAGGCGTTGTACTTGACCAGCCCGCCAATGGCGGCGGCGGTCAGCAGGAAATCCTCGATATGGCTTTCGGATGCGCCGGGAACATGGTCGAGGTAATAGCGCAGCACCGCAGGCAGCACCCCCGCCGCGCCGTTGGTGGGCGCGGTGACGACCTGACCGCCAGCGGCGTTTTCCTCGTTCACTGCCATGGCGTAAACGCTCATCCAATCGTTGATGGTGTGCGGCGCGGTCAGGTTCATGCCGCGCTCGGCAATCAGCGCATCGTAGATGCCCTTGGCCCGGCGGCGCACTTTCAGGCCCCCGGGCAGGATGCCGTCGGTGGTCAGGCCGCGTTCGATACAGGCGTTCATTACCTGCCACAGCCGGGCCGAGCCCTTGGCAAAGCTCACCGGACAGCCCCGCGCGATTTCATTGTCGCGCTTCATCGCCGCGATGCTCTTGCCGCTGGACTTTGCCATTTCCAGCATCTCGACCGCGGATTTGAAGGGGAAGGGAACGGGGTCGCCTTCTTCGGTCGCTTTGCCTTCGGCCAGTTCCTCTTCGGTCAGAACAAAGCCGCCGCCGATAGAATAGAAAACCTGCCGCAGGATGACATCGCCCTGCGCGTCGGTGGCCATCAGGATCATCCCGTTGGCATGGCCGGGCAGGTTGTGCTCGTAGTCAAAGACCAGATCCGCCTTGGGGTCGAATTTCAGGGTCGGTAAACCATCGGGCGTGACCGTGTGCGTTTCCGCGATTGCGGCCAGCGCGGCCTCGGCCTTGTCATTGTCGTAGGTGTCCGGAACGAAACCGGCGAGGCCCAGAATGGTCGCCCGGTCGGTCGCGTGACCCACGCCGGTGAAGGCCAGCGAGCCGTGAAGCGATCCGCGCACACCTACGAAATCAAAGGGCGAGGCGCGCATCATATCCAAAAACCGAGCGGCGGCGACCATCGGACCCATAGTGTGCGACGAAGACGGGCCGATGCCCACTTTGAACATATCGAAGACAGAGAGGAACATATCAGATAGCTGAGCCTTCTGGAGGGTTGGCGTAAGTTGGTGACGTAAACGGTGTAACACCCAGACCTTCGGCGGCGATAGCGGCACGCGTCGCAGGCCGGGCTTCAAGCTGTTGCAGAATGTTCTGCAAATACGGCGTGTCGGCCATTTGATACCACGACCGGTCCACCTGTGCAGGATAGAGCGCCATCCACCGCATCATGCACGCGATGTAATAAGTCAGGACCGAGGGCTGATCGGCGTGTAACCACGCTGGTGCCCGTTTCGCCTCGGCATCCAGCAGTTTCAGATGGGTGCGCAGCCGGGGGCGAATGCCGTCTCGCAGGGTGTCCGCATGCGATGCATCGATGTATTTCTCGGCATAAAACAGGATGCGCAGGTCCGCGTGCAGCGTGTTCGAGGCAAAGAACAGCCATTTCAGAAACGGTCCGCGTTCGGGGCTGTCGGGGGCAGGGGCAAGCCGCCCATGGGTATCGGCCAGCCACAACAGGATCGCGGCGGTCTCGAAGATCGGACCTTGCGGCGTTTCCAGAACCGGGATCAGACCGTTGGGGTTCAACGCCCGGTATTCAGCCCCATTCTGCTCATCCCGCGCTCGGTCAACAAGGGCGGTTTCGTAGGGCAGTCCCATGTCCTCGAGCACCAGCCGGATCACCAGCGAGGCGTTGTCGGGGGCATAGTGAAGGCGAAGGGGCGCGGTCATGATATGTATCTATATCGCCCCCGCTGATCAGGAAGCACCGATTGCGACGTTTCCTATAAGAAACGCGCATTTCGCCGACATGTTTTTGACGGGCATTTGTGCGGTTTGGGTCTCGCAGTCGATCCGTGCTTTTCGTATAACGCGGGCGGGATACCAAGGAATGCTGCCATGACCGGAGAACTCTCGCCCATCGATACGGCAAAATACGTTGCCGCGTGCCGCGCTGCCGAAATGGTTGAGGACGGAATGCGGGTTGGTTTGGGCACCGGCTCGACCGCCGCGTGGCTGGTGCGGCGTCTGGGGGAACGGGTGCAGGATGAAGGGTTGCGGATCAAGGGCGTTCCGACCTCAACCCGGACCGCCCAACTGGCGCGCGAAGTGGGGATCGAGGTTGTCTCGCTGGATCAGGCCGGTTGGCTGGACATGACCATTGACGGCGCAGATGAGTTTGATGGCGAGCTGAACCTGATCAAGGGCGGCGGCGGCGCGCATCTGCAGGAAAAGATCGTGGCCACGGCCAGCGATCAGATGATCGTCATCGCCGACGCGGGCAAAGAGGTCGAAACGCTGGGTGCGTTTCCCCTGCCGGTCGAGGTGATCCCGTTTGGCTGGCAGACCACGCGCACCCTGATCGAAGAGGCGCTGGATACGATGGATGTCCTTGGCACTTCAGCCGCCTTGCGCATGAACGGCGAGGCGCCCTTTGTGACGGATGAGGGGAACCACATTCTGGACCTGCACCTGCAACGCATCGGCAATGCGCGGCATCTGGCGCTGGTGCTGAACCAGGTTCCGGGCGTGGTGGAAAACGGGCTGTTCATCGATATTTGCGACAAGGTGGTCATCGGGCACGGCGACGGCCGGGTCGAGCTGCGCGACATCAACGAAGGCACGATCGAACTGGACCAGCTTGTCAGCGGAACCAAAGAGAACCTGTTTTCGGATCTGGCGGATTGAGGTCCGTCTGGCGTTGTTCCCAACCACCCGAGGAAAAGCAGGATTTTCAGGGGTCAGGGGTTGGCACATCGGTTTTCACGCCCAGATATCCAAGGAATTTTGCTGAATGAAGGAACCCGGCATGAGCTTTGATTATGATCTTTTCGTCATCGGTGGCGGCTCGGGCGGGGTCCGGGCGGCGCGCGTGGCGGCGGGTGAAACCGGGGCCAAGGTGGCGCTGGCGGAAGAGGATCGCTATGGCGGCACCTGCGTTATCCGCGGATGTGTCCCGAAGAAGCTGATGGTATTCGCCAGCGAGTTTTCAGGCATGGTCGGCGACGCGCAGGCTTATGGCTGGGACATTCAGCCGGGTGCGCTCGACTGGAACACATTCCACGGCAAGCTGGTTGCGGAACTGGACCGGCTGGAAGGCATCTACCGCAACATCCTGAAGAACAACGGCGTCGAAAGCTTCGACCAGCGCGCCCGCGTGGTCGATCCTCATACGGTGGAACTGGCTGATGGCACGCGCAAAACGGCCAAGCATATCCTGATCGCCACCGGCGGCCACCCGGTTGTGCCTGAGTTTCCGGGGTCGGAACTGGCAATCACCTCGAACGAGATTTTCCATCTGGAGAAGCTGCCGGAAAGCATCCTGATCGTCGGCGGCGGCTATATCGCCAGCGAGTTTGCCGGGATCATGAACGGGATGGGGGTGAAGACCACTCAGTACTATCGCGGGGCGCAAATCCTGCGCGGCTTCGACGAAGAGGCGCGCGGCCTGATCAGCGAAGAGATGTGCCAGAACGGCATCGATCTGCATCTGGGCACCAATGTGCTTGAGATGAAACAGCAGGGCGACAAGATCTGGGTCAAGGCCACCAACGGGTCCGAGCAACTGTTCGACGTGGTGATGTACGCCACAGGCCGTGCGCCGAATGCCGATGATCTGGGGCTGGAGGACTTGGGTGTCGAACGGGGCCGCAAGGGTGAGATCATCGTCGATGAATACAGCCAGACCGCCGTGCCCTCGATCTATGCTATCGGCGACGTGACCGACCGCGTCAACCTGACCCCGGTTGCGATCCGCGAAGGCATGGCCTTCGTCGAGACCGTGTTCAAAGGCAACCCGACCCCGGTGGATCACGAATTGATCCCGACCGCGATCTTCACCCAGCCCGAATTCGGCACTGTAGGGTTGAGCGAGGAAGAGGCCTCCGCGCAGGAGCCGATCGAGGTTTACGCAACTTCGTTCAAGCCGATGCAAAAGGCGTTTGCCGGTGGCACGCAGCGCGTTCTGATGAAGCTTCTCGTCAGTCAGGCGACCCGCAAGGTGCTGGGCTGCCACATCGTTGCCCCCGGCGCGGGCGAGATGATCCAGCTTGCCGGCATCGCCGTCAAGATGGGCGCGACGAAGGAAGATTTCGACCGCACGGTTGCGGTTCATCCGGTCATGGCCGAAGAACTGGTAACACTGCGGCAACCTGTGCGTACGGCTTGATTTGCAACCGCGCGCACACACGTTACAAGGGAACCCGTGATCACACGGTCCAACACAAGGGAAAAGACACATATGGCGGGCAACAGCGGTGGCCCCTGGGGGGGCGGAGGCTCATCCGGCGGCGGAGGAAATCGGGGTAACAACGGGGACGGGCGCAAGCCACCCCAGGACGACGGCCCGCAGATCCCCGAGATCGACGAGCTGATGAAAAAGGGTCAAGAGCAGCTGCGCGTCCTGATGGGCGGTCGCGGCGGCGGTGGCCGTGGTGGCAGCGGTTCGGGCGGCGGCGGTGGTCCGGCGTTCACCAAGGGCACGGTTGCGATTGGTCTGGTCGCCGCAGCAGTGCTGTGGGGGCTGGCCAGCTTCTACACCGTCAAACCCGAAGAACAGTCGGTTGAGCTGTTTCTGGGTGAGTTCTCGGCCGTTGGTAATCCCGGTCTGAACTTCGCGCCGTGGCCGTTTGTAACGGCTGAAGTTATACCGGTCACCCGCGAACAAAACGAAGATATGGGCGGTGCGCGCGGCAGCGACGATGGTCTGATGCTGACCGGGGACGAAAATGTGGTCGATATCGACTACCAGGTCGTCTGGAACATCAACGATCCGGCCAAATATCTGTTTAACCTGCGCGATCCGCGTCAAACGATCCGCGCCGTGTCGGAATCGGCGATGCGCGAGATTATTGCACAAAGCGAGTTGGCCCCGATCCTGAACCGGGATCGCGGTATCATTGCCGAACGTCTGCAGGAGCTGATTCAGCTGACGATGGACAGCTATGATTCCGGCGTGAACATCGTCCGTGTGAACTTTGACAAGGCCGACCCGCCGCAGGACGTGATCGCCGCCTTCCGCGACGTTCAGGCCGCTGCGCAGGAACGTGACCGTCTGCAGAACGTGGCCGACGCCTACGCAAACCGTGTGTTGGCCGAAGCGCGCGGTGAAGCCGCGCAGGTTCTGGAAGAGGCCGAGGCCTATCGCGCTCAGCAGATCAACAGTGCTCAGGGTGAGGCGAGCCGCTTCAGCGCGGTTCTCGAGGAATACTCCAAAGCGCCAGACGTGACCCGCAAGCGCCTCTATCTGGAACGGATGGAGCAGGTTCTGGGCGACGTGGACAAGATCATTCTGGATGAAAACTCCACCGGCTCGGGGCAGGGCGTTGTGCCCTACCTGCCGCTGAACGAACTGCGCCGCAACCAGGCCGAGGAGAGCAACTGATGCGTAAGGCAACATTTATTCTGCCGATCATCGTGATTGCGGTTGTCGGCCTTTTGTCCTCGATCTTCATCGTGGACGAGCGTGAACGCGCGCTGGTGCTGCAGTTTGGCCGCGTTGTAGCGGTGAAGGAAGAGCCCGGTCTGGCGTTCAAGATTCCGCTGATTCAGGAAGTGGTGCGCTATGACGACCGTATCCTGTCGATCGACGTGCAGCCGCTGGAGGTCACCCCTCTGGACGATCGTCGTCTGGTGGTCGATGCCTTTGCACGCTACCGGATTTCCGATCTGGAGCAGTTCCGTCAGGCCGTTGGTGTCGGTGGCATCCCGGTGGCCGAAGATCGTCTGGACCGCATCCTGCGCGCCGAAACGCGTGAGGTTCTGGGTTCGGTCTCGTCTCGCGATATCCTCAGTTCCGACCGGGCCGCCCTGATGCTGCGCATCCGCAACAGCGCGATTGCCGAAGCGCGGGCGCTGGGCGTCAGCGTCATCGACGTACGTTTGAAGGCGACCGACCTGCCGCAGGCGAACCTTGAAGCGACATTCGACCGGATGAAGGCCGAACGGGAACGTGAGGCGACCGACGAACGCGCCCGTGGTAACGAGGCTGCGCAGCGTGTTCGCGCGCAGGCCGACCGGACCGTGGTCGAACTGGTCTCGGACGCCAATCGCGAGGCCGAGATTATTCGCGGTGAGGCCGACGCCGAACGCAACGCGATCTTTGCCGAAGCCTATGGCGCGGACCCTGAATTCTTTGAGTTCTACCGCTCTCTGACCGCATATGAAAATGCCCTGCAGGGCAGCAACAGTTCGTTGATCCTGAGCCCGGATTCCGAGTTCTTCAACTATCTCGCCTCGCCGAGCGGACGGCGGGCACCGGCTGCTGCGGCATCTGAGTAATGGGAATGATCCTTCTGGCCTTCGGGCTGGTGCTGATTGTCGAGGGGCTGGCCTATGCGCTGGCCCCTTCGCTTATTGAACGCATGCTCGAAGCGCTGCGCGCCCTGCCGGAATCGGCCCGGCGGCTGATGGGGTTGCTGTGTGTGGTCAGCGGGCTGGTCCTGCTTTGGGGCGCTTACCAGTTGGGATTTTGACACAAGGACCTCACTTGCCGGTGATTTCCGCGCGATCCCGAGTTGCTCACGTTGTCAAACTGACTACATTGGATATCAAGGAAGGCTGCCGGTGGGCAGCCCGGAAGGTTTGTCGACGAGGAGACCCCAAGTGCAGGCGAAAGCGCGCAGTGTGTCCGTCCGGTGGGACGAGTTAAGTGTTATGATGCGGTTGATGTGGCTGGCCTTTGCCGGGTCGCTGCTTGTTCTTGCGCAGACCATCGCGGCGCAGGCGCGGGGCGAAAGCCTTGCTCCGCTGGCCGAACAGATCAGCCCGGCGGTGGTGAACATCACCACCAGCACGCTGATCGAGGGGCAGAGCGGGCCGCAGGGCATCGTGCCCGAAGGCTCTCCGTTCGAGGATTTCTTCCGCGAATTTCAGGACCGCAACGGCGATGACGACAGCCGCCCGCGCCGCAGCAACGCGCTGGGGTCGGGCTTTGTGATCTCGGAAGACGGGTTCATCGTCACCAACAATCACGTCATCGCGGAAGCTGATGAAATTCTTATCGAATTTTTCCCCGGCGACGGACAGCCCGCCAAAGAACTGCCTGCCAAGGTGATCGGGACCGACGAAAAAACCGATATCGCCCTGCTCAAGGTCGAAGCGACAGGCCCGCTGCAATATGTTCAGTTCGGCGACAGCGACACGGCGCGGGTTGGGGATTGGGTGATCGCCATGGGCAACCCGCTGGGGCAGGGCTTTTCGGTCTCTGCCGGGATCGTCTCGGCCCGGAACCGGGCGCTGAGCGGGTCTTATGACGACTACATCCAGACCGACGCGGCGATCAACCGGGGCAACTCGGGCGGGCCGCTGTTCAACATGGACGGGCAGGTGATTGGTGTGAATACAGCGATCCTGTCGCCCAATGGCGGCTCGATTGGCATCGGGTTCTCGATGGCCTCGAACGTGGTGATCAAGGTTGTCGATCAGCTGCGCGAGTTCGGAGAAACCCGCCGCGGCTGGCTGGGCGTACGCATTCAGGACGTGACCGAGGACATGGCCGAGGCAATGGGCCTGGACAAACCCGGTGGTGCGCTGATCAGCGATGTGCCGGATGGTCCCGCGAAGGAGGCGGGCCTGAAAGCCGGTGACGTGATCCTGAGCTTTGACGGGGTCGAGGTGGAAGACACGCGCGGCCTTGTGCGCCAGGTGGGTGAAACCACTGTTGGCAAGTCGGTGCGGGTCGTCGTGCATCGGGATGGCGGCACGCAGACCGTGCTGGTCACGTTGGGCCGCCGTGAAGATGCCGAACGCGCTGATACTGGTGACGAGGAAACACCTGATGCCGAAACGGACGAAAACGCTGACATTCTTGGCCTGACAATCTCGCCGCTGACGGACACGCTGCGTGAAGACATGGGGCTGGACGCCGATGCGGATGGTCTGGTTGTGTCCGAGGTCGACGAAGCGTCCGAGGCGTTTGCCAAAGGCCTGCGGGCGGGTGATCTGATCACCGAAGCCGGGCAGCAAAAGGTCGAAACCATCGCCGATCTTGAAGCACGGATGGAGGAGGCCCGCGAGGCAGGCCGCAAATCCCTGCTGCTGCTGGTGCGCCGTGGCGGCGACCCGCGCTTTGTCGCGCTGAGCCTTGAGGAATAAGCTGAACGCGCCTCAGGTTTACCTAATAACCGGCACTTAAGTAGTAAGCACCCTCGCACAAAATGCGGGGGTGCTGTCGTTTTAGATACAGGCTAACCAGCCGTCGAGATGGTGACAGGCACGCCCCGCGTCAGCGAGTTGCTTACCATGCAACTAGATTTGGCGCGCTCGACAATGACCGACGCGTCAGAGCCATCCTTGGTCGTGCAATGAACGGTCATTTGCGCCGCAACTGCGACCAAAGGCTCACCGGCCAACTCAAGCGAAACATCCACCGATATCTCTGAGATTCCGACACCCAGTTCGTCGGCTACATAGCGCAGGTCGTTGCAAAAACACCCGCCCAGCGACAGGGCAAGCAGTTGGGCACCGTTGAAACCAAGCCCCTGTCCGCCCGCCTTTCCCAGAGGTCTGTCGGCAACGATCGTATGCCCGCCAGCCCAACCGACCGCCGCTTCGGTGCCGGGCAAGTTTCGCAAACTTACGTTAACTTGCATCTGATTAACCTTTCCAGACTATTTGTCGGCCCTAAAATGGACAGTGATATCCCTGATAACCGGGGGCTCCATCATTGGGAAACAGACCAAGCTTTGCCGCGAACACCTCACTCGGACGCGTTCAGAATCCGCCGAAGCGTGCCCTCCGGGTCCTTACGGAAACTGTCTGCGACCTTGCGAATGCACCCGTCGTCGCCAGTGGTATCCGCAGTGGTCGTGGTCGACTTGCCAGAACCCGCCGCCTCGGTCGCGTCCCCCAGACTGAGCCGAACCATGACAGGGCGATGATCCGACACCCGCGTCACGAAGTCGGGAAAGGCGCGGTCGGCGGCGATGATCATGAAATCCTCGCTGTCGATATTCGCGCTCATGTCCGCCGAGGCAAAGATCGAGTCGATCAGCGAAAGGTAGGGCCGCTTGAGATAGGTAAAGGCCCCATCGCGTTCATCCGCTGCGCTCAGCGCCTGAAAATCGGCGTCCAGCAAACCCTGAAACTGGCCGGTTCCAAGCTCGGCATTGATGTCGCCGCCGATCAGAACATCCGTCTCGCCAAATTCGCTCATGGCCATGTTGATGACCTTGGCCAGCATGTTTGCCGCCATCTTGCGCCTTTTTGCCCCCTCGGATTTGGCCTTGAGGTGCAGCGGGACCAGCAGAAAGTCGAACGGGTCATTGGATGCTGAGGTGGTCGAGGTAAACCGGAACAGCCCCGGGTAGCGGTTAAAGATCTTGCCGTCCACCGCTTCGAACTCCTGCGCATCTGGATCGCGGCTGTCGAGTTTCAGCAGCCGGTGCGCCTCGACCGGCCAGTCCAGACTTTCACCCGACACGGTCAGAGTGTTCCAGATGACGGTTGTGGTCTGCCTGCCGGTGCTGGCCCCGGGTTCCGAAGCGAGATAGTCGAATTCCATCTCGAACTTACGTTTCAGTTCCGCAACCAGCGCTTCGGTCGCTTCCGGCGACACTTCCTCGAGCGCCCAGATATCCAGGTTGAGGTCCGCGATGACCCGGGCGACGTCGCTGAGTTTATGCTCGTAGTCCCTGTTGAACCATTCGACATTCCAGAAGGCGACATCGACGTCCTGATCCGCCCCGCGATAGGTATCCACCACGCGCTCGAACGCGGTTTCGCCGCTTGGTTTCCGGCCCAGCGTGCCGAAATACCCTGTCCGCGAGTCGCTGCCGCCCATGTGGCGCAACACCTCGCGCGCGGATTGCGGGTCCGGCCCGGTGCGGGCGCGGATGTCCAGATCGATGGCGATGGCGGAAATCTTGATGCCTTCGTTGATGCGGTCGCCGTCGTAACCTGCCTTGTTCATGTCTCGACGAAGGTCGGCATCTACGTCCTCGAACGCGTGATGCAGGGCAAACAATCGCCAGTCGTCGCGCAGGACCGGCGCGCCAGAGCTGCCATACATCGTGTCCGCCGTGTAGTGGACCAGCACCTCGCGCGAGCCGAGGCCGGTGAAAATATCATTCTTGCGCAGTGAAGCCCGTTTCGGCCTGCCATCCGGGTGGTGGATGATATGGGCGGGATAGCGGTCCTGCGCGATAAACGACCCGCGCCAAAGCTGTATGCTGTTGAATTGCTGGCCGGGATTGCCTTCGACCCAGACAAAGCAATAGTCCAGATCCTCGGGCGGGCTGGTGATGAACAGCCTGCTGGGGTTCAGCCGGAACCGGGTCGAGGGTAACAGCTCTCCGTCCGCGCCTTCCTCGTATCCGAACTCCACCTCGGCTTCCGAGGCGACCTCGGGGCTGTTGATCACGTGGGAATTGGTCAGCAGGATGTTGGGCGCGATCAGAAAGCCGGTGCCCCGCCAACTGCCGGTTCGCCCATCCCAGGACCTGCCATGGGTGCTGATCCGGGCGACGGCCTTGCCGACCTCGGCCCCTTTCGACAGAAAGCCGTAGGGCACGCTGTCATCCTCTTCGATGATCGCCTCGAACCGGGTGCTGGCGGTGAACCCTTCGGCAAACATTTCCAGATTGGGGATGCCGAGGGTCTTGCCGGCAACCTCGGGCACGCCGATGCGGGATCGGGCCGCTTTGGGCATGGTCGATATCTCACCCGGCTGGCTTGAACCACCACCCCCGCCATAGACGGCTGAGGTTTCGAACCCGTCGCTGCGCTTGACCACCTGTTTCAGCACCTGATCGAATTTGGCGGCAACCCGGCCAAATCCGGGGCTTTTGGCGTGAATCTCATCCGCCCAGTCGGTTCTGTGCGTCAGGGTTCGGCGCACGTCAATCAGATGAACGTTCGGGTCCTCATCCGCGACCTCGGCGAGGGTCTCATAGAGCGCGTCGATCAGGATACGGATAATCTCGCGCCGGGTTTTGGGATTGTCGATGCCCTTGTCTTTGAAAGCGCTGCCCAACCATTTGTCCCGATTGGTGAAAACCCAGATCGGGCGGCGATTGTCATTCCTGCTGTTTGGAAACGGGAAGGCATAATCGTAACCGTGGATCAGAATGGGAAGGGTCTTAAACTGGTCGTCGGACCGGACGTTGCGCACAACCTTGCGATAGCTTTCGCGCAGGCCGTCCGTTACCCGTTTCAACTCGGCCCGGTTGATCAGCTTTTCGGGCCGGTCCGACCGTGTGCCGTTATGCAGCAGCGAAAGCAGCACAGGTTTCCCGTTCTTCGCGCCGATCACATCGTTGCCAGCGGCCGACAGCAGAAATGCCTGAACATGGTGGGCCTGATCGCGCAGGCCCTGCATGTATTCCGCCGTATCATTGTCGATCATGTTCTCGACCGTGTCGCCGGCGGCCCCGAGGCTCCAGATCAGGTAATCGTCGCCCAGATGGTCAATCACGTCGTCCAGAAGCAGAGGAAACTGAAACCAGCTGTCGCCTTCGCTGACAAGAACGGGCCGGGTATCGCCCGCCTTGATCGCATCGTTGAAATCCCGTTGCCTGCGGCGTCGGCTGCGCGAGTTCAGGCTGGACAGGCTGGCCTCGAACCGGGGGATATCATAGACGGTTTCGGGATTTGGGCGAATGTTGAAGGAAAACGCGCTCTCGCCCGGTTCCATGATGACGTAGTTTTCAAGAACGTGATCAGGGGTATCCAGATTTTCCCACAGATCCATGAATCTGGCGTAAGAAATCTTCTGCATGGCCAATCCTCGGGAATAAAGAACTTAACGAATAAGTCTGACCTTATCACAGATTAACCTGCAAAGCACCTTGGGGTCGGTTTTGGGTTCAAATGGGCAGCGGGGTAATACCGCCCGCAAATGCCGCCAGGATCGGCGCGATCAGGGCAAATCCCGCGCGCAGCAGGTCGCTGGTCCCCTCGGACAACCCGTGCGACGAGCGCCATGCGCTAACATCAAACTCACTTTCGGGGTCGTCAATCCGGTTTGCGGCAAGGGCCAGCCTGTTGATCCGGGTGTCCAGAATGACCGCGACCGGAAGGAAAAAGCTGAGCATCAGCAGGCAGAAATAGGTGCCCGTAAACAATGCAGACGAGGTGACAAGCGATGTATACGCGGCCTTGTGCGCGTCCGCGATCAAGGGCAATGGCCAGTGCATCCAGCTTGTGGCAAAGAACATGCCAAAAGTCAGGATCAGGCTGGAGATATACAATTGCTGCCGCATCTGACGCAGGTTTTTGGCCAGCTCGGCGGCCGTTTCCTCGACATCGCTGCGGTCACTCGAGGTCAGGCAAAGGATCATACCGACAATCAGCGATCCGACCGCAAGCCCGGCAAAGGCATTCACGATGTCCATAACACGCAAGAACATGGCAAAGACGGGCTTGTCACCGCAGTTTCCCAGCAGCCACGCATTTTCGGGCGTTTTGCAGCCGGGCAGGGTACCCTGTGACAGGGCGGTTTCAAACACGGCTTTTCCCACCTGATGGTAAATCTTGGGGGCCTGAGCGGTCGCGTATTGCTGGATCGTCGGCACGATGGCCATAACAAAGATCGCCAGAACGGTCAGGATCGCGGCGGTTTTGGTTTTGCGGTCGATCGGGCGCGACAGGGTGCGGGCCAGCAATGCCACGGGCAGCAGAGACAAGGCGACAAAGAACCACGAGGCCGCCAGAAACCGGAAACGGCCGGTCGATTCCAGCCATGGACGGTCGTCCAGCAGGATGGCGACGGGCACATCAAGGTCTGCCGCGATCATGTGCTTCAGGATAAGCTCATGTACCCCGAAGACGATGATCGGCAGCAGCGCTATTGCAAAATAACGCAGTTTTACATGACGTTTAGCCAAACCGGACCTCTTGCCTTGCTGAGACGCGCAAGCGTAAGTCTAACACGGAAATGGCGCGTCAGTATCGGGGTTGCTGTGTCCCCGGCGATTGATGCCTGTCGCAAACAAAAAAATGAGCCATACGCCCGTGGGCATATGGCTCAGATACAGGGAGAGATCAGTGGACAGATATCGGGGATGATTCTCTGACCTCTTACAGTAACAGGAATCACTTTAGACCCCGGGCGGGTGCCCGTCTGTGAAGCAAGTCACAAGGATCAGATCAGGTCGGATTCCGCGAGTTCCCGCAAGGCCTCGAAATCCTGGATCAGCAAGCCGCCGCGAGATGCCTCGACCACCTCGTCGCGTTTCCAGGTTGAAATCGTCTTGGACACCGCCTCGCGCGTGGCGCCCACGAACTCGGCCAGTTCGCTTTGCGACAGAGTGATCCGGTCACGCGGGTTGTCTTGAAGTCCCGACAGGTGCAACAGCTTGCGGGCCAGCCGGATCGGCATCGGCAGAAAGACCTGCTCGTTCAGTTGCGAGCCCATCCAGCGCATGCGCAGGCCTGCCAGACGGACCATATCGACCGCAAGGTCCGGATGCTGGCGGATCTGGTTCATCACGTCCCGGCGGCGCACACGCAAAACCCGTGAAGGTTCCGCTGCGGCGATGGTTGCGGTGCGTGGGCCGCTGTCGAACAGCGCAATTTCGCCAAACACCTCGCCAGGGCGCATCAGGGTCAGGGTCAGTTTTCGGCCGCTCATGGCCAGAAACGAAACCTCGAGCGTGCCTTCAAGAATGGCATAAAGCGCGTCGCCTTCGTCGCCCTGTTCGAACAGGGTTTCCCCCTTGGTCAGTGAAATTTCGGATGCTTGTGCAGACAGCATTGCCCGCAGCCCTTCAGATGCGTCGGACAAAAAGCCGCTGTTTGGGAAGGCCGTCATACGTTACGGGTCTCCGGGTGTAAATTGTGAGTGGTGAGTTAACCTTTCACAGCTTGGGGGCTAAGCCAAGGATTTTGTCAGGTTTTCGCCGGTTGGGCCGATCCCTGCGTTAACACAATGTCGGGCCTATTGATGGTCGGGATCGTCCATATAGCTCTGCAGCAGGTTGAACTGCAGCATCAGAAACACCATCAGGGCGATGGGAAAGCCGAAGGTTTCGATCTTGACCCAAAGATCGGTGGACAGCGTGCGCCAGACCAGTTCGTTGGCCACCGCCAGAACGGCGAAACAGCCGCACAGGCGTCGGGTCAGGATCATCCAGCCTTCGTGGCGCATGGGCAGCATCTCGTCCAGAACATAGGCCAGATAGGATTTGCCCTGTAGCAGGCCAATGCCAAGGATGACCGAGAAGAAGCCGTAGACAAGCGTTGTTTTCATCTTGAAGAACCGCTCGTCATTGAACCAGGCGGTCAGGCCGCCGAAGAAGATCACCATGATCGCCGTGAAAATCTGCATCCGGCTGAGCTTGCCCGTCAGGAGCCAAAGCACGCCCATCGCGCCCAGCATCAGCGGCACGAAGATGATGGTGGCGACGATAAAGCCAGAATACTCGGTGCCGCCGATCAGAAAACTGTCGTCGCGCAGGCGCAGATAGATGAGGAAAAAGGCCAGCGGCGGGCCCAGTTCCAATGCCTGCTTCAGAAACGGGTTGATCTCTTTTTTGTCTGTCATGGCCTGCGTCCTGCTGCTTACCCGCCCATTTCAACTATTACGGCGCCGAGTGCAATCAATGCCATCAGGGCAATGCGTCTTGGGCCGACGGTTTCTTTCAGAACCAGCCAGCCGATCAGCGCGGCAAAGACCGTCGAGGTTTCGCGCAACACCGCAGCCTCGCCAACTTTGTCGAGGCGGGTGGCAAGCATGATGGCTCCGAAGGACATGGGTGCGATGATGCCGCCTGCAAGGCCCCGCAGCATCAGCGGGCCAAGCGCCGGGCGGTGGATCATGGCGCGGTATCTGAGGGCGGCGTAGATGGGCATGGCTGCCCCGTCGATCATGAAGAACCACGCCAGAAAGGTGAACGGGTCGGCTGTCGCGCGGATGCCGTAGGCGTCATAGGTGGTGTAAAGCGCGACGAACAGGCCGGTGGCCAGTGCCAGCGCAAGGGCAATGCCCAGCGTCTCGCGGTTGGTTTCCAAGTACCGCAGGTTATAGGCGGCGAGGCCGAAGATGCCTGCCATCAATGTCGCCACACCCAGCCATTGAACGGCTGAGAAGGTCTCTCCAAACAGCAGGTAGGCTCCGATAACGGTGAACAGAGGGCCGGTGCCGCGTACGACCGGGTAGACCACGGTGTAGGAGCCCTTGGTATAGGCGGCGGCCTGCAGGACCTTATAGCCGATGTGAATCAGCCAGACGGTCGCGAAGATGGGCCACATATAGGGTTCGGGCCAGGGGACCACGAAGAACGCGAAGGGGGCAGCCATCAGGCAATAGCACGCGTCGATGGCCCCGCGTGACATCCACGGGTCGTGCCGGCCCTTTTGCAACGCGCCGAAGACGGCGTGCAGAAAGGCGGCCATCAGCGCGAGGGCGAGGGCAAGGTGATGGCCGGATTCAGTGCCTTCGAGGGAGATCAGCCAGTCACTCAATACTCAGGTCTTTCGTGGGTGGAGAGGCCGGGGGTTTTCCACCCCCGGACCCCCGGAGGATATTTTCAGACAGATGAAGGTCCGGATCAGCTTTGCAGGCCGGTTAGGGCGGCGGCGAATTCTTCGGGGTCGAAGGGGGCAAGGTCGTCGATTTGCTCGCCGACGCCGATGGCGTGGATCGGCAGGCCGAATTTGTCGGCCAGTGCCACCAGCACGCCGCCTTTGGCGGTGCCGTCGAGCTTTGTCATCACGAGGCCGGAGACATCGGCGAGGTTGCGGAAGGTTTCGACCTGGCTCAGCGCGTTCTGGCCAGTCGTGGCGTCCAGCACCAGCAGGGTGTTGTGCGGAGCGGTCTCGTCGACCTTGCGGATGACGCGGACGATCTTGGCCAGTTCCTCCATCAGGTCGGCGCGGTTTTGCAGGCGGCCTGCTGTGTCGATCATCAGCAGGTCAGCGCCATCGTTCTGCGCCTTGGTCAGAGCATCGAATGCCAGCGAGGCAGGGTCGGAACCTTCGGGGGCGGTCAGGACGGGCACGCCTGCGCGGTCGCCCCAGACCTGCAGTTGTTCGACGGCGGCGGCGCGGAAGGTATCTCCTGCAGCGATGACCACCTTTTTGCCTGCGGCTTTGAACTGGCTGGCGAGTTTGCCGATGGTGGTGGTTTTGCCGGATCCGTTGACGCCCACGACCAGCACGACCTGCGGGCGTTTGGGATAAAGCGGCATGGGTTTGGCGACGGGTTCCATCACGCGGGCGACTTCCTGAGCCAGCAGCTGTTTGATTTCACCGGTCGAGAGTTTGCGGCCAAAGCGCCCCTCGGCCATGTTGGCGGTGACGCGCAGAGCGGTGTCGACGCCCATGTCAGACGCGATCAGAAGCTCTTCGAGCTGCTCCAGCATATCGTCATCCAGTGTGCGCCGAATTTCGGTGCGGTTTTCACCACGGCTGAACAGGCGGCCCAGCAGGCCTTTGGATTCGGGTACTTCCGGCGGTGGTGGTGCCGGAATGGGGTCGGCGGGCAGAGGCGTTGGCGTTTCAACCGGTTGCGGGGCGGGGGCCGGTTCGGGAAGCTCGGGAACCGGCTGTGGCTTGGGCTCAGGCTCGGGGATCAGCGGATCGGGTGCGGCGGTTTCCTCGCCCCCATCCTCGACAATCGCGTCGAGCCCCTGTTCGAGCCGCGATGAGGATTTGAACAGCTTGTCCTTGAGCTTTGAGAAAAACGCCATTTTCGGTCTCCGCAGGTGGTCCCCTCACCTAATGCGGATTGGCGGCAGTTGCAAAGGGTCACGAAAAGGCGAACAGAAAACCGGCCTGCGCCCCCCAATAGAGCGGCCAGATCAAGTAGGGTGTGAGGTTCAGGGCAGGATGGTTGGACGGCAGCAGGAATTTCTCGGTCGCCAGGATCAGGTCCGAGGCGATGAACGCGATTGCCGCCGGCAGCGCCCATCGCAACAGGCCTGTATCGGGCAAGGCGAGGACGGTGATCCCCATGCCGAGGATGATCGGAATATAGGCCAGCACCGGCCCTTTCAGATCGCCCGCGCGCGAGGCGAGCAACGTGGCCATGACAATCCCGAGGATCACCAGGGACCAGACAATGGCAGGCTGGTCCAGAATCAGGGACGGGTCGCTGACAGGTTGGGTCAGAAACAGCGCGATATAGGCCAGATGCCCTAATGCGAAGGCTGCGACCCCGGCCATGAAAGTGCCGTCAGTCTCACGCGATAATAGCGCGTCCCCTGCCGCGCACAGGGCCAGTGCGACGACCAGCAACCAGGGTGAGGCCTGCATCAGCGCGATCACGGCCAGCAACGCGACAGACGCCGTTTTCAACATGGTTCGCAACCTGCTTGCCGGGCGGGCAGACATTGGCAGGTAAGCCAAAGCGCCGACGAATGCTGTCCAGAAAACTACCGTCATATCCCGCTCCGATGCCATGCCCATCCTGATGCGGGCAGTCTGGCAATGGGGGGCAAACGGATGCAAGCAGTGACGTAGGGGCATCGTGGCCGCGCGGGAAAGCTTGAATGGTCACGCGCTGCGGTATCTGCCAGAGTAAGGCCATGTTCAGACGTCTTTTGATTCTTCTGGCTTTGGTCGGTCAGGCTGCCGCCGCGCAGTCGCCTTTGTCCGGATCGGAGTTTGATGAATACACGCAGGGAAAGACCCTGTTTTATGAGTTCGGCGGGCAGGTCTATGGGGTCGAACGCTATCTGCCCAATCGCCGCGTCATCTGGTCGTTTCTGGATGGGAATTGCAAAGAAGGCGTCTGGTATCAGCGCGAAGACATGATCTGCTTTGTCTATGAGGATCGGCTGGACCCTCAGTGCTGGGTGTTCACGCGGTCGGGTGGCGGGCTTGTTGCGCGGCCTGACGGAGCGCCTGAAGCGCAGGAATTGTATGAGATCGAGGACATCGATCAGGAGATGGTTTGTCTTGGACCTGAGGTCGGGGTTTGAAGGCTCAGGTCACCCGTAGTTCGTCGTAGCTGATCATCACATGCTTTTGGTAAGCGGGGCGCTGGGTCAGGGCGTCGTAGTACCTGCGAAGATTGCCAAGGGGTCTGCGGCGGATGTCGATATCGTAGTAGCGATAAAGGACATGGCCCAGTTGGATATCGGCTAGGGTCAGATCGTCGCCTGCCAGAAACCTGTTGTGGGCAAGCTTTTCATCCGCGATTTCCATTTTGTTTTGGAGGGTTACAAGCGCGTCCTGAATGGCGGCTTCGTCCCGCTGTGACGGCGCAGTTCGAACAGCATGCCAGAAGACCGGTCCGGTAAAGGCCATGGCGATGTTCAGCTTGGCCCATTCGGCCCATTTATCGACCTCGGCCCGCCGGATCGGATCGCCGGGCCAGAACGTATTAGTGCCGTATCGCGCGGCGAGATAGCGCAGGATCGCGCCGGTCTCCCACAGGGGCGGGTTGTCGCCGTCCTGCAGAACCGGGATCGTTCGGTTTGGGTTCATGGCTTTAAAGGCGTCGGTGTCGAGCCCGCCGAACCTGTGGCCCAGATCAAGGCGCCGGTACGTGAGGCCAAGCTCGCCAATGCACCACATCAACGCCTGAACATTGGATGAGGTTTTGCGGCCCCAGACAGTCAGCATGGTTCAGAACAAAGAGCCCTGATCGGGCGCGTCAGGCTTGGGTTTCCGGGGCAGGGCCTTGGCCGACGCGCCGGTTTTCAGGCGGCCATCGGCGAATTCAATTTCCAGAACCGGATGCCCTGCGGCCATGGCTTTGGTGGTAATGACCTCTCCTTCGGCGCGTACGACTGCATAGCCCCGGTCCAGCGTCGCCTTGTAGCTGAGGGTTTCGTGCAGGCGGTCGGTGGCCTCAAGCTGTTGCCGCAGACGGTCCAGCCGCGAGGTTTGCGCGGTGTTCAGACGGTCGGTCAGGCGGGAGATGCTCTGGCTCTGCTGTTTGATTTCGCGCTGAATCGGGCGCAAGGACAGCCGCGAGGACAGGTTGCGCAGTGCCTCCTGCCGGGCGGTGACGAGGTTGCGCAGGGTTGAGGGGCGCAGATGGGCGGAAAGCTTCACCATTTGCAGACGGCGGTTTTGAACTCCACGATCCAGTGCCGGTGTCAGGCGGTCTGCAATAAGATCAAGCCGTTGGCGGGGGCTTTCCAGCAAACTGTCGGGCCGTGGCAAGGCGCGGGACAGGTCGCGCAGGCGCTGAGATCGGCGTTGCACGGCGTCGGCGGCGGCACGGGACAGGCGCGCGCCCTGTTCGCCGGTCCAGGCCAGCAGTTCCATTCGCACCGGCACCGCCAGTTCCGCCGCAGCGGTGGGCGTCGGCGCGCGGCGGTCCGAGACGAAGTCGATCAGGGTCGTGTCCGTCTCGTGCCCGACGGCTGAAATCAAGGGGATGGCTGATGCCGCCGCAGCGCGGGCCACGCTTTCTTCGTTAAACCCCCAAAGGTCTTCGATGGACCCGCCGCCCCGCGCGACGATAATCAGATCTGGCCGTGGCAGGGCACCACCCGGCGTCAGCGCGTTGAAACCTTCGATGGCGCGTGTCACCTCGGGGGCGCAATTCGCGCCCTGAACGGCAACTGGCCAGATCAGCACCTTGCGGGGAAACCGGTCGCGCAGGCGATGCAGGATGTCGCGGATCACGGCGCCTGACGGAGACGTCACGACGCCGATGATCTGCGGTAGGTAGGGCAGGGGTTTCTTGCGCTCGGGTGCGAACAGGCCCTCGGATTCAAGCTGTTTCTTGCGTTTTTCAAGCAATGCCATCAGCGCGCCTTGCCCGGCGACGGCGACCTCGTCGACATTCAGGTTGTATTTGGACTGCGCGCCGAATGCGGTCAGGCGCCCGGTGACCACGACCTCGAGCCCTTCTTCCGGCACCACCGACAAGCCCGCGATCTGACCCTTCCATGTGGTGCAGGCCAGAACGTTCCGATCATCCTTGATGTCGTAATACAGATGGCCCGACCGCGCCTTGAACACGCGCCCGACCTCGCCCCGCACACGGATTCGCCCGAATGTGCCTTCCAGCGTGCGTTTCACCTCGCCCGAGATGTCCGAGACGGTGTATTCAGGGGTATTTTGGCCCGGGATCGGGTCGTCAAGCAGGTCGGACATTTCAGCGCCTTGTATCAAATGCCCGGCCAGCTTAGAACGCGCGGCAAGCGAGGCCAAGCAGATCGGAGACGACCCCATGAACATCCTTATTCTCGGCAGTGGCGGGCGCGAGCACAGCCTGGCCTGGGCGGTGATGCAGAACCCCAAATGCGACCGTCTGATCGTGGCGCCGGGAAATGCAGGGATTGCACAGATCGCCGACTGCGCGTCTTTGGATATCGAAAACGGCGGGGCGGTGGTCAGCTTTGCCGAGGAAAACGCAATCGACTTTGTGATCGTCGGCCCCGAAGCGCCCCTGGCGGCAGGCGTGGCAGATCGGCTGCGCGAGGCGGGCGTGCTGGTCTTTGGCCCCTCGGCCGAGGCAGCGCGGTTGGAAGCGTCAAAAAGCTTTACCAAGGAAATCTGTGACGCTTCGGGCGCGCCGACAGCGGCCTATGCGCGGTTTACCGAAGCGGAACCGGCCAAGGCCTATATCCGCGAACAGGGCGCGCCGATTGTCGTCAAGGCTGACGGTCTGGCTGCAGGCAAGGGCGTGATCGTGGCGATGGACGAGCAAACCGCCTTGGACGCTATTGATGACATGTTCGGCGGCGCGTTTGGTGGGGCCGGGGCCGAGGTCGTGATCGAAGAGTTCATGGATGGCGAGGAAGCCTCGCTTTTCGTGTTGTGCGATGGTGAAGACATCCTGTCCGTCGGCACCGCGCAGGACCACAAGCGGGTGGGAGAGGGCGACACCGGCCTGAACACCGGGGGCATGGGGGCTTATTCCCCGGCACCGGTGCTGAGCGCCGAGATCGAAGCCCGCGCGATGGACGAAATCGTGCGCCCGACCATTGCCGAGATGAATGGGCGGGGGATGCCATTTCAGGGCGTTCTTTATGCCGGCCTCATGATCAAGGACGGGCAGCCGAGGCTGGTGGAATACAATGTCCGTTTTGGCGATCCGGAATGTCAGGTGCTGATGATGCGCCTGGGCGCGCAGGCGATGGACCTGATGCACGCCGCCGCCGAGGGCCGCTTGGGCGAAATGCGCGTGAACTGGGCGGATGACCATGCCATGACGGTTGTGATGGCTGCGAAAGGGTATCCGGGCTCGTACGAGAAAGGCTCTGTTATCAGGGGGCTGGAGGGGATTCCTGAAGACAGCAGCAACATGGTGTTTCATGCCGGGACCAAAGCGGCTGATGGTCAGGTTCAGGCGTCGGGGGGACGGGTTCTGAACGTGACAGCGCGGGGCGCGACGCTGCAGGATGCGCGCGACCGGGCTTATGCGATGGTGGATGGCGTCGACTGGCCCGAAGGGTTTTTTCGTCGCGATATCGGCTGGCGGGCGCTTTGATCGGCTGATCGGGTCAGGGGGCTTTGCCCCCTCGGCCTGTGGCCTCACCCCCAGGATATTTATGGACAGATGAAGTGCGGATCAGCAGTTGAGGGCGCTGGTCAGGCTGTCGGGGCCGTTGAACGGGCCGAGATCGGTTTTGGTCCAGCCGTTTTGGTACGAGACGCTGATGATGCGGGTCCAGTTGCCGTTCACGAGGATCATCTCGGGAGTGTCACCGCACGTTCGGATGCCGCCGGAGATGAAATCCTCGCCGATCTTGTGGTTGGTCAAATCGGAGAGGGAGGCGATTTCGGTTAGGTTGCCGTTTTCTGTTAAGGCTCCATCGATGAACCGCCAGATGCGCAGGGTTTTTGCAAGATGCGGGCGGTCGATATAGGCGATCTCGATATTGCCGTCGCCGTCCAGGTCGGCTGCGCCGATTGGGGCGAGCCAGCGGTTCTTTGTTCCGATGTAGGGTGTCGCGGCAATGAGTTTGAGCTTGTAGTCGCCCCGGTCGGCATAAATCGCGAGTTGCGCGCCTTTTTCAGCGTGACTGCGAACAGTGATGATTTCCGCGCTTTGGTCCCCATCCAGATCGACAAGCCTCGGGGCGATATCTTCGAAGACGTGAAACTCGTCCAAATGGACGAGTTTTGTTCCACAAGAGTCTGTGTATGGCGCACTGGAGTATACGTTGAGCCCGGTGTACTCGATGGTATCCCCGAGAACGCCATGTGGGTAGCGGCTGGTTTCTTGGCTGTACCATGCTGCCGAAATGAACTGTCCTGGGCAGGCGACGAACTGGTCGCCGGTGCAGCCGGGTGTGACGACGTATGAGCCGTTCGCAATTCCCCGATGGTGGGGTGGGATTCTGCAGGCTTCAGCCACGGTCAGCCAGCCGAGCCATATGCCCAACACCAGGCCCGCGCCGCGTGCCCAACGTTGCCACAGGCAAGCGGACAGGCGCGGCGCTTTCGCAAGCATCAGATCTGTTTTTCCGGCATTTGAACGACCAGCCCTTCCAGCTCATCCGTAACCTTGATCTGGCAGGTCAGGCGCGAATGGTTGGGGTCGGGCTCATAGGCAAAGTCCAGCATGTCCTCTTCCATGTCGTCCTTGGCCGGGATTTTCTCGACCCAGTCGGGGTGGACATAGACGTGGCAGGTCGAACACGCGCAGGCGCCGCCGCAATCGGCTTCGATGCCGGGGATGTTGTTGTCACGGGCCCCTTCCATGACGGTCAGTCCGTTGGCGACCTCGACAGTGTGTTCGGTACCGCCGTGCTCGACATAGGTGATCTTTGCCATTGCTTGCGTCTTCCTTTTGCGATGTTCGAAATGGTGTTTAGTCAAGGCATTGGGGTCTGACCAGCCTCATTTGCGACTCATCGCGCCGCCTCTGGACTTTCTTACGGTTTGTTCTATTTTTGTTCTCATGCTTGTTGCCCCTGTTCGCCCCGCAGTTTCAAACCGGGACTGGCCACACCCGCCTGCCTGTCTGCCCGCCAACCGGCTGGATAATCCGCCCGAGGGCGCGCGGGTGACGGTGGCCGGGCTGGTGATCCTGCGGCAGAGGCCGGGGACGGCCAAGGGGGTGATCTTCGTTACGCTTGAGGATGAGACCGGCATCGTCAACGTCGTGGTCTGGCGCAAAATCTATGAGCAGTTCCGCCGCGCGGTGATTTCGGGGCGGTTGCTGCGCGTGACGGGGCGGATGCAGAAGGCCGACGCGGTCATCCACGTGATCGCGGAAGAGATCGAGGATATCTCGGGGATGCTGGATGTGCTGGTGCGGGGGGAGGGGTAGGTGGATAAATTTGCTGCAGTTTCGTTGTGACGTGTCACGCTGTTATTTTACAATTGTATGAAAAAAGACTAAACTTAACCTCTTTAAGGTTGCAACGCATCGCGGTGCCCAAATTACTCTTTACCTATTTTCGGAAACTTTACTGTCAGGATAATAATTAAAATTTAGATTTGGAGATCGGAGTTGGATGCCAAAACCGCAAAGAAGCTGCTTAAAAATCTAAGAGAGCCATTAATGCAGATATGGGCTGTAATATTGATGGGCCCAGCTTTGTACATTTTAGCGCTCTGGTGGATAGGAGTTTTTGACCCTACTTCAGAATTCACCAGCCCTAGAGTCATCGCGGCAACAGTTGGGCTTGGAGGGGCGCTTTTGACGACATCAATTAGCGCTATTGGCTTGGGCCTTAAACACTCAATTGACGCGCGTTCATTAGCGATTCAGAGAGATGCAGAGGCGCGACTTCGAAAAGAGACGGCACTGCAGGCTGTAGAATTGATGACCTCCGAAACACAAAATGATCGGAAAGATCGAGAAAGGTCACAAGGTGCGCTCTTTGCGTTACAAGACCTAGGGTCAGGACCCATTGATTTCTGTATGTCGGCGTGATTCACCGGTCGAAAATCGAGCGGTGATATGAGCGATCCATATTGGTTGGATGATGCGCAGATGGCGCGTTTGGAGCCTTACTTTCCGAAGTCCCATGGCAAACCACGTGTAGATGATCGGCGTGTGCTG